>CAXTCR010000151.1:0-9635 GCA_964242555.1 uncultured Ktedonobacteraceae bacterium
TACAGGGCGTGACGCACTTCTACATCCTAACGCCCAGCAGCCCGCAACTACCAGACATCGAGGCCATGATGGTTGATGAGGCCAAAGCCGCAGGCGTAGGGCATATCGTCAAACAATCCGTCCTGGGAGCCGACGTAAACGCCATCTGCCCGTTTACCGTTGTGCACGCGCAGGCAGAAAACGCTATCCTTTCATCAGGTATTCCTTATACGTTTCTGCGCCTGAACTCCTTTATGCAAAACTTCGTTCCCTCGCATGCCCATACAATCGCTTCGCAAGCCGCATTTTACGAGCCACTTGAGAACGCGCAGGTGAGCCACGTGGATACGCGTGATGTCGCCATCGCTGCCGCCAATGTTCTCACCGAAAAGGGTCACGAAGGCCGTGCTTACGATATCACCGGACCAGAGGCACATACCGATGCCCAACTCGCTGAAAAACTCTCAACACTACTTGGCAAGCACATCACCTATGTCTCCGTTCCCGACGAGGCCATGTTTGGGGCACTAAAATCCGCTGGCCTCTCCGATTGGTATGCTGACAGCCTCGTCAAGCTTAATCAATTCTATCGTCAAGGTGGTGGCTCACCCGTCACCCCCGACCTAGGGCAGCTCATTCACCAAAAACCCCGCACAATGGATGCCTACCTACAGGAAAATATCAACGCTTTTAAGGGCTAGGTATATCAGAACTGGCCTCAAATGACCAACACATCGTGTACGTGGTGTGGTGGTCATTTGAGGCCCGTTCTGATATTGCGATTTATCGCACGCCTTTAATTGGCAAGATACACATCGCACCAATTAGAGTCGCAACACCTGCAATCGTGAACAGCGCCGGATAGCCATTGAAGAGGCCAAACGCCACAAAAGAAATCACAGGAAAAAACAACTCCGGTAAAATGTTGGCCGCCGTGATAAAGCCAAGGTCCTTGCCCTGACTCTGCACTCGTGGCAACACCTGCGTCGCAAGCGCGATGTCCGCCGAAATGTAGATGCCAAAGCCAATTCCAAACACAGCCGCGACAACCAATACTGTTGTCCATCCCGGCACAAATGCCAGCAGCAGCAGCGCTATCGTCATGATGATGCTTGCAACTACCACAAATATCTTGCGCCTCTGTATGCGGTCAGAAATGATGCCTGCGATAATCGTCGAGACAATCAGCGTAATTGTGTAGATGCCCTGGAATATCGACACGCCCTGCTGTGCACTCTGCCCCGGAAAGAGCTTCTCATAATGTATAACATCATTCAGGTAGAAGAGAATAAACTCTACTAGGATGGTCTGAGCCATAATTACGAGGAAGCGCGCAATCCATGTATAACCGAAATCGGGATATTTCACAGGATTGATAAAGAAGTGACTCCAGAACTCACGGAATGAGAATGGCGGCACACTTTCCTTCGCGATAGGCGTCTCACGCACAAATAGCGCGAAGACCATGATAACCACAAACAAAATGGCGGCCACAACGTAGTACGAGATTTGCGTCGAACGAATGACCTGTGCGATCAAGATAATACCGATAAGTGTTCCAAGTGGTTGCGCCAAACCCACAAATGCTGATACCGTTGCACGTTGGCGCACAGGAACCATGTCTGGTATAATCGCCAGCACCGGGGAAAGTACTGCACCCATTACCAGACCAAACGCACCTAGCTCAACTGCCAGCAGCGGAATATTTGGGGCATTCGCCATCAGTAACATCGCCACCACCACCAGCAGCATGCCGCCGATGATCCACGGACGGCGACGCCCAAAGCGCGACGTTGTGCGATCACTAAACGCGCCCGCTAATGGTTGCGCAAGTACAGAGGTGACACCCGCGATAAAGATAATAAACGAAAGTGTTGAAATCTTGTTTTTAGGATCAAGTACCGCCACCTGTGCTGGCAACAACAGTTGGTAGAGCGGAATGATCGATAACCAGACGACAACATTTGCAAGAGACAGGAGGAGCTGGAATATCGGCGTCACCGGCTTTGTCGGTTCCTGCGCTACATCTAATGAGCTTGGAAGTATTGCTTGCTCATTGGTAAGGGGGGCAAATTCGGACAAGAGAGTTTCCTTTCAGAATATTTGCTACTTAAACTGTTAATATGACCTTACCACGCGTCTTATGTTCGCTTATTGCTTTATGTGCCTCCACCGCTTCTACCAGCGGAAAGCTATTGTTCACTGTCACACGCAATTGACCAGCAGCAATATAACGTAGCAACTCATTGCTTGCTCCCAATTGGTCCTCGCGACTCTGGATGTTCGTGTTGTACCCAATGACGCTCAGCGCTTTGGGCATTAACATTTGAGCCGGAACTTGGGTGACTGAACCCGACAATGAACCATACACAACCATGCGTCCGTTGGGTGCTAAACACATCAGGCTCTGCATTCCAACCTCGCCACCAATCACCTCCAGGACAATGTCCACTCCCTTGCCCTGTGTCGCCTGCATGACTTGTTCAACCCAATTCTGCTCGTTCGTACGCACAACGGCGTCCGCACCCAGCTCGCGAATAAGTGCCTCTTTCTCCACGTTCGTCGTGCTGCCAATCACCATACTTGCGCCCATGAGCTTCGCCAACTGGACCGCTAGCGTGCCTACACCGCCCGCCGCCGAATGCACCAGCACCCGTTCTCCCTGCTGCAAACGCCCCGCCTTCCTCAGCGCGAGAAAAGCTGTTTGCCCTTGCACTGGAATCGCGACTGCCTGTTCAAAGCTCACTTCGTCAGGCAGGGGAATCACCATTGACGCATGGGCCACAGCATATTCCGCGTATCCGCCATCTACAATCGATACCACGCGCGCCCCTTTGCTTAGTGTCGAGACATCCTCCCCTAGCTCTTCTATGACACCAGCAACCTCAAAACCAAGTGTGAGCGGTAGAGGTGCGAGATTAGGATAGCTCCCGTTACGCTGCCCTATATCCGCGTAATTTACTCCCGCCGTCGCCACCTGAATTAACACCTGACCCTTCTCAGGTCTTGGACGTGCTATCTCTTCAACATGCATTGCATCAAGGCCACCGCGCTGGTGAACTCGAATCGCCTTCATGTAAAATCCTTTCAATGGAACCACTATCAAAACTTACTGCCGTTGACGTTGCTCTTGCTTCGTCGGTGGCGGTTGTGTATCAGCCGGTGAAAACAACTCCATCGCGATAGAGTCGATCACCGTCCCTGTACGTGTATATCTTCCTATTGGTTGACCTGCCTTGTGGTTGCGCATAATATTCACTAACCATCCTGCACTCGCATGTGTACGCTCTAGCTGCTCCTCCGCATTCTGTGCACGCTGTAGCCGCGTAATAAGGTTGTTCAGTGTGCCAGCCACCGACCATAAGACATTATCAGAGGTCAATGGCACCCGCGCATTCAAATCACCGTTCGCGACCCGCGTCTGTGTTTGCAGTATCATGCTGATGCTCTGCTCCAACTGCACCTTTTGCTGTGCCATAATCTCAGTCTGCTCCGAAAGGTCGCGCTCTAGACGTGCCACCTCCTCCGCCTGATCCCGTTCACGTAGTGCTCGCTGCAAGCTACTCACCCACAGGAATGAGATTCCCGCCGTTGCACCCTGCACAACTGCCGGCAGGACAACGCCCTGTACAAACACGAGTGATGCCGGATCGTTGAAGCCCTTCGCATGCGGCATAAACATAACCGCTAGAAAACAGAAGATGGTGTTGAGTGCGGCAAACAGGAAAACTGTCCCTGCTGGTAATAGAGCGGCGGCAAGCAACGTGGGCAGGATAAGTATCGCAAACGATGAAATCACTTGAAAGCTTAAACCGGTTGGCGTCGTGTAAAGATTAATCATGATGCCTATTGCATGGATCAGCACGAGAAGCAATCCAGCCCAGAACACTAAGCCGCGCCGGTTCAGCACTATCGAAATGCCGATGATGATAAAAGATGCAATAAGCACGCCGATTAATGCCTTATTTAACCCAGAAGTGGCAGAAGGTACTGAACCAACATTGAGAAAAATCAGGATAAAGATAACGATACTCGTCAGTCTTCCTTGACGTGCTATCTCTCGTTGCTCCAATGGCGCGTTTGGTGGTGGTATTGGAGGAGCGGTAAAGCGATACCACCAACCGAAGTAGTCCCGTCGTTTGCGACGAACCAACTGTATATTTTGTAATAGTCTATCGTTAAGTTCACTTTGCATTGTGCCTACCAACCTTTTGTCTTAATAAACGCTTCATAACATGTATGGTAAGTTGTTCTGTTTACCTATATTGCACCACTCCCCAGTCCTGTAAATCAGCAAGAACACGCTCAATCTGTTCTGGCGTCGTTCTCAGCTGTTGCGCGATATCCTCTATCTTCCTTCTCCCATCAACATATGCGTATACCTGAAAGTGGCTACGTGGCAACTGCGCAAGTTCTGCTTGTTTCAGCACCCCCAGCCGCCTTGGAGCACGAGACGACGGCAGAACTTTCTCTACCGGTGCTTGCCTTTCTGAAGGTGCAACCAGCAATCTTGGTTGTTCTATTGGCTTCGGTGCTGTTGTATTCGATGACGCCGTGAATATCCACGGAATCATGTCCAACTGCGCAACTACTTGTAGCGCATTCTCACCTGTAAGGTATGTTCGTCCACTCAGCAGAGAGCAGGAAACGACTTTGCCGCTGTCAACAGTGACCTCGATACGTGCTGGCTCTCTCCCCACCTTCCCACGTGCTAGTTCCGCCACTAAACTTCCCGAAAGTTGGCGACGTGAGAGCGTGTAAAGCATCGTTTCCAGATCAAGGTTATATACTTGAGGCATCTTTTGACCTCTTTATTGAAGTACCCCACTCAGTGAAAATAAAGAAACCTATGTGCATTGTTTCACACGGTTTGATATATGTATAGTCATCTGCTTGTACAATTATGTGAGATTCTTCAATGCTACTAGATATATCTATACAACGTATATCAAACCTAACGCAATGTTTATAGTACTGTCTCTGGAAAATATTAATGGAATTTTTATATAACCTCTTCTTTTGCTCCCTTCGTATGACACAACAGTCCTGTTTGAAATGAGATATAATGAGCTATCTATAGCTATTGCCAATTTCATATATTACAGATGTCAGCAGAAAGGACCATGTTCTAATGAGTCTCAATCTAGCAACGATGCTTGCCGAGACGAGCAAACGCAAACCTGATCATACTGCCCTCATCTTCGACGATTTCAAGATGAACTATCGTCAACTCGATGCAGCCTCTAACCAGTTCGCCAATGCGCTCGTCAATGCCGGTATTAAGCCAGGGCAAAAAGTAGCCCTTATGTTGCCGAATATTCCTCAGTTTGTAATCTGCTTCTATGGTATCGCTAAAGCGGGTGGAACTATTGTTCCGCTCAATGTGTTGCTCAAGGCCCCAGAAGTGAACTATCACCTGCAGGACAGCGATGCCGTGATGCTGATCGTCTGGGAAGGCTTCATCGCCGAAGCGGTCAGTGGCTACGAGCAAACAGAAACCTGTCACTCGCTCGTGGTCGTCAACGCCCCCGGTTCACAAACCGTACCCGATGCAAGAGGCGCGACAAGTTTTAACAAAATGATGGCTACTGCCTCACCAACCTTCGATATGGTGCCTACCATGCCCGACGATACCGCCGTCATTCTCTACACCAGCGGCACAACGGGCCGTCCTAAAGGCGCCGAACTGAGCCACTTCAATCTGTTCTTCAATGCCCGTACCTCTAAAGATTCGCTTGGCATCGAGTGGCATGACGACGATGTTGGCCTCGTTGCCTTGCCCCTTTTCCACTCCTTTGGCATTAGTTGCGTCATGAACACGCTGATTACCGTGGGTGCGACGCTTACGCTGATGACACGTTTCGAGCCGGTGAAAGCCTTCGAAATTATTCAGCGTGACCACGTGACGACCTTCTCCGGCGTCCCAACTATGTATATCTACCTGCTCAACCATCCCGACCGTGACAAGTACGACCTGTCTAGCCTGCGCACCTGCATCAGTGGTGGTGCGGCCAATCCCGTCGAAGTGCTGCAAGCCTGGAAAAATGCGTTCGGTATAACTATCCTCGAAGGCTATGGTCTCTCCGAAACATCGCCAACCGCATCGTTCAACGTTCTCTACAGGCCCACGAAGCCGGGCACCGTCGGTCTCCCCGTTTACGGCGTTGAAATGAAAATCGTTGATGCCAACGATCAGGAGGTGCCCGTTGGTGAGGTCGGCGAAATCGTTATTCGTGGCCACAATGTTATGAAGGGCTACTACAAACGACCCGAAGCAACCGCTGAGGTCATTCGCAACGGCTGGTTCCACAGTGGCGACATAGGCAAGATGGACGAGGATGGCTACTTCTCTATTGTCGATCGCAAGAAAGACATGATTATCCGTGGCGGCTTCAACGTCTATCCTCGCGAGATCGAAGAGGTCCTCTACGAGCATCCCGCCATCTCAGAGGTCGCGGTCGTCGGTATGCCCGATCCCAAGATGGGCGAGGAGGTCAAAGCCTTCGTCTATCTCAAACCCGGCGCGACAGCTAGCGAAGACGACATCCGTAACTTCTGCAAAGAACGCGTCGCCGCCTACAAATATCCTCGCACCATTCAATTTCTCGACGCGCCCTTGCCCAAAAACGCAACAGGCAAAATCCTGAAACGTGAACTACGCACACTGTAAATCTGGGCAACAAAAAATGCCTTTAGCCACGCTAAAGGCATTTTTTGTTGCCTTATGGTCTCGTGCCGTGCCTTGGTCTTCCTACTTGCTGTGGCAACAACGTATATGCATCATGCACCCACTCGCATAACAATGGGCGCGTCTCTCGCGGGTCAATAATCTCCTCGATATTAAACCGCTCCGCCGTCCGAAACGGAGAACGCACAGCATCCAAACGCTCCCGGATCTCCTCGAACAACACCTTCGGGTCCTCGCTCGCCTCCAGGTCGTGCCGATACGCGGCCTCAATCCCTCCCTCCACCGGTAACGAACCCCAATCGCCCGAAGGCCATGCATAGCGTTGCGTAAACCCATGCCGGTTCGTCATACCCGCGCCACCAACCCCAAACACCCGGCGAATAATCACCTCCGCCGCCGGTACCGTTGCCTGATAGACCGCCGAAATCGCCCTCACTCCATAGCGAATCGTGCCCCTGCGCTCCGCCTCACGTCCAATCACTAACCCCGGCTGGTCCGTCAGCGTGACGATCGGCAGGTGAAACGTCTGACACAGGTCAACCAGCCGTATCATCGCGTCCGCACCCTCAACGGTCAAACCGCCGCCGCCCATATATGGGTCTGCAGCCACAACTCCTACCGGGTGCCCATCCAGTCGTGCCAGAGCCGTAACGGTCGCGCGTCCATACCGTGCCAGTTCAAACACTGACCCCTCGTCAAAAATAGCATTGAGGATAGGACGGATACGATACGGTCGACGCCTGTTCCTCGGTATCGCCGTCAATAACGACTCGTCCTTGCGGTTTGGAAGGTCGCTTGTAGTCTGCACTGGTGGCAGCCCAAATACATTTTGCGGCAGGTACGACAAAAACTGTCGTATCAGTGTGTACGCCTCTTGCTCGCTCGCCACAACCGCATCGACCGCACCACTGTTGCGATGAATAGCCGCGCCTCCCAGTTCCTCCTTCGTCAGGTCCTCCCCCATGCCTGATTTCACGACCGGTGGACCTGCCACAAACAACTGCGCGATCCCCTCGACCATTACCGAAAAATGTGAAGCCGCCAATCGTGCCGCCCCTAGTCCTGCAACTGATCCCAAACATGCAGCCACAACGGGCACCACACTCATATTATCCACCACATAATCCCACCCGGGATTCGCCGGCACATACGTAAAGCCATGCTGCTCCAGCATCTTCACACTTCCACCTCCGCCCGTCCCATCCACCAGCCGTACAAGTGGCAACTGCAAACTATTCGCCAACTGCTCCGAATAGGTCTGTTTCCCCACTATTGCGGCATCTGCAGCTCCACCTCGTACCGTAAAATCATCGCCCCCTACCACAACCTTGCGCCCCTGGATCCGACCCGTGCCAAACACAAAGTTCGCTGGTTGAAACGACTTTAACTCTCCATCATCCCCATACTGTGCAGTTCCCGCTAACGCACCAATCTCATGAAAAGTCCCCGCATCAAGCAACAACTCGATGCGCTCACGTACCGTCAAACGTCCCTGCCCATGATGCTTCTCTATCTTCTCCGTTCCGCCCATCGCCCGCGCCAACTCTTCGCGCCGACGCAACTCGTCAAGCTCCGGTTCCCATGTCATACACTACTATCTTTCTGTATTTCACTAGAAAAATACCTGTTGATAGTATTCTATCTCAATAAGCGGCGAAACGCATCTACAACCCCATATGCTCTAGCCAGTAATGATGCGTTTTCGCGACCACTGTAACTACATTCTTAATCTCTTTCTCTAATCTGAAGTTTGGACCAACTGGCAAAAAGAGCGTTGCACCCTCGCGTCTCACGCAGACGTTTTCTACGATGATGGCGCGCAAAAGCCATAACGCCATGTCTTCGTTATCGCACTGTATGCCAATCCAGCCTAAGCGTTCGCTGCGTACAATGGGTAGTCCGGTCACAAGCCGCAGGCCACGCTCGATCTCTGCCACCACGCGTTCGTAACTCGCTATATCTGCCTGTACCTCGTCCGGAGGGACAGGTTCTAACAGCGTATCGCGATGTGGTGGGCCACCCGCCAACGCCAAATCACAGAAATTGGTCCACATCTCGTCCCATGCTACTTGTCCCTCCTCTGTGTATCGCATCGGCCCACTACTCATGGGCGCTGAACTAACCTGTTTCCCTCCTTGATAGCGTGGTGGCAAAATACTGGACGCACGTTGAAATGAGCTACGATCCTTGACTTCTGCATAGCTAATCGGCGGCACATACACATCAGCATCACACCAGTTCAGTTCCTCGATTTGTCCGCCTACGATGGTAAATGTCTCGGCTGGTTCGCTGTGCGTCACATACTCGCCTTCTACCAGTTCCGCGAAGACGGCGGCGAATACTCGACGCCCACCAATTCTTCGTTCGAGTACATCTGTGTGTACTCTCTTCGCGCTCGTATTTCCCTTCAGGCTTACATCAATCTGATAGCCTAGTAGGTGTTCTTTTGTGTAAATGATAAGAGACCCAATAGTTCCACCGATGTCCAGCACCACATGACCGGTCTGTACCCGCTTCTCATTGTTCTCGACCATCACCATTCCTCTTCTCTTAACAAAGAAAAGGAACTTGGCAGCCCAAACTACCAAGTTCCTCTGAACTATACTGAGAATAACAGTAGTTTATGCCCCCACTGGATGCGGAATGCTCTGATAGCCGCCAAATGGTGTGCCAAGATATGGGAAGGAGTCCTGATAACGAACACCGTCTGGTATCTGTGGCGGGTTGAACTGGTCGATCAAACCAGCTGCCGCGTCTGGTTTGTAGCTAGGGTCAACAAGTGGAATCGTAAGGCCAGCCAGCGCACGTAGTTCGACCGTTGTGGTATCGTCGAAGACACGACGACCATTGGGGAAACCTGCCAGATCGCCTCCAACAACGCCAAGAATATTTGGCTTATCTGCTGGTGGAATTGCCATATTCAAGCGTATAAAGTCAGCCAGTGTTGGGCCTGTGTAGTTCTGGAAAC
>CAXTCR010000152.1:0-9634 GCA_964242555.1 uncultured Ktedonobacteraceae bacterium
AAACGTGCAACCAATCCTGAATAAGGAAAAAGACAAAAGAGGGGAGAGTCACTAAGTTCGTTTAGTGACTCTCCCCTCTTTTGTCTTTATCTATCAACCAATTCATTTGATGGAACTGTAAACTCTTTAACCTTCCCATCCACTCGTGCCCTGATGATGACGCTCTCGTTTTCCTGACCCACCACGACACCAGGAATGGGAAGAGAGTGGTTCTCCATCCTAGCATGCCACACTACCAAGTCCTGGAAGTGAAACACTTTTTCTGGTCTCTCTTGTATCTGATTCATTCCTATCACAACTTTCAAAATGTACTGTAAGAACTTCCCTCTATGTGTAACACCTTCTAAAACATTCTAACGAGCATACTGCCCCTCAACGCATAGTGATAGTATTTTTGGTTAGGGAAAATGTTACATATTGGGGGACATTAATTATGTAATTTTAGGAGTTTCACTAAAGAAAACATCCCCTTACAGTCATTTATTCCCCATAAAAGTGACATTAAGAGGGATACTCGTAGAACCCTCTACCACTCTTTCTCCCATACATCCCTGAGATAACCATTCTTCTCAATAGAGGTGGGGGTGCATACAATGGGTCTTTGTACTCTTCATAGATCGCCTCGGCAGCCCACATGGTAGTGTCGAGTCCTACATAATCAAGCAGCGTAAATGGACCCATTGGGTAGCCACATCCAAGCTTCATTGCCGTATCTATATCATCACGTGTCGCCATACCATTTTCTAGCATGCGAATGGCGGCCAGCAAATAAGGGATTAATAAGAAATTGACAATGAAGCCAGCTGTATCCTTCGCGAGCACAGGTGTCTTGCCAAGCGAGACTGCGAATTGCTTGACGGTTTCTATGGTCTCCTGTGAGGTGGAAATAGTTTGAACAACCTCTACAAGCTTCATAACGGGAGCAGGATTAAAAAAGTGTAACCCACAAATCTTATCCGGTCGTTTTGTCACTGCACCCATCTGTGTAATATTGAGCGAGGATGTATTGCTCAAGAGGAGCGCATCTGGCTTTAGCACACGGTCGAGCACCGGGAACAAACGAAGTTTCTCCTCCATGTTCTCGATCACTGCCTCGATCACAAGATCGCACTGGGAGAAATCCTCAATATTGAGCGTGCCATGAATACGAGCGTGGTTTTCGTCCACTTGAGCCTGTGTCAGTTTACCTTTGCTGGCCATCGTATTCCATGCATCATAAATGCGCGAGAGACCCTTCTCAAGAAACTGTTGGTTGATCTCGCGCACAATAACCTCGTAACCAGACTGCGCACACGTCTGGGCGATACCCGCTCCCATGAGACCGGCACCGACAATGCCAACTGTTTGAATCGCCATGAAATATTTCCCTTCTCAGCTTCAAGAAAAGCGTACTCCTATGCACCTAAAAATGTTCGAATAGAGCGCAGTGGACCCTGTCCAGCAAGAAAGAGAATAGTATAGTGATTGAGTTCGGGAAAATTGACATACTGACAATCACGTATACTGCGCACTGCCTCTTCAGCAGCCTGCTCTGGCACAAGCTGGTCATTCTCCGTAAACAGTCCCTGTCCAGCCCTCAAGAGCAATGTAGGAACAGTCACGTGTCCCCATTGTTGTTCCGGGCGTGCTTCATCAAAGTGTTCGGCCTCTTCCAAAACTCCTGCTCTATAGCACTTCGATAGCACTGAACCATCACTCTCATGCAGAACATCATGCTGGAAGTAGATATCCATATACTCGTTCCAGTAGGGACCAAGAAACGGAGCAGCTTTCAAACGTTGGATATACTCCCCAAACGAGGAAACCGTGGTCCCTAAACGATTAATTGCAGATGTGAGCCATGCAGGTTGTTCAGCCGGTGTAGTCCACGGAAGTGGAGTGCCTGCATCAACTAAGACGAGCTTACTTAATTTGTCGGGATACTGCGCGGCAAAGTAAAGGGCGATGAGCGCGCCCAATGAGTGGCCTATAAGTATTGGGCGTTCGAGACCAAGTTCTTCGACCAGTGCAGCAAGGTCGGCGGCATGAATAGGCACACTATACCCATCCTCTGGCTTATCGCTATCACCTCTACCGCGAAGGTCATAGGCAAACACTTGATAGTCATTTGCGAGGTCATCAGCAACAGACTGAAAGCAGAACGCGTTAGCGGTGAGGCCATGAATACAGATGATCGGCTGTCCGTGCTCCCCCCACTGCACCCAATGAAGTGTAACATCGTCGGCAATCAAAAATTCATCATGCACTGGCTTCATTGGCATACGTCACATCCTCCTGTTGGTACATCCGCCATTTTGTAAATGTCGCCTCGATACGACTCACACCCTCTTTTTGCCTCTGCTGCGTAGAATGCCATATTTTTTGACCATTCAGAGCTGATACCTTAGGCCAGAAAACACTTTGCGTGATACGAAAATAGTCTTCATTTTTAGGGGCAAAAAGGAAAGCTTGATCCGGTTCCAAGTAGAAGTAATGACCTTTTGAAGCATACCACGCTCGAAGCATCTCTTGACTCTGTAAGGTTTCAGAGGCGAGCCGTTGGCACAAGTGGTGTTGCTTTTGATCTAATGGGCCAAATGGAAAGCAATGCAAATGCGCATGAAACACGGTTTGGTGAAAGACACCATGTTCCCAGAAGATGGCAGGACGATAATACCGCTCAAAAAAGTGCTGCACCTCGCTCCTGAGTGCGAATAGCTCTTGATCCAATGTAGCGGGAACAGCACCATAGCAAGCATAATGAGCCTTTGGAACAATTAATACATGGCCCTCGACAAGTGGTGCATGATCGGTAACAAGGTAAAAGTTTTGCGTCTCTTTAAGGATATATGAGGCAATGGTGCTACGCTGACAAAAGGCACAATCGGTGCGTTGTAGCTCGGTACCAGAGGAGATACCGTTTTGCATGAAGTTACTCCTGAATAGTAAGTTATAGTGTTCCTCTATTGAGTATAGTGCACCTGTAAAGCAACTCGCAAACAGTCCAATCTCTTACTAACCAGCGTGACGAAAGCCCGCTTCTGCCATTGTAAGCGGTTGCCCTTCGGTCTGTATCCCCACATCAACCACTTCAGCAATTACAAGTGTTGAGTCACCTGCAGGTACTGACTGGCGAACCTCACAGGCAACCCAACCAAGAGCGTCTTGCAGAATTGGATATCCTGCCTCCGTCTTTGCATAAGGTACTCCGCTGAGCTTGTCAGGAACTTTTAGCGCAGACCTCCCTAACGTACCGGCAAGTTCGCGCTGTCCTGAACGCAGGACATTTACTGTGAAGATACCGCTGTTTTGGATCATGGAAAGAGATTTCGCATCATTTTCTACAGAAACCGCAAGCAGTGGCGGCTCAAAAGAAACTTGTGTCAACCAGTTCGCGGTAAAGCCATTGACTTGGTCTTTATCGCTTACCATCACGATATACAGACCATAGGTAAACAAACGCAACACCTGTTTTTTGATTGCTGCATCCATTGTGTATTCCTCCCCGCCTCTTCTCGCAATGCTTCGTGAGAAGAGACGGAATGTTACTCATCTACAAATTCACCCACACACTTCCATTGCGGGAGCTTTCGACGGCCTTCGTGACAAACTGCATGCCACGTAACCCATCGTATACCGTTGGATAGCCACCAAGTGGTTTGTTTCCCTCTTCAACCCTGCGAATATCAGCTATAATCATCTTGTAGAGATTGGCGAATGCCTCTAAAAACCCTTCTGGATGTCCGGCAGGCAGACGTGTTGCTGATTTTGCCTCATCACTCATATAAGCTAGTCCCGTACGCAGTATTTGCTGCGGTCTCCCTTGCTCCTTGAATAGCAGCGTGTTTGGTTCCATCTGGTGCCACTCAATTCCAGCTTTGCTACCATAAATGCGAATCGTCAAATTATTTTCTTCACCTGCGGCAATCTGCGAACAAGTGAGGAAACCCTTACCACCATTCTCCAGTCGCAGCAGCATGTTCGCATCATCTTCAAGCGCCCTACCTTCAACAAATGTCGTCAGGTCAGCACAGAGCGATGTAATTTTGAGGCCCGTGATAAACTCAAGCAGATTTTCTGCGTGGGTCCCGATGTCACCAACACAACCAGAAATGCCTGATTTTGTGGGATCTGTGCGCCATGATGCTTGCTTGTTTCCTGCCTTTTCCAGTGAGTCCATCAGCCAATCCTGGACATATTCAACCAGAACCTTTCTAATGGTCCCGAGTGCGCCGTTTCGTACCAGTTCTCGTGCATGACGCACAGTAGGATAGCCTGTATAATTATGCGTCAGGGCAAAAATAAGGTCATTCTGTCCCACCAGTGCAACTTCTTCTTGCGCCTCCTCAAGCGTAAAGGACATTGGTTTATCGGAGACGACATGTATTCCATGCTGCAAAAAGGCTTTCGCAACGGGGAAGTGCATATGATTGGGAGTGGTAATCATCACAAAATCGATACCGTCTGACCGTTGTGCCTCCTGCTCTGCCATCTCCTGAAAACTGTTGTACGAGCGTTGAAGGAACCATGCTTGTGCAGAGGCTTCGGCGCGTTGCGGGTCAGTTGACATCGCACCGGCAATAACCTCTGCTTGACCATCTAGCTCAGCGGCGATACGATGCACTGCACCAATAAATGAGCCTTGTCCACCACCAACAATACCCGCTCGTAGTCTTCTGTTTGCAACATCTCGGTTCATACTGCGTTCTCCTTTCCTGGATTAATGTCATATACTGGTCTACTCGTCAAGCTGTCCATATACTAATTCCGCCGGTAAGGGTGCAGGACGTGTACATGTGCTCTCAATATCTATATGTTTCCCTGTATCCGAGGACTGGAGCAGGGCTTGCATTACATCAACGACATGATAGGCCATTGTGCCATTTGCGCGATGAGCGCGTCCTGAACGTAGGGCTAACGCCATATCCGCGACACCAATGCCACGAATTTGCTCACTGTACACATGCGTTAGCGGGACTTCTTGCCATTCCTTCTCGCGCCCATGCCGGATAAGCACCTGACCACCAAAGATGTTCGGATCCGGCACGCGAAGTGTTCCTTCTGTCCCGTAGATTTCAATGTTAGGCAGTTGGCTTGACCACACGTCAAAACTTGTCACAAGTGTGCCGATAGCTCCATTTGCGAAAGTTAAGACACTCGCTATATGTGTCGGGGTGTTCACATGAATGACCTCACCATGGTGCGGCTCACTGACGATTGTCCTTTGGGGAAATGTGATACGGGCAGATGCAGTAACATGCTGCACCGGACCGATAAGATTGATGAATGCTGTAAGGTAGTATGGGGCCATATCGAAGAGCGGACCCGCACCAGGCTGGTAAAAGAAGTTCGGATCGGGATGCCAACTTTCTGGCCCATGAGAAAGCATATTGCCAGAGGCGGCTACAGGTTCACCAATCGCGCCCTCGTCAATCAACTTGCGGCAAGTCTGAATGCCTGCCCCTAAAAAAGTGTCAGGCGCGCACCCCACAAGGACGTTACGAGCTTTGGCCAGCGTCAAAATCTCCTGTCCCTCACTACGTGTCAGAGCTAAAGGCTTTTCGTTGTAGATAGACTTTCCAGCACGAATGGCTTGTAGTGCAATGTCGGCGTGAGCATTTGGAATAGTTAGATTGAGAACTAGTTCAATCTGTGGGTCTGCAAGCAGTTCACTTACTGTATAGGCATGCGGAACACCATGCAGTTTAGCCTTAGCTTCTGCTCGTGGAAAGTCTAAGTCCGCGCATGCCACGATATCGAGGATATCGAATATCTTGCCCGCCTGGAAATACACATCGCTAATCTTTCCACACCCAATTACACCAACCCTTACTCTATGGCTTGCCATGCAGTGACTCCTTCAATCAGGCAGTAGAGCTTTGCTCATTTTGCTATTGAAACCATTTCCTCCTACTGTATCACATTGTTATGCATGTTTCTCACTCTTACTGCACAACCACACCATATCATACGGAGCGAGTGTGACAAGCTCATCACGCTGATATGTCGCTTGTGTCAGCAGGTCAACGACTTGTTCATCCATAATAAAATCATGAATGTTTAAGGTCTGGGCCGAGGTACTGAAATTTGTCGCTACATACACCGATTGTTTGCCATGCTGCCGTGTAAACAGCGCAATATGTGGGTTGTTTCCGTTTAACCACGTAGTTGGATTATGCGCGGAAAAAATAGGATATGATTTCCTTATTGCGATCATGTGATGTACGCCAGTGAAAATGCGGCCAGGAACAGATGCGGTATTGTGCCGTAACGCTAGCGTTTGTTCGTGAGAGTAGGGGCGGTGCACCCAGCGGTTGTCATCTGCTTTCGCAGGATTGAGCCGGTAGCTATAATCGTTGAGAGTTCCAACTTCATCACCGAGATAGAGGAGAGGAATGCCTCCAACCGTGAGTATAATGCCCATCATTAGCAAGATGCGTCGAATCGCCATATCAACGGCATATCCATCTCCACTACCGAGTGCTTGTTCTAAACCTGCTAGCGAGGCCGTTGTGCCACAGATGCGCATATCCCCATCCTGAGGATTATAGCCAAAGGGTAGACCAATCGCGAAGCTTCCCTCAACTTGTCCTGTGTAGAAGCGGTTCAGAAAGATACGGTGTATCCCACCGTCGATACCAACCTCAGCGCAATCCTCATTCGCAAATCCCCACCCAATGTCATCATGACTACGAATATAATTTACCCAGGATGTGCCTGGAGGAAGGTTAAACCGCTTTATCATGCTATGCTGCAGCAAATGTGTCCAGCCGGTTGCCATCGCTTCCCACATGAGAACCATTAACAAAGGATTATAGCTGATAGTGCACTCCTCACTACCAACGTACTTCACCACTTCATCAGGATGCACAATTGCCTCGGACTTAAAGATTGTAGCGGGTGCGACAATCTGAAAGAGTATGGCATATGCCTCCATAAGTGTGTGAGCTTGTGGAAGGTTCTCACAACTTGTTCCAAGCTGTTTCCATAAGAATGGCACAGCATCCAGCCGGAGCACCTCAACCCCCTGATTGGCGAGAAAGAGCATTTCGCCTAGCATCGCATTAAAGACTGCTGGATTCGCGTAGTTGAGGTCCCACTGATAACGATGAAAGGTTGTCCACACCCAACGTTGTACCTCTGGCACGAACGTGAAGCCTCCCGGTGCCTTTTCAGGAAAGATTTCGCGCAAGTTCTGTTGGTACAGGGTGGGCAGGGTCTCGTCAGGAAACATGAGATAGTAGTCTTGGTAGGTAGTATCACCCTGTTTAGCACGCAGTGCCCACTCATGTTCATCCGAAGTATGGTTCATGACCATATCAAGTACCAGACTAATGCCCGTTGCCCGTAATTCTACTGCAAGATCGCTTAACTCTTGCATGGTCCCCAGTGGTTGACGTACCTGTCGAAAACTGCTCACGGCATAACCACCGTCATTTTCTGGCACAGGTGCTAGAAAGAGCGGCATGAGATGCAAATAGGTGAGACCCAGCTCCTGAAAATAGGGAATTCGCGCGCGAATCCCTTTGAGATTACCCGCGTATAAATCGACATAACACATTCCCCCCACCATACGCTCATGCTGAAACCAGCGCGGGTCACGATTGGCATCAAGCATACGTAAAGCTCTTGGACGTTCGATAAATGCTTTTGCGGCGGTTTCTACTATTTGTTGTACTTGCTTAGCAAAATCGGGTCGATCACCATAGAGGCTTTGCAAGAGATCAATGAGTGCGTCATAGTGTTGTTCGAGCCGAGTCATAAACGTGGTGCGTTGTTCGTCACTCGTGAAATGCGTAGTAAGAAGAGGTCGCAGCTTCTGCCACGTATCCTGTAAAGAATCCATACCGGTCCAGAGCCTCCAAACCATTTGGGGAGTTGCGATTGACACACAAGAAGGGAGATTGTTCCTTCCTGCATTAAAACAGGGGAATTGCTTGCTGTATGGGTGCCAAGTCAGATACTACTATATCACACTGACATATTGTTCGCACAGCCATTATTCACTGATCTTGAAATTCTCCTGAGCTGATGTTTGTTCATGCATGTTATTCCAACTCAGTTGGAAGATCAGAACATATACATCCCTCAGCAATCAAAGCTTTTCTTATAGTACATTTAGCGCATGTATGTGAAAGTGACATAGTGCTCTTGGTGGGGAAGAGAGAAAGCATTGTTTGGAGACGTGTTTTATCACGTCAAGCGAACGCGCTCACTGTCTCGCCACACATACAGAGCAATTCTTCACCATGTGAGAGCATCTAAAATTCACTCATAACTTGCAGCCAATTTGGTCAACGCTCTTAGTGAGCACTAAGAGCGGCTGAACGAGGCCTCACGTAAAAAAGCCTGTAGACCTCTTCCTAATGTATGAGCGAACTTCAGAGAAAATGTCTTGACAGTGAGATATACCATCGACTATACTTTGTGCTATAAGAGTAATTGCTCATTAATCTTACTAATGGGCAATTGCTTCAAACACAAGAACAGGAATAAATTATCCTAGTGCAGAACGCATTCGCTTATGCGCAAACGGACAAATAGGAGCGGAGAGACATGGACCCCACGATGCACGAAGACGAACGAGGACTTACGATCATTGATGACGCAATGGTGAGCGTCGAACTTGCGCCGCGCCGCTATGATGACACGCTCGCACGCGCTGGCATCGTCGCTGATTCGTTTTCAACTGGCATGAGCTTTCATGAGTACCACGCGACCTGCACGGACAATACGCTCTCGCGCCAGCGCAACGACCTGACCTTGTTCTCTCGCTACCTCGCTGGCGCCTCAATCACCCGACAGCCTGAGGACCTCTTCTCCGACGCCGAAGCCTGGCGCGGCATGTCCTACGGCTTACTACGCGGCATGCGCCAATGGATGCTTGAGGAAGGCTACAGGATTGGCAGCATCAATGTTTGCTTAGCAACCATCCGGCAGTATTGCAAACTCGCGAAGGAGGCTGGAGCCATCTCTCAGGAGGCACTTGATCTGATTCTGACCGTCAAGGGCTACAATACGAAGGAGGCCCGCAACGTCGATCGAACAAGGAGCGCGCAGGGCAAGCCCACGCACAAAAGTACGAAAAAGGATCAACCAACGCCGGTGAAAGCTGGTCAGGCCGCACGCTTGAAGCGCACCAGCACCCCTGCTCCAGAGAAGCAACAGCGTAGACCACACGATGAACACCTGCCCGAGCGGGATGCGCTCCTCATGTGCTTGTTCATCGAGCACGGCTTCCGCTGTGGCGAGGTCATCGGCCTCAATGTCGAGGACCTCGATGTAGATGAGGGGACGGTGAGCATCTACCGGCAGAAAACAAACGACACCCAGACGCATCGTCTGCAGCCCCAAACGCTCATCGCGGCAGAGGCATACCTTTCGCTAGACGAGATGAAGCAGAAGACGACAGGACCGCTGTTCGTAGGCTATAAAGGATGGCGACTGGGCAGGCGTGCCGCCATGGAGCGTGTGCGGACGTTGGGCAAGCTCGCCGGTGTCAACACGCTCTCTCCGCACGACCTGCGCCACTATTGGACGCAGGACGCCCTCAAAAACGGCACAAGTATTGACCGCGTACAAAGTGCTGGCAACTGGACTACCCCAACAATGGTCTTACGGTACGCGAAGCGTAAAGGTATTGCTAATGAAGATG
>CAXTCR010000153.1:0-9555 GCA_964242555.1 uncultured Ktedonobacteraceae bacterium
CTACACCTGATAAAGAGCGTAAATAATCACTATCCTCGATGGGGCGTACCATTGCACGCACCTCGTCGCCACGTTCCAATAACATGTCAACCAGATGCCCACCTAGAAAGCCCGCCGCCCCGGTTACTAATACCTTCATTTAATAGTCCTTTTTTTATTTATGTCATATAGAGACAGTTCATATAATAGAACGACTTCATCGGCATTCCTCTCATAAGACCAGTATAACAACTAGACAAATTTTTACTTCAGAACAAGACCTTTCGTTCTCAATTTGGAAGAAAATAGCGTAGTGCAATGTTACATACTACAGAAAATCAAATGTGCACACCTTTGACATATATATTGGAGTTGCTCGACAGCTAGCTATTTGGAGGTATTTAGTACAGCACCATAACAGGAACAAGCTGTACTGCAAGGGTCCCTGGTTACGGTAAAATTCAACATAGGTAACGAACATCATTTGGGGCATCCCCTTGCTGATATTCATGTTGTGTACGTAATAGATACACGAGGTGAGCATTTGCGAGGGGATAATTTTCACGAAGAAAGGAGAGATAGCGATGAATAGTGATCGCTTTACCGAAAAAGCACGTGAAGTTATTAATTCAGCGGCAGAGCTAGCTGGAGAATATCATAACAGTCAGATCGAGGTTGAGCACCTGCTATCAGCACTCCTTAACCAGGAAAGTGGAGTTGTTCCACAGATCGTGCAAAAGGTGGGCGGCGATATCAAGGAGGCAAGGCGACTCCTTCAGAGTGAGATTGAGCACCTGCCACATGTCTATGGAGGGAGCGAGCCGGGCCTTTCGCCGAACCTACGACGCGTACTTGAGAGTGCGTGGCGGGAGATGGGCACATTCAAGGATGAGTACCTAAGCGTTGAGCACCTGCTCCTGGCTCTCCTAGAGAGCGACAATCAGGGAGTGCAACGCGTATTGAGAGCAGCGGGACTCACGCGCAACAGTGTGCTACAGGCACTCACCTCTATTCGCGGCTCACAGCGCGTCACCGATCAAAATCCAGAACAGAAGTATCAAGCGCTAGAGAAATATGGGCGCAATCTCACGGAGCAGGCCAGACAGGGCAAGCTTGACCCGGTGATTGGGCGCGATGAGGAAATTCGCCGCGTCATTCAGGTGCTTTCGCGGCGCACAAAGAACAATCCTGTGCTCATTGGTGAGCCGGGCGTGGGTAAGACAGCGATTGTAGAGGGTCTAGCACAACGCATCGTGCGTGGTGATGTACCCAAAACGTTGACTGATAAACAGGTCGTGGTGCTCGATCTAGGAGCACTGGTGGCGGGTGCTAAGTTCCGTGGCGAATTTGAGGAGCGCCTCAAAGCCGTTTTGAAGGAAGTCACCAGCTCTGATGGAGGTATCATACTCTTCATCGACGAGTTGCACACGTTGGTTGGGGCAGGTGCCGCTGAGGGAGCGATGGACGCCTCCAACATGCTCAAACCCATGCTTGCGCGTGGCGAACTGCATTGTATTGGCGCAACGACGCTCGATGAGTACAGAAAGCATATCGAGAAAGATGCGGCTCTGGAACGGCGCTTCCAGCCGATACTGGTCGATCAGCCCACTGTTGAGGATACGATCAGCATACTGCGCGGCCTAAAGCAGCGCTATGAAGTGCATCATGGAGTGCGTATTCAAGATGGAGCATTGGTTGCGGCGGCGGTGCTTTCTAACCGCTATATTACAGATCGTTTCCTACCTGACAAGGCCATTGACCTTGTTGATGAGGCGGCAAGCCGGCTACGCGTTGAGTTGGACAGCACACCGAGCGAGGTGGACGCGTTAGACCGTCGCATCCGTCAATTACAGGTGGAACAAGAGGCGCTTAAGAAAGAGCCGGACGCAGCTAGTCGTGAGCGGCTGGGCAAGGTGGAACAAGAGATTGCCAATCTCAAAGAGGGGCTTGATACGCTCAAACTTACGCTGGAGCGTGAGCGCGAACCAGTGGAGGAGATACGTCGCCTGAAGAAAGAACTTGAGCAGGCACAGGTTGACTTGGAAAAGGCCGAGCGCAGTTATGACTACGAAGCGATGGCACGACTGCGGTACGGCACGATTAAGGACATTGAGCAGCGTCTGCAGGAGGCGGAGTCCAAGCTGATCGGCATTCAGGGGCAAGGTTCACGCATGCTGAAGGAAGAGGTGGATGCGGAGGATATCGCCGAGATTGTCTCCAAGTGGACGCACATTCCTGTGACGCGTTTAATGCAGGGAGAGATCGAGAAGTTGCTCACGATGGAGGAGCACCTGCGAAAACGTGTTGTTGGGCAAGACGCTGCTCTTCAAATGGTCTCAGACGCCATCCTTCGCTCTCGCGCAGGACTGCAGGACCCGAACCGTCCACTCGCCAGTTTTCTCTTCCTGGGACCAACAGGGGTTGGTAAGACGGAGTTGGCTCGTACGCTTGCGGAGTTTTTGTTTGACGATGAGCAGGCGATTGTGCGCATCGACATGTCGGAGTATATGGAGAAGCACAGCGTCTCACGCTTGATTGGTGCGCCTCCGGGCTACGTTGGTTATGACGAGGGAGGTCAACTCACTGAAGCGGTACGAAGGCGGCCATATAGTGTGGTACTGCTCGATGAAATTGAGAAAGCCGCGCCCGATGTCTTCAACGTGCTGCTGCAGGTACTTGACGACGGTCGTTTAACGGATGGACAGGGGCGCACGGTCGATTTCAAGAATACTGTCATCATTATGACGAGCAACGTGGGGCATTCGTGGCTACATGAGTATGATGGGATGGGTGAGGACGAAATGCAGCGTCTGGTGCGCCAGCGTCTGCGGGAAGAGGGCTTTCGACCTGAGTTCATCAACCGTATCGATGAGGTGGTTGTCTTCCACCAAATCAGCCGTACACAGATGAAGAACATCGTGGATATACAACTCAATCGTCTGCGCGCACGTTTGGCAGAACGGCACATCACACTTGAGCTGACCGACGAGGCGAAGGAGTTGCTTGCGAACGAGGGGTATGATCCTCAGTTTGGGGCACGTCCACTACGCCGCGTGATTCAAAAAGAGGTAGAGAACCGGATCGCACGCAGTATCCTGTCTGGTGCTGTTCGCGATGGCTCTACCGTCGAGATCTCAGCACAAGATGGAAAGATCGTTCTCCAGCCAAATATGGCGCAAGAAGCTTCCATGCGATAAAGAAAACAGGAGTTGTCCCAGGTTGGGATAACTCCTGTTTTCTTTCTCAAGCAAACGATCGATAACTAATGCGTTGTTGCGCAATCGTACAGCGTGTTCGCCCCTCCACGTCCAAGGAAGCTACCAGGGGTTTGCGTGCTACCGCTACTTGATGATGCAGTTTGCCACTCGCCTGTAGGGACTTTAGAACAATGTTGTGAGACATAGTTTGTGAGCGCGCTTTGCTGACCGCCAAAGCCTGCAAATCCATTTTGCGCCGCACTCCTGAACTGTGGCGGAATCTGATCAAGGATCTGCGGTGGCAACTGTTGCAACGACCGAGGCGAATTGAGCAGGAAGTAACGTACCGTGCCATTCGAGATTAGCGTGGCGAGCTGACTTGTTGTCAAGATAGGATCACTGCCAGAAAAACCGCCCATTGCCATAACGGGCTTGTTCGTAGCAAGTATGATACTGTCAGCAGACATAGAACTGGGAACCGCGACCAGGAACTTCGCATTGCCCTGATTAGCTACTAAGTAGCTGATCAGCTTTGTATTTGTATTGTTCCCTCCAACTCGTCCACCACCATTACCACTACTTAGCCCAAGACCTTCTGTACTGAGCGGTCCCGCAGTTAGCTGATCTCCTTGTGTGCTGTACAAGATAGGGATACCCGCCCAAATGATAGGGGTAATCATCATTGCTAACACACCGATGGCAAGCGCAGGGATAAGCACGCGTGTATTCGAAATTCTTTCCCGCAACCGTGGGGCGACGTTAGCAAGAACAAGCACGAGGACTGCGACAATACCGAGGACGGTCAGGATCGGGGTCAGGATCTGACTCCATGCAGGATAGCTCGTAAGGACATAAATTTGTTCAGCGATGGTGACAGCTACAGCAATTGGCAATAGCCAGCCCTTCCAGCCGCCACGACGGTAGTCCTGCCACATCACGACTACACCGATACCGAACAGTGCAGCGATTGCAGGGGCCATCTCTGTCATGTAGTATTGGTGAACAAATCCTGCAACGCTAAAGAAAATGACTGTTGTAAGTAACCATGTGCCCCATAGAAGCATTGACTTCTGCTGCAAGTCGCTTCCGAAGCGAGGGCGTCGCTGCCATGCAAGAGCAAGGAGGCCAAGTAGTGCCATTGGGAGAATCCAGGCAATCTGTCCCGCGAGTGGTGGGGTAAAGAGACGGAACGGGCCAGGATTGCCGATATCAAACAAGCCGCCAGCACCACCAAAGCCGCCGCGTTGCGCCTGTCCTGACGTGTTACCTCGATTGATTGTACCACTAGTAGCAGAATTATTTGTGCTATTGCCAGTGCCTGAGTTCGTTGCACCTCCATTTGTAGCTGTGTTACGCGTACGAGTGGTGCCGCCAGGAAAGCCGCCTCTACCACCAAAGCGTCCAAGCAGGCGTTCGATACCGTTGTAGCCGAGGGCAAGACTGATTTCGGAGTTATCCTGCGTCGAACCAACATAGGGACGTTGAGAGGCAGGTGTGAGATCGACAGCTATTGCCCAAGAGAACGATACGACGAGCAAGACAACGGTAGCCAGCGCGAGATGTCCAATGCGTGTCCAGAGTCGTTTGGGAGCGGCCAGGAGATAGAGGAGTCCATATGCTGGCACGACGAGATACGCCTCAAGCATCTTGATGTTGAAGCCCAGTCCTACGAGTGCAGCCGCCAACAGGAGCCAGCGCAGGCGTCCGGTTTCAGCGGCACGTAGGACAGCCCATGCACCAATTAAGAGCACCAGAGCAAGCGTGCTATCAATTGTGACGTTGCGATTGGTCACGATACTGATTGGACTCAGTGCCAGCCCAAGTGCCGCAAGCAATCCGGCAACAACGCCAAAGTGCCGTTGTACCAGATAGTAGAGCAGTAGTACTGAGAGGACTCCGGCGATAGCTTGTGGGAGGAGAACGCTAAATGGGCTAAAGCCAAATATTTTAGAACTGAACACTTGCAACCAGAACCCTACAGGAGGTTTGTCGATTGTCACAAAGCCGCCTGGATCGTAGGACGCGAAAAAGAAATTATGCCAACTATCCATCATACTTCTTACAGCTGGTGGGTAAAATGTGCCGAAACCGTTTTTACCAAGCTGGAAGAAGTTCATGAAGATGGAGATGAGCATTATGCCACCTAAGGCAAAGCGATGCCACGCGGGGGTTCTTTTGGGAACCACGCGCTCTGCGATACGTTCGGGTTCGGTCCGAACAATTTTTTCCTGTGTATCCGCCACGAATATAATCTCCTAAATATGTTTAATGGCTCTACGATCTATGCTACTTACTTCACATTATCCACACAGAGTCGGGCTTATAGTTTTATCTGGTACCAGCATAGCGAAAAGAAGTTAAGAAGTTACCGCAAAAAAGTAAAAGATTTGTAAGGAGAACGGAATAAAAAATTGCGGAGGGTTCTCACATACCTCATACTTATTTTACATTTCTATGTGCTTTTCCAGATATGTTTCCGTTAGGCTAAAAGCAGAAGCGTAAGAATTGCATCTACTCAAGAAAGATACAAAGAACAGAGCTTTGAGAAACATATTTCGGAGGATGTCCTTTATGTTCGACCCAAAGGAACAACGCGTCCCTTCATCCCAAACGTCTTTAGAAAAGTTCCCCTTATCACCTATAGAGGAACAATTCGCGCAAGCCAGTTTCCGTGAGGAAGCGTTAACAAGCGCGTATGGGAGTCATACCCTTGCGTTCTTTGGTTTTGCGCCAGAAAATCTACATTTTCTGACACCCGACGGCAAAGGTCTCGTAAACTATCGTTTAACCCGTAGTGTTGCCGTTGTACTGGGTGATCCAGTGTGTGCGGAAGAAGACATTGAGCATGTGATAAGCAGCTTTTTACGTTTCTGTGCACAAAATAAATGGCAAGTGGCACTCTATCAAGTTTACCCTCAGTACCGCAAGGTCTACCGTAAACTCGGTCTACACGCCTTCAAGATGGGCGAAGAGGCCATGCTTAATCCACAGACCTTTACGCTACAAGGGTCCGCAATAGCAAATGTACGAACGAGTTGTCGGCGTGCAGAGCGCGAAGGGGTGATGGTTCAGTGGTATGAAGGCGTTCCCCCAACCGATGTTCTGAAGCAACTCGAGGCTCTCAACGACACATGGCTCAAGAGCGTAGTTGGCACCACTGAAACTGGGTTCAGCGTTGGGCGTTTTGACGAAATTCCTGCGCTTGCCGAACGTGCTGAAACTATTGCTTCGCGCTCTGGACTTTCTTCACCTTCCTCACAGGGAGCAATACCACGCTTTTTGACGGCGGTTGCCTACACAAGTACCGGCACCCCTTGCGCTTTTATGACGTTCACGCCTGTCTATAGCTCTTCGGAACATGCGGCTGAATGGGGGTGGACACTTGATATTATGAGGCGTATCTCTGATACACCACCTGGAGTCATTGAGTTGCTCATAGTGCGTGCGCTCGAACGCTTCCGTGAGCAGGGGGCAACCGTTCTCAGTCTTGGCCTCGTGGCATGGTCGGATACACAGAACGAGATATTGCCGTTACAGCGCAAGGTTGCCAGTTTTGTCACCGATCACCTGCACTTGTTTGAGACACACGACACGCTTTTCAAGTTCAAGCAAAAGTTTCACCCACGCTGGGAAAGCCGCTATATTGTCGCACGCTTATCACTCTCGCTACCACAGGTCGCGCTTGGAGTACTTCGTGTGAGAAACTACTCACGTGGAGCCAAGAAACTTGAGAAATAAGAATTGAGAGGATAGCGCATTGGTTACATCCCAAAACGAAGAGTCACAAATACATGGCGAAGCAAGGGAGCAACTACAAAAGACTCCATTATATAAAGCTCGGGGGTGGAGAAGTACGTTTATTCAGTTCGTACAATATTGTATAGTAGGTGGACTGAACACGCTTGTCGACGTAGGAATGCTTAATATTTTGTTGTGGCGTTTTCCTACACACAACGTAGAGCAGTTGGCGGTATATAATGCAATCGCTTATAGCAGTGGCGCCATCAGCAGCTTTTTCTTGAATAAGTATTGGACATTCCGTCATACCCACAAGCCAACTACTGGAGAACTCCTACGCTATATCACCACCATCGTTGTCGAAGTGCTCTATAGTAGTGTGCTGATATGGCTAGCAGGGCGAGCACTGCAACCATTTATTAGCAACATCACGTTATGGGGCAATGCGTCAAAACTCGTTGCTGTTGTATGTGGTGCTGTACTTTCGTATCTGTTGATGCGCTTCTGGACGTTTGCGCGTAAGCCACAGATATAATAGTTGTTCAGCTCGCTTACAATATACAAGTCTTCTTAATAGTCGTAACGTGGTAGTACAGGACGCCCACTGCCTTGATCATTCCCAGAGCCGCATTCTGGGAATGATCAAGGCAGTGGGTGTCCGTTTACCAAAGTAATTTGGACATGCATTATTGCTGTCCCAACATCAGCCTTCTTGCGCAAGCATTATTTCCACCACTCGTGCCACATGCTTGATTCCCTCACGCATTTCTTGCTCATTGATTCCGGCATAGCCGAAAAGCAGCCCTGGACGCTCTAGTTTTTGTTCGCTAAAGTTGGAAAGCGCTTGAAGCTCTACATCATGTTGGGCGACTCGTAGCGAAATGAGACGATCATCCAGAGTTTGAGGAAGCCAGCCAATAAGATGCATTCCCGCCTCGTGTTCTTCCAGTTCTATTACGCCATGGAGTTCCTGCCGCGCCAGTTCAAGGAGTATCTGTTGGCGCTGGGCGTACAGAGTCCGCATCCGTCGGATATGACGGGAAAAATGGCCCTCCAGGATAAAATCAGCCACAATAGCCTGCTCTAACGTAGGGGCGGAACGTCCACATAATGCTTGCATTGCGAGGAAGGGTTCCACTACCTCCGGTGGGACTACCAGATAGCCTAGCCGTAGTGCAGGAAAAAGCACCTTGCTAAATGACCCCATGTAAATAACCTGCCCCTGTGTGTCTAAACCTTGCAGAGAGGCAAGGGGATGTCCACGATAGCGAAACTCGCTATCATAATCATCCTCCAGTATCCACGCTCCGACTTGCTGTGCCCAATCTAACAAAGCCAGTCGTCGCGACAAGCTCATAGTGATGCCTAAAGGATACTGATGCGATGGAGTGACATAGGCCATATGTGCCTTCTCGCTTAGCCTTTTGCCAGCCTCGACATTAAGACCTTCGGAGTCAAGTGGAACCGATGTTACCGTTGCGCCAGTTGCCAGCAGAATTCCACGTGCTCGAAGATAGCCGGGGTCTTCTACCCAGACAACATCGCCTTCTTCGAGAAGTGTCCGAGCCGTTACATCAATGGCTTGCTGTATTCCTGAAACGATCAGCACTTGCTCAGGCTGACAACGTACTCCGCGCGAGACGGTCAAATACTGGGCAATTGCGTCACGTAAGGGGCGGTATCCCCCTGGATCACCATAGTTGAGTAGTTCAGACGGAGGGTTTTGGTGATGTCGTGTTGCCAGCTTAGACCATACCTCGAATGGGAATGCGTCCAGAGCGGGCAATCCAGGCTGAAAAGCTTTAGCTAGTGACGTGTGGGAATGGAGAATTGACGGAAAATGCAGGACGCGTTGAACGCGCTGCGATAATCGAGGATGTTTCTCCTTCTCCCTCATGGCGGTCTTCGGGATAGGCACATGTAGCATCTCTTCTGGTAATGTTGAGGCGACAAATGTGCCTGCTCCTACACGGGTTTCAAGATACCCTTCGGCAAGAAGTTGTTCGAAGGCTGTAATGACGGTTGTGCGCGATATAGCGAGTTCAGTTGCCAACACACGTGTAGGAGGCAACTGTGTTCCTATACTCAACTGTCCACCTAGAATAGCCCTTCTAAAACTTTGGTAGAGCTGCAGATAAAGCGGCTCTTCCCTTTTGTGATCAAGTTGCAAGAGGTAGGACCAAGTAGCAGTTGGTTGCTTACTCATCTTTTTGTATTCCTCATAGAGAGAAGATAATTGGTATGCTTACTATAGCAGTTATTGGTTCTTGTAACAAGACCAATATGTAGCTACAATTAGGGCTAACGGTACTGCTTTTTTGAGAAAAAGCATTTGCTCAATCGATTAGCCCATAAAAGGATGACTAGCTATGCCAAAAGATTACACCAGTTTGCCACGTACTCATGCACGTCGTAGTGATCGTGCGGTAAGCGATGACGCATGGATTAAAGCGCTCTTAGCACGTGCCCCAATTGGGATACTTGCGACTGTTCATGAGGGTCAACCGTTTTTGAACAGCAACCTGTTCGTCTACGATGAGGCGGAGCACGCCATCTATATGCACACGGCACGCTTGGGGCGTACACGTGCAAATATAGATAGCGCTGAGAAGGTATGTTTTACGGTGTACGAAATGGGGCG
>CAXTCR010000154.1:0-9544 GCA_964242555.1 uncultured Ktedonobacteraceae bacterium
TGAGACAGTCGGAAATCCAGGTCGCATGAACGCGTGCCATCCCGTCGAAGGCGATGCGTCCTTTGTCGGTGAGACGAACCTTTTTGGCACGCCGGTCCTGGAGTTGGGGGACGCGCTCGACAAGTCCGTCGCGTTCAAGGTTATCTGTGATACCGGTGATGTTGCCACCAGAGACCATCATGCGCTGCGATAGCTCGGTCATGAGCAGGCCATCGGGAAAGCGGGCGAGTTGTGCCATCAGGTCGAATCGTGGCAGGGTTGTATCGAATTCTGAACGCAGGCGACTACTCACCTGATTCTCAATCAGGGTGGTACAGGTCAGTAGGCGCAACCACAGACGTAGTACGCCGGGGTCCGCGTCCGAGTTCGACGTGTATGTTTCGGAAGAAGCACTATGTATAGTCATGCGTCGCTACGATTTCCTTTCGCAAGGTTTCGCTCAAGTTGGGCCTTGCCATTGAGATATTGAGGAGGCCACGGCATATCAGTGTAACCAAGTTGTGCAGCTGCGTGAAGCGTCCAGTAGGGGTCCGCGAGATGCGGGCGCGCGAGTGCACACAGATCTGCCCTGCCAGCAGCGATGATACTGTTGACGTGATCTGGCTCAAAGATTGCACCAACCGCCATTGTCGCGATACCTACTTCGTTGCGAATACGGTCAGCGAACGGTGTCTGATACATGCGCCCGTAGACCGGTTTTGCCAGGCGAGTTGTTTGTCCCGATGAGACATCAATCAGGTCCGCACCCGCATCTCTGAAGAGGTGGGCAATCTTCACAGCATCGTCGGCAGTATTGCCACCCTCGGCCCAGTCGTGTGCTGAGATACGCACTGACATTGGTTTATGTGTGGGCCACACATCTCGTAGTGCGGCAAACACTTCTACTGGGTAACGACAGCGATTTTCTAAAGAGCCACCGTACTCGTCATCGCGTAGATTAGTCAAGGGCGAGATGAAGCTGGAGAGCAGGTAGCCATGCGCGCAATGCAGCTCTAGCAAGTCGAAACCACATTCCTCGGCCCAGCGTGCGGCGCGAACGAAGTTTGCAAGCACTTCGTCCATGTCGGCGCGTGTCATGGCGCGTGGCATCTGATTGCGCGGACCATATGGTACGGCAGAGGCGGCGATCAAGGGCCAGTTGTCTTCTAGGAGTGGTTCGTCGATGTCCTCCCAACCGAGTTGTGTTGAGCCTTTGGGTCCGGCGTGACCAAGCTGGATAGCAACCTTTGCCGGTGTGCGTGTATGGACGTAGGAGACGATGTGCTGCCATGCCTCGCAGTGCTCGGGCTTATACATACCGGCACAACCGGGGGTGATACGGGCATCGGGCGATACACAGGTCATCTCGGTAAAGACGAGTCCGGCGCCACCGTGTGCGCGACTGCCGAGATGTACGAGATAAAAGTCGTCGGGCGTGCCGTCCTGACAGGAATACATGGCCATTGGCGAAACAACGACGCGGTTGGGTAAGGTGAGTTCACGAAGCCGGAATGGAGTGAACATTGGTGGGACTGCCTTTGTGGGAAGTCCACTTCGCTGCGCCATCCATGTTTCAATCCCTGTGACATACTGGGTATCGCGCAAGCGCAAGTTTTCGTGCGAGACGCGCTGGCTGCGTGTGAGCAAGCTGTACGCGAATTGTTCCGCTTCGAGTGAGGTGTAGCGTTTGACGTTCTCGAACCAATCGGTACTGTTGCGGGCGCTGTTCTGTAGTTTAATGACCTCGATCTTGCGCTCGTCTTCGTAGGTCTTGAGTGCAGTGGGAATATCGGGCGAGTGCCCGATTGCTTGTGAGAGCGCGATGGCGTCTTCCATGGCCAGCTTTGTGCCTGAGCCAATCGAGAAGTGCGCTGTATGCGCGGCATCGCCGAGCAGGACGATGTTGCGGTAAGACCAGTGCTCGTTTGTGACGTGTTGGAAGTTGATCCACGGATTGGCGAGGTGGGGCGAATTGCTTAGAAGGGCGTGCCCATCGAGATAGCGGGCGAAGACCTGTTCGCAAAAGCGCACCGACTGGTCGGTGGTCATGCGATCGAGACCTGCTCGCTGCCAGTTTTCTTCGGGGGTTTCTACGATAAAGGTGCTGGTATCATTATCGAAGGTATAGGCGTGTGCCTGGAACCACCCCCACTCAGTCTCCTCGAAGGCAAACGTGAAGGCGTTGAAGTGCTGATGTGTGCCGAGCCAAACATAGCGACAGATGCGTTTCTCGATACGGGGTCGGAAATAATCGGCATATGCGCGGCGAATAGGGCTATTTACGCCATCGCTGGCAACGATAAGGTCGGCGTTCGCATAATGCAAGATATCCTTTAGCTCAGTTTGGAACACTAGCTCGACGCCCAACTCGGCGCAGCGCTCTTGCAGAATGTTCAACAGGCGTTTGCGGGCAATGCCACTAAAGCCATGTCCACCGGAACGTATCGTGTGTCCCTTGAAGTGGACATCGATCTCGTCCCAGTGATAGAAGCTGTCGACGATAGCATTGTATGTCCGTGCGTCAGCGCGTGCTAGATTGCTAAGCGTCTGATCGGAGAAGACAACGCCCCAGCCAAAGGTATCATTTGGGCGATTGCGCTCGACAACGGTGATTGTTGTCTCAGGTTGTGCCTGCTTCATCAAGAGCGCGAAATAGAGTCCAGCCGGACCTCCACCAATACATACGATACGCATAGTGAATGCTCCTTGAAATAAGGCAACGCCACCAGGAAAATATTTCGTAGTAGACTGTCAAAGGTGATTTGTCTCAGCCAGGGCACCCGCTGCCTTCATCGTTCCCCAAACGCGGCTCGGGGAATGCCCCTCCCATACGCGAATGCGCTTGGGGAGCCACATTTGTATGGGAGGGGCATTCCCCTTGCGGGTGCCCTGGTCCCTGCCCCATGATAATTGACAGACCAGTAGGGGTCTAATTCATTACACCCGTGCGGCGATGAACCATGCTGCGGAGGATGTTAAAAGATATACTATATCCTTCGACATTGTGCGTTGCTTACAGGATGTAATGAATGCGACCTATACAATTCACGTGTCTCCATGTTTTTATCAAGGCACGTCATTCATCTTTCGTTACGAATAGTTTAGATTGAAATATTTCAAATGTCAAGTAAATTTGGAAACAAAACAAACTTGACAACCCTGTTTAGATGTCATACCGTTGCATCCATATAGCGCGTGAGCTATACCATATTTTTCTTTTGGCCGAAACTTTGTATTTGGATTCTGACCGAGAGGAGCGCACCATGCCTGATAGCAAGCACACGAAGTATTTTTTGAGTGAGGATGAGATGCCACGTACGTGGTACAACATCTTGGCTGATATGCCCAATCCTCCCGCACCGCCGCTACATCCTGGTACGAAGCAACCCGTTACACCAGATGATCTGGCACCGCTCTTTCCTATGGCTTTAATTCAGCAGGAAGTGAGTACCGAACATTACATAGAGATTCCAGACCCTGTACGTCAAGTCTATGCACAGTGGCGTCCTAGTCCACTCTATCGAGCGCGACGCCTGGAAAAGGCACTCGACACGCCAGCACGTATCTACTATAAGTATGAAGGTGTAAGTCCGGTTGGCAGTCATAAGCCAAATACTTCTGTGCCGCAGGCGTTTTACAACAGAGAAGAGGGTGTAAAGAAGCTTTCGACCGAGACTGGCGCGGGACAATGGGGATCGGCATTGGCGATGGCGGGCGCGTTCTTTGGCATGGAGGTCGAAATCTTCATGGTCAAGATCAGCTATGAGCAGAAGCCCTATCGCAGGTCGATGATGCAAACCTACGGCGGGGTTGTGCATGCCAGCCCAAGTAATCTGACAGATGCAGGTCGCAGTATTCTTGCCAAGAATCCAGAGAACATGGGTAGTCTCGGTATTGCCATTAGTGAGGCGGTAGAGGTTGCCGCGAAGAGTGGCGGCACAACGAAGTATGCGCTTGGAAGTGTGCTCAATCATGTCATGCTTCACCAGACGGTGATTGGTGAAGAAGCGTTGCTACAAATGGCGCAAGCGGGCGATTATCCCGATGTGGTCGTGGGCTGTATTGGCGGGGGCAGCAACTTCTCAGGCATTGCGTTCCCCTTTATTGGCGAGTCGCTGCGTAAGGGCTTGAAAACACGCTTTTTGGCGGCGGAGCCAATGGCATGTCCAAGTTTGACGCGCGGGGTCTATGCCTACGACTTTGGGGATACCGTTGGTATGACGCCATTGATGAAGATGCACACGCTTGGTCACGACTTCATGCCACCAAGCATTCACTCCGGTGGTCTGCGCTATCACGGCATGTCGCCACTTGTCTCGCAGTTGCATCATGAAGGAATTATCGAGGCACAAGCGTATTATCAAAATCCCGTCTTCGAGGCGGCGGTAACGTTTGCGCGCAGCGAAGGCATTGTGCCTGCCCCCGAAGCCGGTCACGCCGTTCGTGCGGCCATTAACGAGGCACTGCAAGCGAAGGAAGAGGGTCGTGAGCGCGTCATTCTCTTCAATCTCTGCGGCCACGGTTTCCTCGATATGAGTGCCTACGACAGCTACTTCGCGGGCAAGTTGCTGGACTACGAGTATCCTGCTGAAGCGGTTGCGGCGGCACAGGAGCGATTGCCGCAGGTGGTGTAAAGCGTTTTAGTGGGCATTGGTTGAGTGTAGGGGTTTAATTCTGTTGCATCCGATGAACTATATAGCATTTTCGCAAGTGATTAGGAAGCATTTTAACATTACACATTGTTCGCAGGGTGTAGTGGTTACAGGGTGTAATAGAATTAGACCTCTACAGGTGTTTTCTATAGGCGTGATAAGTTGATACGTATATATTCCTCGTAATCGCGTTGCTCCACAATGGAGGATTCATCGTATGACTTCCATTTCAGACGAGAGGCATGCACAACTTATTGCAAATCAGCAAGCGGAGGAACTGGCACAACTAAATCGTATTGCGGTTGCCCTTACATCCGAGTTCGATTTGCAACGCCTGTTACAGATGATTACAGACGCAGCACGCAAGGTCACATCGGCCCAGTATGCCGCATTTTTTCTGATACCAGAAATAGTTGGGAATGATGAGAATTTTGTAGTAAACAAGGTAAGCTTTAACCTTGCGGCTATTTCAGGTGCAAATGAGCATATTGCGGCCCATTTTCGACATATGGGACCCGTCGAGGGTATTGGAATGCTGCAACCAATTTTCTGGGAGGGGTCGTCGATTATCGTTGATGATGTGCTGGCGGACGAACGCTATGTTGGCGTCCCTCGTGGTCATATTCCTGTACGCAGCTTCTTAGGTGTGCAACTACGTACGCGTGAGGGGTCGACACTGGGTGCTTTTTTGATCGGTGATACGCTCCCTGGTCGTTTCACTCTCCGTCACTTCGAGCTTATCGAGTCGCTGAGCGCACAGGCCGCCGTAGCTATTCATAACGTACAACTTGTTGCTCGCGAGCGTCGCGCTCTGGAAGAACATGCGACCCAGCTTGAACGGGAAGTGCATGATCGAACCGCGGAACTTGAGCGACGTAACGAAGAGTTAAGCAGATATGCTACCAACCTGCAACAACTCTATCATGAGCTGACCGAGGCGCAAAAACGGCAAATGCTGGCCGATGAACGGAGCCGTATCGCGCAAGAACTCCATGACCGGGTGCAGCAAACTCTGTTCACTATTGGGCTGAAAGCGGATTGGATCAAGGAACACGTTGACGTAGACTCTCCACTAATTCCGCCCCTGCAAACAATCAAGCAACTTGCCTCACTGGGAACTGCTCAAGTACGAGATGCCATCTTTGCTTTGTCATCAGCAGAATTGCCCGAAGATGGACTGGTAAAAATGCTCTATGCATTGATTCGTGACCTGCGTGAGTCTACCGCCATAGAAGCAGACCTTGTGGTTGCTGAATGGGCAACTTCTCCGAAAGCACAGATTGAAAATGTGTTGCTGACCATCGCGCAGGAGGCACTTTCAAACGTGCGCCGGCACTCGCATGCGACGATTGTGATTGTAACTATACATGTGACATCCGAACACGCGGTGCTGGTTGTGCAGGACAATGGAGTTGGACTCTCTACGCAGGTACTGCAAAGCCACCAGAGCGATACGTTACATCTTGGCCTGAAAGGAATGAAAGCTCGCGCGAAGGAACTGGGAGGACAATGCATTCTGCTCAATGGTGAAGAGGGCGGGCTTATTGTAAAGGTGGTGCTACCACTATGACACGTTTATTGATCGTTGACGATCATGAAATGGTCCGTGAGGGACTCAAGGCTATGCTGGTGACGGAGCCAGATTTTGAGATTGTTGGTGGCGCAGCTAACGCACGACAGGCGCTAGAGATGATAGAGCAGGTGCGCCCTGATGTAGTTTTGCTTGATGTACGCCTACCGGATGCAAGTGGTGTCGAGGTATGCCACACGCTCACCGAGCGTTTTCCTGAAATCGGCGTGATAATGCTCACCACGTTTACTGATGAACAAGTGATCGCGCAATGTATTCAAGCGGGAGCACGAGGCTTCATCATCAAAGATGTTGAACGCTTTGACCTTAAACGCTCCATTCGGGCCGTTGCGCGTGGAGAGGCAGCTATTGACTCCAAAGCGGCTGTTGCTGTACTGGCTCAGTTGCGCCGTACACCGACTGCACATACCGACGCCACTCCTGATATCCTGAGCGCACAACAACTTGTCATCTTGCGACTCATAGCCCAAGGATTATCAAGTAAGGAAATAGGTATACAGCTTTATTTAAGCGAGAATACCGTCAAGGGCTATGTACAGGAAATCTTGCACCGTCTTAACGTGAAAAATCGCACCGAGGCGGTAATGGTCGCGGTAAAGCAGGGCTGGCTCTAATTCGGCAACTTATTCATGGTAGTTTCTGAGATCGTCATACCTCCATTTATAGGGTACGGATTACCTACGAAAGAAGGTAATACTTTTCATCAGCAGTAGCTATACTTGTATAAGGTAGAGTCTGCACACTCTATACTAAACGCATTCCTCCCTATCAGTAAGCTTTTTTGGCAACGGTGTTGTTGCTAAATAGCGTGGCGTCTATTTCGATGAAGCGCAGAGATTGCGCGTCAAGAACTGTTGGAGGTGTATTTTGATACCCGGTTCCTTTGATTATGTAGCAGCGAAAAGCGTATCAGAAGCTGTCGCCCTACTGGAACAGCATGGCGACGAAGCCAAAATCCTCGCAGGCGGCCATAGTCTTATCCCCGTTTTACGATTTCGTCTCGCAAGTCCATCCGTGATTATTGATATCAATCGCATTGCGGATCTGGAGTATATCCAGGAAACAGATGGCAACTTGCACATTGGAGCATTGACGCGTGAGGCTGAGTTAGATACTTCACCGCTTATTGCTCATCGCTATCCCATTCTACTCGATACTTCTACCAGCCTCGCAGATCCTGTAGTGCGTAACTGGGCTACAATCGGTGGCAATATCGCACACGCGGACCCCGCAAACGATCATCCCGCGACAATGCTGGCATTAGGTGCAGTTGCAGTTGTTGAGGGACCACAGGGCAAGCGCCAAATTCCGATGGCTGAATTTTTCACGGATTCTCCCTTTGAGACGACCATGCACCCAAATGAGATTCTCACAGAAATTCGTATTCCCTCTCCTGCTGCACAGAGTGGCGGCGCATATGTGAAGCTGAAGCGCAAAGTAGGTGATTATGCCGTTGTCGGTGTTGCCGTCTACCTGACATTTGATAGCGGTAGCCATGTCTCGTTGGACGAACATGGACGCATGGCAATGGAGGAGGGGACTGTTGTTGCTTCTGCTGGCATTGGCTTGACAAATGTAGGGTCGCATCCCATCAAAGCACGCGAGGCCGAGCAGTTTCTCGTTGGCAAGCCTCTCGATGACGCCACTATTTCTAAAGCGGCAGAGCTTGTCGCGGCTGCATCACGGCCAACAACCGACTCTCGTGGTCCTGCAGAATACAAGCGTGCTATGGTGCATACATTGAGCGTTCGCGCCTTACATAAAGCACTTGCACGTGCGACAGGAGGAAAATAAGATGAGCAAACATACGATTTCCACCACTATTAATGGGACGCAGTACGAAGGTGTTATAGACTCGCGCACACTCCTTGTCCACTGGATACGTGACGGGCTACAGCTAACCGGTACGCATATTGGCTGTGATACTTCTTCGTGTGGAGCGTGTACAATTCTTGTCGATGGCAAAGCTACCAAGTCCTGCACCATGTTCGCGGTACAGGCCGATGAACGTGAACTCATGACGGTTGAGGGCCTGGAACAAAACGACAAACTTCATCCGATACAAGAAGGCTTTCACGAAGAGCACGCCTTACAATGTGGCTACTGCACTCCAGGTATGATGATGGCCAGTATCGCGCTTCTTCAAAGCAATCCACATCCAACGGAGCAGGAAATTCGTGTTGGCATCTCTGGCAACCTTTGTCGATGTACTGGGTATGTAAACATCGTGAAGGCGGTACAGTATGCGGCTGGTAAAATGCAAGGTTCAGCAGAACTCGCGACGAGCGGCGCAGAGGGAGACGACTAATGTCAACAGAAATGCATAATAAGCACGCGTTGGGTGAAGCATACAAGCGCAAGGAAGATGCACGTTTCATTCGTGGTCAAGGCAACTATGTCGATGATGTGCAGTTGCCGGGCATGCTGTACGGCGATATTGTCCGCAGTCCTTACGCGCACGCTCTTATCAAAAATGTTGATATCAGTGAAGCGATGAAGGTACCGGGAGTGGTGGCAGTCATTACAGGTAAAGACCTGGATGCGGCTGGACTCGCATGGATGCCAACACTTTCAGCCGACGTGGAGGCCGTCTTAGCCGTTGATCGGGTGCATTTCCAGATGCAAGAGGTGGCGTTCGTTGTCGCAACCAGTCGCTATGCTGCCGCCGATGGTGCAGCAGCTGTCGACGTTGATTACGAGCCATTAAAGGTTGTGGTCGATCCTAAAAAAGCACTTGATCCAGACGCACCGTTGTTACGGCCTGACAAAAAAGACAAGCAACCCACGAACCAAATCTATCACTGGGAAGTGGGGGATCGTTCAGGAACCGATGAAGCTTTTGTAGATGCTGAGGCAAATGGCGTCGTCATCAAACAGGACATGTACATTCCACGTATTCATCCCGCGCCAATTGAAACATGTGGTTGTGTTGCCGACTATCACAAGGCGACAGGCAAATTGACCGTCTGGCTGACTTCACAAGCTCCACACGCACATCGTACGCTGTTCGCTATTGTCGCGGGTTTGCCGGAACATCGTATTCGTATCATCTCGCCTGATGTCGGTGGTGGCTTTGGCAACAAGGTGCCGATTTATCCTGGCTATGTCTGTGCAGTTGTGGCCTCGCTGAAAACGGGTAAGCCTGTGAAGTGGATTGAAGATCGTTCTGAGAATATCGCTAGTACTGGTTTCGCACGTGATTATCATATTCATGCAGAACTTGCCGCGGATAAGAATGGGACAGTTAATGCGCTTCGTGTGCATACGCTGGCCGATCATGGTGCCTTTGATGGGGCAGCACAGCCTACGAAATTTCCTGCTG
>CAXTCR010000155.1:0-9527 GCA_964242555.1 uncultured Ktedonobacteraceae bacterium
GGTCGCCTGCTGCCAATGTACGTGTCCTGTGATGATTGGAATTAGTCCTGACAGAAAGGCTAGCAGAGCAGAGGCAGTGGCAATAGGAATCGTCAACCGTATAACCCAGCGCACACCACACAAATTTAGGCCAGTAAAGAGTAGCACGAGCGCAACAGCAAGTAGCGGTACAGGCACAAAGGGCAAATACCATTCAGAAATGGCGGTTGCAGATAAGATAGCAGTCAAACCACAGGTAGGCACCCAACCCCACCAGTAACACATACCAGTCAGGTTTGCCAGCACAGGACTATAAGGACGGAACGCCTCAGCACACGTTGCAGCAATACCACCGACACGATGAGGAAACATCAGAACTAACTCGGTCCACCCAAAGGCCGCCGCCCAACTCAAAACCAGTCCTACAAGAAGCAAGGGTACAGCCGCGCTACCTTGACTCAGCAGTAGGGCACCGAGGAGAAACAGACTTTGATTGCTACCTCCCATTGCTAGGGCAGTCGTCCCCAACCATCCAACTGAACGTCGATGCGGCAATGGTTCCTTGCCTGCAATGCTATTCTCCATCCCAGACTACCTTTCTCAAGCTTCGACGACATATAAGCATGCCCAACAATGCATCCTTGTTACCTTCTATCGGCTCAGCGATAGGAAGCTTGAGATATCTAGCTCAGAAGCAAGACATGTAATCTTTAACATGGTATACTGCCAGCAATAAAGGATGTGAGGAAACCATCTATGTCACTAACTATAAATACTATTTATTTAGGGGATGCGCGTGAATTACTGCCACAAATAGAGCCAAACTCGGTAGCGCGCAGCATCTGGTCTCCTCCTTATCATGTGGGCAAAGCTTACGAGAGAGAGATGTCTTACGAGGAATGGAGCAACCTACTTAAAGAAGTTATACATCTCCATTACTCTGTTCTCAAGCTTGGAGGATTCCTCGTTGTCAATATTGCCGATATCTTGGCGTTCCCTGACGCTACAATGCCTCGTATTCAAGCACTGAATATCAAACGGCAACGCTCATCTATAACACGCGAAGAAATACTCGCCGCAAAAGAAACATATCCCCACTACAATCGCTATCAATTAGCAACACTACTAGGTTGTAGCGAACAAACAATTGATCGCCGTCTTAATGGTAATAATATTCGTGGAGGCAAATACAATACGCAAACAAGAGTATATCTTGTCAGTGGATTGATCGAATCAGCAGGCACAGAAGCAGGTTTATACCTCTATGATCGCCGTATTTGGGTTAAAGATCCAGCCTGGGAAAATTCAAAGTGGCATACTCTTTCTTACCGGGCGGTGGATGAATTTGAATACCTTTACTTTTTCTGGAAACCTGGAGCAACTGTTGTTGACCGCAATAAACTTACTCCAGAGGAATGGGGCACATGGGGATCAAGAGCAGTGTGGAACATTCAGTCGGTACGTGCCAATAACAATCACGAAGCAAAATTCCCACTAGAGCTGCCAAGACGTGTTATAAAGCTTGTCACTGCTCCTGATGATGTTGTACTCGATTGTTTTATCGGTAGTGGCACAACAGCAGTAGCGGCAATCCGTGAAAAGAGAAACTACATAGGAATAGAGTTGTCTCCGCAATATGTAGCATTAGCTCAGAAAGCATGTGAGCAAGAAAAACAAAGCATGGCTTTTCTGGACGTACAGAACGAAACACCAAAGAAAAAACCTTCAGTACAACTATCATTCTTGCAAGAGGCATAACAGAATATTTGTTTGTCTAACGTGGGGTCGATATCCAACCAGAGGCCGTTCTAATAATTTTTATAGAACGCCAAGATGCTAGCTGAGCAAGTGGAGCAAGCCTTACACGAGTTCGCTTTTTGGGATGGTCTTTTTCGTCTTTCCCAGGTATAAGTAGGCCTTGTGTAGATGCATATTTAGGTCCATCAAAAAGTAATAAACCATTAGGCACACAAGCTAACTCAAGATAATCCAATGGTTGATTTCCCATTGCTTGCACCGCATAAACAACCTTAAGAAAGTATGTGAGACAAAGTAGAACACGTTCTTCAAGGATATAAAAAGGTGGTAGTTCTGGCTGAAATGCCATGATGTAATATTGCCACTAAAACACCCCTTTAAACGTAATGAATTACAAGAGGAGAGGCACTACTCTCTTCCACCTTTCATACCAGTAATTCACCTACTCATCCGTTTTATAAAATATGCATTATCTTACGTCTTTATTGATAGAGAGAGCGATATGTATCTTTTGGGACTTGTCTTACAAACCTTGTAGCGCAGCAGTGGCAATAACTTCTATGAACAGTAGTTCCAATATAGGTAGTATGTACTAGAAACCGTATGTTATACTGAATTGCGCACATACACATTCTATACTTACAATAGAAGAGATTCTTGGGGGTCGTCATCAGTCACCAAAGTGGGCAACCGAACACACAAACAGGGCATCTCGGTCGCACCCTGCTCCACAAACGCTATATGCTCATGGGCACAATTGGACAGGGAGGTATGGGCGCAGTCTACAAAGCACGCGACCTGAAACGGCAAACCATTTGCGCAGTCAAAGAGATGAGCCTTTCGATGGTTCCGCCAGAAGAACGGCAACAGGCTATCCAGAACTTCAAGGATGAAGCAAAAATGCTCTGGGGCCTGAACCATCCCAATCTACCATCCTTCACGGGCTTTTTTACCGAAGGCCAACGCTACTTCATGGTCATGGAGTATGTGGACGGCTCAACACTTGAAGACCTACTCGAACGCAACGGCGGTCCCTTCCCAGAACGTCGCGTGCTCGGCTGGGCGCGTCAACTATGCGACGTACTAGAGTACCTTCATAACCAGAATCCACCAATTATTTTTCGTGATATGAAACCCGGCAATATCATGCTGATGCGCACCGGACGCATCAAGTTGATTGACTTCGGTATCGCCCGCTTCTTTCGCCCAACTAGCGCCCAGGATACACAACTGCTTGGTACACCAGGCTTCGCTCCACCCGAACAATACGGCAAAGCGCAAACGGACGAACGCGCCGATATTTATTCGCTGGCAATGACCCTCTTCCAGTTGCTCACTAACACGCTCTCAGAGACCGGCTTTGGCCTAAAAGATGTACGCAGCATTAATCCTCGCATCTCCACTGGCGTTGCCCGCGCTCTGGAAAAGGCTACCGCGCTGGAACCTTCAGAACGCTATCAGAATATCGCCGCGTTCCGCCGTGCCCTACTCGGCGTCGGCACCTTTGTATTCGACAATGGCGAACAGGCAACGACACCTCAGGAACTCGCTAACCTTTGCGCACGGCATCCTGAGGAGGCATCGGATTATCTCGCGGCAGGCGAAATCGAGTCATGGCTACGTGAAATTGGTGAGGAGAGCCTTGCACGCGCTACCCGCCAAATACGTACTACCGTTGACGACCCACAGGAGGCGGTGGAACAATTCTTACGCACAGTCATGGGTCCAAACGCACGCATCCGTTCTGTTACTACTGCCTCCTCTAATGGGAAGTCAGGGAAAGTCGAACCCAGCACCAGTCCCAGTATCCCTGCGCTTCCAGTTCGTAATTGGCTCTCACGCGGCCCACGCTCAAATGTGCAGGTCCAACCGCGAATGCTTGACTTCGGCGAGGTCTACCCCGGTGTGTCTGCCCCATTGACCTTCACCATTACAGGACATCAAGGCGCGCATGTACGCGGCATTATTCGTGCAACCGAGCCGTGGATCGTGGTCGACCAAACCCTGTTTGATGGTATGAGTACTCGCGTCAATGTGCGCATCAATAGCACCGCACTTCCAGTCCTGACTCACTATAATGGTACAATCGTGATCTCTCCAGAGGACGAGGAAATAGACATGCTCGTATCAGTTGAGGTTGACGTGCTTAGTCTCGGTGTACAGGAAAACTGGAAACACGGTGGTGGCAAAACGATTGGCGCCGACTTAAACGAGGATGACGAGGATGAAGAACCACTGACAATACCTGTTACAGGCAAAGGACCAGCGATCCAACAGGGTAGTGCGGCTGGAGTACGAACGGCAACACCGCAAAGAATGATACAAAAGACAGGATTACCGCAGGTCGCAACCCAGCGCGACTCCGAGTACAAAACTAAATATGGGAGTCCAGCAGCACAAAACGCCAACGGCACGACTTCTCAAGGTTGGGACCCCTTGCAGGCTAGTGCTAAACAGCGTACATGGATGCAATACTTCTTTGCCTTTGTCGCGTCTTGCATGGTGGCAAGTTTAAGCTATACACTACTCACACCTCTTGTCCATAAAGCACTACCGCCCAGCCCGTGGTTTATCCTACTGCTTTCATTGCTCGTTCCAACGGCCACGCTCGGCGCACTACTCATATACTGGAAGCGCAGCTGGACTATTCACGATTTTATAAACCGGGCCTGCACTGGCATGGGAAGTGCGCTAGTCCTACTTGCTCTTGTCGAGCTTATCTGGCAATTTGGTATTCACAGCAGTCTACCCAAATTACAGTTTGCGATCTTACTTCTGATTACCGCCCTTGGCGCGACACTTGGCGCAACACCTGTTTTAAGCGATCATATACTGGATGGTGCAGGCATAGCAATACATCACTATCGCAAGCTGGTAATAGGCGCGGCGGCGATACTTGGCGGCATCCTCGGCTTCTTCCTGACCTCTGGCTTTGCGCTCGGCTGCTTCACACCCTTTGGTGTGATCTTGGGCGTTGCTGTAAGCGTCGGTCTGGTGTTACGCGTCGATCAACTACTGAGACACGGTCAACAAAAAACACCATGATCGTAAATAAGCCCCCGTTGATCGTTGTGCTTGGTCCCACTGCCTCAGGCAAGAGCGCACTCGGCATCGCACTGGCTCAACGCTTCTCCGGTGAAGTTATCTCCGCCGATTCGCGTCAAGTATACCGGCAGCTTAACATAGGCACAGCGAAGGTTACGCTAGAGGAGCAGGCCTTGGTGCCACACCATCTGCTCGATGTCATCGACGTGAACGAAACATACACAGTAGCCCAGTTTCAACATGCCGCAATTGACGCCATCGACACAATTCTGGCCCGCCACCACCTACCATTTCTCGTAGGTGGCTCACCTCACTACATCCAGGCCGTGGTCGATAACCTGGATATACCAATGGTCGCGCCGCAGCCGCGGCTGCGTGCTGAGCTAGAGCAACGTTCGTTACAGGCACTACTACAGGAACTTCAAGAACGTGACCCTCAGAGCTTTGCCACGATTGATCGCAATAATCCGCGTCGTGTCATTCGTGCTTTAGAGGTTTGTATTACTACAGGGCGACCGTTCTCAGAACAACGTGGCCTTGCACATCCGCTCTATCACAGCCTACTCCTTGGTATACAGTGGCCTAGAGAAGTTCTATACCGGCACATCGACGAACGCGTTGACGAACGCATGCGGCAAGGCATGGTGCAAGAGGTGCACGACCTACTCGCCGCTGGAGTTCCTCATGAACGCATGGAGGCATTAGGGCTTGAGTATCGCTTTATTGATCGCTGGCTACGCGGCGAGTTTGCCAGCGAGGAGCAGATGGTCGAACGCCTGAAATACGCCATCCACGATTTCACCCGTAGACAACTCTCGTGGTTCCGTCGGGACAAACGCATCATATGGATCGAAGGCGGAGGCATGGACGTGATGATACAAGAGGCTGCAAACATTATAGAACAGTTTTTGATGTAGTATGTTACATTGCATTATTATCCGCCATTGGTGGCTAATGATGCGAACGTGACATACTATAGTTTTGCGGTAAGGGAAATGTATTTATGCAGCGTATTCATATCATAGGAAGCACGGGCAGCGGTAAAACCACTCTTGGGCGCAAGCTTGGTACACGCTTAAATATTCCATTTTATGAGCTTGACGCAGTTGGGTATGAAGGCGGGTTTGGACCGGCACGTCCGCTTGACGTACGGCTTGCAATGCTCAAAGAGATTGCGGCGCAGTCTGCATGGATCACAGAGGGAGGTTTTATTCTGTGGATAGACCAATTGTTACGCACAGCCGAGACAATTGTCTGGCTTGATCTGCCTTGGCGCATTCGTCGTTGGCGCGTCATCACACGTCATATAAAGGCCGATCTTGCACGCAACAATCGTCATCCCGGCTACCTCAATCTGTATCGCTTCTATATGTCGCATAGAAACTATGACAACGATCCAACTATCTATAAGCTAGAACCGCCAGATATTGGCGACTATAGTAGTCGTGCTAGCGTAGAACACTACCTACAGCCATACACGGACAAAGTGATACACTGCCGTACCGTAGCGGATGTAGTAGCATTTGAACGCACGCTCATTCCTGATTAGATGACGGTACGACGGAGGCATACTTTTGCACAATGTCAATTAGGGCGTCAACATCAAAGGGCTTCTCTAAAAAAGCGTCGGCCCCACTTGTGTCTGCCACTTTGCTCGCATCCGAATGCGCCGAGAGCATAATCACCGGTATATGCTGTAAACGTGAGTCCGCCTTTATACGTCGACTGATATCACGTCCATCTTCTCCCGCTAAAAGCACATCTAGTAAAATAACATCAGGTAGCGGCGAGGTGAGCGTGCTTAAGAAAGAGCTATTCATGCTCGTCTGTACCACATAGCCTTCACCCTCAAGCACGATCTGGACAACCTCTAAAATACTTTCCTCATCATCGACAACCAAGATATGTTGTGACATGTAGTGCTCCTCCAAATATATTCTTGCACCTAGGATACCTTTGTTTTTTGCTCTTCGTGCTGAAAGGGCAAAGAAAAAGAAAATATAGATCCCTCGCCTTCTACACTCTCCACCGAGAGCGTGCCACCATGTTGAGCAATGATCTCGCGTGCCACGTACAATCCCACCCCAAGTCCTGGGTAGGTTGTGTTGTTGTCATCATACACGCGATAAAACCGCTCAAATACTTTTGCTTGTTGATGCTTGGGAATCCCTATACCAAAGTCCTGTACATCAACCCTCAAGTCTGTAGAGGTGCTTGACAAGCTCACACGTACAATGTTGCTTCGTGGCGAATACTTTACAGCGTTCAATATCAAGTTGTGTAGAGCTTGCCCAAGCCGCTCTCTATCACCCCAAATTTCTCTTCCTGTCGAACCATCAATGCTGATGCTGTGATGGAGCGTCGTTTTTTGAATGCCTGACACTACATCATGTACAAGTCTGTCAAAATTGAAGGTCTCTTTCTTAAGAGAGAGTTTACTAGCTTGCAGCCGGGAGACATCAAGCATATTCATGATGAGTTGGGTCAACCTGTTGAGTTGGATTTCCATTCTTGCTAGGTACTGTACCGGCTGCAGATTGCCTTCCTTCTCGAACATACGCTGTAGAAGCTGTGCATATGCCTTTACACTTGTAAGAGGCGTGCGCAATTCATGACTCGCCATACTTAAAAAATCATCTTTACGCTGTTCCGACTCTTTGCGCTCTGTAATGTCGGTTATAAAAGTAATACTTACAGTATCATCGCCCAGTGGCATACGCCCCACATTGACCGCTAATCCAAATGTCGACCCGTCTTTGCGCAGTCCCGTCGTTTCATAACTTGTCGGCCCCTCTTCTCCACGCGCTCGCATCGCAATATACATCAGTATTTGTTCGCGACTCTCAGGCGGCACTAGCTCCAGAAACGACCTACTAAGTAGTTCTTCCGTTGAGTCGTAACCAAACATTGTGACAAACGCTTGATTAACATACATGTTGTCTGTATTACGTGAAATGGCAATACCAATTGGCGCGTTGTCGCACAAAAGCCGGAAACGCTCCTCGCTCACACGAAGTTGCTCTTTTGACTTCTTCATGTCCGCAAGCACAGCTTCGACCTGCCTTGCATGCGCCTCTGCAGTGGCACGCTCAGCCTCCAACTGCTTCAGCAGACGTTCCCGTTCTCCTTCTGCCTGCTTTCTCTGTGTGATATCACGAAAATAGATGGCAAGCCCGTCGTATGATGGGTAAACTCGCACCTCGAACCATGTGGCAACCGGCACATAATAATCTTCGAACTGCACCACGTTTTGCGTTGCTATAGCTTCGTTATACTTTTCGTAAAAGATTGTTTCAGTTGATCCCGGAAACTCCTCCCACACATTTCGCCCTAATAATACTTCCCGTGTCTTCTGTAGCAATATCTCAGCTCGATTGTTTACATAGGTAAAACACCACTCGCGATCAAGTGCAAAAAATGCATCGCTAATACATTCCAAAATTGTCGCTACAGTATCATTTGTATTGCGCATATTGTGTGCCTTAGAATGAAACTTGAGCACCAGATGGAATTCCCTTCCAACATCTCCCACTCAGTTTTCTAATCATAACACAATACATACGTTCTAAACCTTAGTAGAAGCTTAGAATACTATGTGTAGGGTACATGTAGAGAACAGAGTGAATGCTCAAAAAGAGACTACTCACTATAGACGCAACATGCACGTATAGTAGGGTAGTCCCTTTATGGGCGTCCGTTTGTTTCTCTTAAAATGCAACATGCGTGTATAGTAGGGTAGTTCCCAAGTCGCATTCAAGGAATGACGAAGGTAATGGACGTTCGTTTGTTTCCGAATACACTCTTACAGGTGGTCATTGGTGCCCGAAGCATTTCTTATGGACGCTCGTTCCCCAACATTTCCCACGGTAGTTGAGGCCAACGATTGCTCTGAGCAAAACCAAAACCCTGATCAGTTACTGTACCCTTGTACCCCGCTGGTACCTCTGCAAAGTGTTCCGCTTGTGAGCGCGGAAAGATTCCAAGATCAAAATCCCACGGTATTCCTATATTTGCAACAAGCGCGCGCCATGGCTGATTTTCCTGCCAGCCATCGGTAAGATACGCCCCCAGTTCGCGAAACGCTCCCGCCTGTTTCTGCAGAATCGCCCAAAGGAGTGGACCTGCATCACTTATGTAAGGCGATGTAGGAGTTGTATGTAGCGCACTATGCTCAAAGAGTAGACTAAAACCTACCCATGCAGGTATTTCTTGTAAGCTAGGCACAGCCGTACCAATAAACAGCGATATCTCTACACCCGCACACTCAATCGTAGCATCAAAACCCTTTTCTCGCAGAGGCGTAAGCGTAAACGGTGCCGCATAAATATCGCCTAATCCATCATCAACAGAAGCAGGCCATCGCACAGCATCGAGCCATTGTAGCACTTGCTTATCGGTACACCCCAGTTGCTCTAACACAAGCTTATAATGCGAAGCAACAATCGTGTATGTTCGCTCACTACAGGTCGCATACGTCTGTATTTGTGCATATTCTTCCACCATGACATCTATCCTTCTATGTTCTCTTTCCTAATCACGTCCCCTCTATTGTACAGGAAATGTCTACCTCCGGTAGAAAGTGCATTCCATCACGCCCTCCTCGACCACCGACCACTTTCTTGACGAATATAAAATTATCTCAAAAAAAGTGTTGACAGGGAACAAAGAATATGATAGTATACACCATGTCAAGAGAAACCACCTGCAAGTGCAGGTGAGCTGGTGACTATAGCGAAGAGGGTACA
>CAXTCR010000156.1:0-9454 GCA_964242555.1 uncultured Ktedonobacteraceae bacterium
CTGGCAAGGATAGCACAACGGGACACTGGGAGATGACTGGCGTGGTACTACAAAAGCCATTGCCAACCTATCCACATGGATTTCCCGCCGCACTTGTCTCTCGGTTTGAAGAGGCAATTGGACACAAAATCATAGGCAACGTTGTCGCTTCGGGCACCGAGGTTATCAAAGAGTTTGGTGAGGAGCATATGCGCACCGGCTCACCCATCCTCTATACCTCTGCCGACAGCGTGTTTCAAGTTGCCGCGCACCAGGATATCATTCCACTCGAAACGCTTTATAGCATGTGTGAAACGGCTCGTCACTTGTTGACAGGCGAAAATGCCGTTGGACGAGTCATAGCGCGTCCTTTTATTGGCACCCCAGGAGCATTCAAACGTACTGAACATAGGCGCGATTTTTCGCTTGCCCCACTTGGGACGACGCTACTCGACCAGCTAAAAAGATCAGGGAAAGATGTTATCGGTCTCGGCAAGATCGAGGACCTCTTTGCCGGGCGCGGTCTAACCCAAGCTGACCACACGGAGACCAATCGTGATGGCATGGCTTCAGCCCTGCACTGGCTCGAACGTGATTTCGAGGGACTACTGTTCATCAATCTGGTTGAGTTCGACATGCTCTGGGGTCATCGTCGTGATAGTCAAGGATATGCGCAGGCTCTGCGTGATGTCGATCACTGGTTTGTACAAATGCAGCAAGCGATGAAGCCGGACGATGTGGTCTTTTTTACTGCCGACCATGGTGTCGATCCAACGTATCGTGGCACTGATCATACCCGCGAATGCGTACCATTATTAGCATATGGTCAACCGCTGCGCACAGGTGTCAATCTTGGCACACGCCCAACATTCGCCGATCTCGGTCAGACGTTGGCCGAGATGTTCAATGTTGAGAGGCTAGCGGCTGGTACGAGTTTTGCACGGGAATTGCTATAATGACAGAAACACAACATAAAGTAACAGAGTCTGGAGATTTACCCTTACATGGCGAACGCGTCACTGTGCGTCGCCCTGTATCCAGTGACGCCGCAAACGTCTTTCGCTGGGAGCGGGATGACGAAGTATGGCGTTACGATCCTTATCGTCCGTACTCGAACAGCATGGTAGAGTTTGTTCCCTTATTCGAGCGCAACTACGTGCAGAGCAACGGGCGGCAGTTCTGGTTCATCATCGAAGATGAACACCATACACCCATCGGCACCATCACCTACTTCAATATCGACCGTCGCCTCAATCAAGTTGAAGTTGGTCTGGGGCTGGGAGAAAAATCAAGTTGGGGCAAAGGGTATGGTGCGGAGGCCATTCGCGCTCTCGTTCGCTACCTCTTCACCTTCCACAGCATCTCGCGCATTTACGCAGAGACCGCAGTAGCAAACAAATCAGCGCGTAACGCCTTCGCTAAAGCTCAATTTACCGAAGTAGGACAAATCTACGATCCCCGTAGCTCAGGCGACCCCTGGGTATTACTAGAAATATGGAGGAAGAATTATTCATGAGTTCACCACAAACAACGGTAGACCCTAAAATATTTAGTGCCTATGATGTACGCGGCATCTACGGTCAAACTCTGACCGATGACGTTGCCTATCGCATTGGACGCGCCGCCGCCCAATATCTCAACGTTCCCGAAATCGCGGTCGGGCGCGACATGCGTCTTTCATCACCGCAAATCTCCACAGCCATTATTCGTGGTATCACCGATCAAGGCGTCAATGCCGTCGACCTTGGTCTTACCACGACCGACGGCCTCTATTTCGCGGTCGGCAAGTTCGACTATCCCGCCGGTATCATGATTACCGCCTCTCACAATCCCGGCAAATATAACGGTGTGAAGTTCTGTCGTGCCCAGGCCCTACCAATCAGCAAAGAGACTGGACTAGCAGACATCCGTGACCTCGCCGTAAGCGGCAATTTCACACAACCCGCCCACAAAGGCACCGTAACCCAGCGCGATATCACCAATGATTACGTCAAGCACGTCCTGTCCTTCATCGACGTAAGCAAGATCAAGCCGCTCAAAATCGTCATCGACGCTGGTAACGGTATGGCCGGTATGATGGTTCCGCGCGTCTTCCAGCACCTGCCCTGTGAACTCATTCCACTCTACTTCGAGCTTGACGGCAGCTTCCCACATCACCCCGCCAGTCCGATTGAGCCAGAAAACATGGTGGACCTGCAGAAGAAAGTTCGTGAGACACACGCCGACATGGGCGCGGCGTTCGATGGTGACGCCGACCGCATGTTTCCCGTCGATGAGCACGGCGATCTCGTAGATGGCTCACAGGTGACAGAGGTCATGGCAAATAGCCTGCTCCACAAATATCCCGGCTCGACCATCCTCTACAACCTGATCGTCTCAAAGAGCGTACCCGAACTGATCGAGAAACTCGGCGGCAAAGCTGTACGCACCCGCGTCGGCCACTCGTTCATCAAAGCCGAGATGCGCAAACTCAACGCAATCTTTGGCGGCGAACACTCCGGCCACTTCTACTTCCGTGACAACTGGTTCGCCGACTCCGGCCTAATCGCCTTCCTCATTATGCTCGAACTCGTCTCTACCGAAGGCAAACCACTGTCAGAGATACTCAAGCCATTGGACAAAGGCGTACGTAGCGGTGAAATCAACAGTACTGTCAGCGAGACTCAGAGCAAGCTAAAAGGCTTGGAAGAGCACTTTGGACAAGGCGCACAATCGGTCGATCACCTCGACGGCCTCACCGTAGACTACGGTACATGGTGGTTCAACGTCCGCCCATCCAATACAGAGCCATTGCTCCGTCTGAATGTTGAGGCAAACGACAAAGCGACGATGGAACAAAAGCGCGACGAGTTGCTGGCGTTTATCCGCAGCTAAAAACAAATCACATTATAAAAAAGACAGGTGCCACGGTTTTGCTCGTGGCACCTGTCTTTTTTATAATGTGATATCCGTATCCTGCTCACCATTCCCATTTTGTGAAAGAAAGCCAATGGTGAGCTTCCTCATTCCGTGTGGTGCTGAAAACACAACAGCACCACTTACACCGTTCTTTCCTGCCTTAAACGTATAGGGCAAACTATTATCTATCGGTGCATGTTCATCGTTAGGGAGCACGAGGCGGATGTAATCAAATCCGTATCCAGGAGAAATATCCCCACTTTCCCCATTGTCAACTTTAAAATTCAGTAGATAAAACTGTTGCCCTGCTTTACACTGCATGCCCTGATATGCAAGACGCGTTTCTATGCTAATGAGATGATATGTGAGAGTATGACCAGAAAAGTTGTAAGAGATAGTTGTTGATTGTGAAAAGGTGCGATTAGCATATTGTGTAGCATCATATGCACCTGTAAACGGTATTTTAACTGTTGACTCATTTAGAGCCATCGAACCTAATTGCAACGTCAATGTTTTTAAAGCATTAATTTTATTTGGCAAAGAGAAGTCCAACCAACCGCTTTCCTGCTTTCCAGGTTGCGGCCCAACCGAGAGATGTACATTCGTTGGGGAAAGGGCATTGCCACCTGCACCAAGCAAACGCGCAATATCATAATAGATGATATTGATTTGGTTTCGAGTATGATTTGCGACCTGTAGATTGAGCCGCACCATTGCTTGTCCCGGACGAATGTCATCGTCTGAGAAAAATTGTGCATACTGCGCATTAACAACCGTCACATCTAAATCGTTATACAACGCCGTTCGTTGCACCCGCAGCGTTGTCACAGGCACTGCCGTTGGAGTTTGCGCTCCCAAGCCTGGAATTTGCACACGTTTGAGCAAGGTAGCTGCATTGAGACTTACAACGCTTACAATGATGATACCGATAACCAATAAAATAGCCGTCCAAACCCACAATTTAGAAAAGAGCGTAGCTGTTTGCGTTTCTGGCTTCTCCAGCAATTTAGGACGTGACACAGCCTCAAGACGTGGAAGCGACGACGTTGTAACTTTTCTTTTACCCATAAAAGAACTTTTCCTTCTATAATAGTCTCCCATAATTGTATCAACTATCTGCAACTGTTTTCTTAGGTATCTCCTGAACTCAAATCATCACGCATCAGTCGTTCTTAGAAGTTGAAACGTTCTGCTTATTGCTATATACTTCACTTGGTTATTTGATATTGATTATTTCATACGTTCTTGTTAAATATAAGTAAGGTGAGACGAAATCTAGTCTTAAAAGGTATAGCAATGGATGTCTTACATGACCAAGAGTTCATTATAACTACTATCACAACCATTACTATCTGTTTCGTATCGTCTATCATTACTATCTGGCTTGCTCGAAGAATACCAGTAGAGCTACCTATTGGCTATGAAACGCTTAAGATAGAAGAAATTCGGGACGAAGAAAACATAAAAGCTATCAAAGCAAAAATGCAAATGTTAGTAGACAATGAGACTTCTGATCCTCTCTGCTTGTTCGTTTTCAAAATTTGGAATCGTGGTAAAAAACCTGTCTGGCTATCTGACCCGACACCCTTAATCATCACATTTAAGCAAGGAGTAAAAATACTGGGTTGGGAGCGTGCTGAATGCAAGCCGGATCATATCAAGGTATCACCAACAGTTGAAGAGAGAGAAGTCAAGCTGGATTTGCCTTTTTTGGACTCTAAGTACTCAGTAACAGTGTACTTACTACTCAATGAGTATGTTGATTATCTTCCAGATGTTCACAGTGAAGTTCATCATAATGGTAAGAATAATGTTATTCGGGCTAACAACATACGTAGTTCAAAAGAGAACATTATTGCAGGTATTATTGCCTTTGGCATCGGTGCCTACTCTTTAATAAGTTATGATTCTTCATTTCGTGGTCCTGTAGACGCATTGATAAATGTAAACGTAGCACTTGGATTCTACTTAGTTCTAGGAATAGGACTCTTATATAAAGGCATTGTTGAGAGACGTAACGTACCACATAATTTTCTTCTCTCTCGGATTATTGTTGATAAGATAAAAGAATTTTTACCTATTCTACCCTACTTAGTCATTATCGTAGGAATAGGGATAGCAATCTATTCTTTCTTTGGCAGAAGAATCTTCATAGATTGCGTTTTCACATTGATTACCTTCGTACTACCAATTATGCTCTGGTCTATCATTTATAGTGTATTAAATTGGATTTTCAATAAGCTAATAATAAAGCGCAACCTAATATTAGTTATTATATTATCTGGAATACTTCCAGTAGCAATATTTCTATATTTCCTATCTTTTACTGTATTGTTCTGGACAAATTAAAGAAGCAACGCTTTTCTTGACACATATTCCCGTTGGTGCTAGCATGACTTCAGAAACTTCGCTTCTCTCCCCACTCTTGAGTGGTTTTCTACACTACGTCGTAAGGAGCTATAGCAGTCAATGAAGATTCATGAGTATCAGGCGAAAGACATCCTGGCGCGCTACGGCATTCCCGTACAGCCCGGACGCGTCGCGAGTACGCCCGACGAGGCCGAGGCGATTGCGCGCGAACTCGGTGGCCCCGTTGTAATCAAAGCGCAGGTCTATGTTGGTGGACGCGGCAAAGCTGGCGGTATCCAATTCGGCGACACTCCCGAAGAGGCGCGGGCCTCAGCAAAAAAAGTGCTTGGTATGAATATAAAGGGCCTCACCGTCGAAAAAGTTTTGGTGACATCCAAGATCGACATTAAAGAGGAATACTACCTTGGCATCATCCTAGACCGCAAGTCGCAGTCACCTGTGGTCATGGTCTCGAAAGAGGGCGGCATCGACATCGAAGAGGTTGCGGCAACCACACCGGAGAAGATCATTCAACAGCCCATTGACATGCACTGGGGTCTACGCCCATTCGAGGCTCGCGAAATCGTCGCCCGCGCTGGCCTACCACATGCGACAATTGGCAAAGCAGGTGACATCCTCGCCAAACTCGCCAAAGCCTTCATCGACAGCGATGCCAGCCTCGCTGAGATCAACCCGCTTGCACTCACCGCCGATGGTAAAGTCCAGGCCGCCGACGCCAAGATACTGATTGATGACAATGGCCTCTTCCGTCAAAAAGAGTACGCGACGTGGGCCGAGCCAGAAGAATCCAACCCACTCGAATATGAAGCAAAGCAGGCTGGACTCACCTATGTCAAGCTTGACGGTGATGTCGGCATCATCGGTAACGGAGCGGGCCTCGTCATGACCACACTCGATATGGTGGCACGTGCCGGTGGCAAACCTGCAAACTTCCTCGATATCGGCGGTGGCGCGAAGGCCGAGGTGATGTACAAAGCCCTCACCTTTGTTGCAAGAGACCCACAGGTGAAAGGCATCCTGGTCAACATCTTCGGCGGTATTACACGTGGCGAAGAGGTGGCAAAGGGCGTGATTATGGCCCAATCGGACCTCCCCAAAGGCATGCCAATCGTCGTACGTCTCTCCGGCACTGGCTCGGAAGAAGGACGAGCGATTCTGAAGGACGCCGGCCTGGAATGGGGAATGGATATGCGCGATGCATCCGAAAAGATTGTCGCCGCCATCAACGCACACGGCTCACAATCCCACGCTGTAGCCAGAGAGCCAGAGTCACGCATAGAATAAGTGAGGAAGTAACGAAGCGATGAGTATTTTGTTAGACAGCACGACAAAAGTAATTGTGCAGGGTATCACAGGCCGCGAGGGTCTCTATCATACGCGCAACATGAAAGCGGCGGGCACAAATATCGTTGGTGGCGTCACACCTGGCAAAGGCGGCGAGATCGTCGAGGGCTATCCTGTATTCGATACAGTAGCCGAAGCCATCAAAGCCACAGGCGCAACCGCATCATGCATCTTCGTGCCGCCTCCTGGCGCAGCTGATGCGATCATGGAAGCGGCCTCTGCCGGCATTAGCTTGATCGTCTGCATTACCGAGGGCATTCCCGTAGTCGATATGACGCGCGCGATGCTTGTTGTCCACGAGCATAATGCTCGCCTCATCGGACCAAACTGCCCCGGCATGTGCACACCAGGACAGGGTAAAATTGGCATCATCCCTTACCAGATTTTCACACCGGGTCCCGTTGGCTTCATCTCACGCTCTGGCACACTAACCTACGAGGTTGTCTCGCTGCTCACTGCCGCTGGCCTCGGTCAATCATCCTGTATTGGCATCGGCGGCGACCCCATTATTGGCTCGACGTTTGTTGATTACCTCAAGTTGTTCGAAACCGACCCACAAACCAAAGCCGTCGTCATGTGTGGCGAGATCGGCGGTAGCGACGAAGAGGATGCCGCCGAATACATCAAGACCATGAGCAAACCGGTTGTGGCCTTTATTTCAGGTCGTACCGCACCCGCCGGCAAACGCATGGGACACGCAGGTGCCATCATCTCCGGCAACACCGGCACCGCGCAGGGCAAGGTCGCAGCACTCCATGCCGCCAAAGTGCCAGTCGCCGACACCATTTTCGACATTCCTGGACTCGTCCAGAAGGTATTGTAGGCACGAAAGGGCAACCGCAAGGCAATGCCTACAAATATTGATATAGGAACAAAAGGTGTGTGTGGTGAGGTCAGGGCACCCGCAAGGGGAATGCCCCTCCCATACACGTCGTCGCGTGTATGGGAGGGGCATTCCCCTTGCGGGTGCCCTGGTAACTAAAGGAACCTATCATGACCACAGCACTCATTTATGACCCAATCTTTCTGGAACACATCACGCCCTCTAAACACCCAGAGCAACCACTACGCGTCAAGTTAGCATACGAAGGGCTTGAAGAATTGGGCTGGCTCACACGCGACGGCCTCGTGCAACTCGCCCCGCGTGCCGCAACCGTAGATGAGTTAGCGGCGGTCCATGATCGCGAATACATCCAGGAGGTTGCCGACGCCTCACAACAAATGGCCGAAGAAGCTGCGAAAGGTGGCTACAAAACGGCATTTTTCGCGACCGATACCTACGTGTCCGCTAAAACGTACGAAGCTGCATGCAAAGCTGCCGGCGCTCCACTCGTCGCTATTGATGCCTTGATGAAGGGCGAGATCAAGAATGCCTACTGCCTCGTGCGCCCACCTGGACATCACGCGCTAGCTGATGATGCCATGGGCTTCTGCATCTTCAATAATGTCGCAGTTGCCGCCCGCTATGCCATCGACCACTACGGTCTTGAGCGCGTCATGATTATCGACTACGATGTGCATCACGGCAACGGGACGCAGGATATGTTCTACAACGATCCCCGCGTTCTTTACTTCTCAATTCATCAGGCCCCGTTCTACCCCGGCACAGGCGCCTCAGGTGAATTAGGCGAAGGCGATGCTCTCGGCACAACAATCAATGTGCCCATTCCAGCAACCTGTGGCTTTGACACCTATGAAGCCGTCTTCCGTCAGGTCATGGCACCAGCCGCCGACCGCTTCAATCCACAGCTTATCCTGGTCTCGGCAGGCTTCGATGCCCACTGGAAAGACGCTATCCCTGTTTCAGGGATAGGCACACAGGAGTATCTCTCCACGGCAGGCTTCTTCCGCTTGAACGAGATCATTCTCAATCTAGCCGACCTGCTGTGCGAGGGTCGCCTCATTATGGTGCAAGAGGGTGGCTACAATGTGCAGTCAACAGGCATGTGTGTGGCAACAAGCGTCAATCAGTTGTTGGGGGGCGATGCCGCAGTTGACAGCTTTGGTCCACCACCAGTGGAGCCTATACATCTCAATCTCGATGTACTGATCGCAGAACTACGACGCATTCATGGCTTGACTGGCTATCGCATGCGCAATTTCAAGAAGCCCGATGTAGAAAAGTTGCGACGCGAGATGAAGGGTCCCAGCGACGCCCATGAGCATTAAGCGATCTGTAGAAGTTTAATTCTACTACACCCTCTTCCCACAGTAAAAGCCGAACGGGATGTAGTAGAATAAGTCCTCCACAGACGAGAGGAAACGTACGCATCATGTCATCCTCCCATCTCGATACTTATCAGATACGCGCATTAACGTCTGCCGACATTCCCGCAGTCGAGCGTCTTTTGCGTACCTCCGAATACATCTATCAACGCTTCACGCTCAACGAATTGCCTCTCCTGCTCAAACACAATCCTGCCGTTGGGTTGTTTAACCTCTCCACAATGCATAGTTTTCTGCTCTCGCAGGGCGTCAATCCACCAGCAGCATGGATCGGCGGCTTCGGCGTAAGCTGGACCGAAAGCAACAATTATTTGGAAATCCTGTTCCGCTTGATGGACGCGCTCTCGTCAAAGCTCGTCGCTCAAGGCGTAAAACATCTCCACTACTCTGGCAATGATAGCGGACGCGATTGGTTACGCAATGTACTACTGAAACGCAACTTTCTCCCGTACCGTCAACTCTATTCTTACGACAAATTCGACTACAAGATACCCTCGACAGGCAATGAGCAAGTATTGGTTCGCCAAGTCGACGTTGCAGGTGTCCGTGGTCGTGATATGTCCGCCTTGCTCACTATAGAGCAAGCATGTTTCGAGGACCTGTGGCGCTATGATGCAGCAGGTTTCGCTGATGTCGC
>CAXTCR010000157.1:0-9379 GCA_964242555.1 uncultured Ktedonobacteraceae bacterium
TGGTGATATCAGACGTAGACGTGTAGGATAAGGAAAGAGACTAAAGATGAGCGTGCGATAGAGCTTATCCCACACTGTACGTGGAGCATGACGTTCAATCTGTGGACGCGTGGACTCGATCAACTTGTCATACTGTACGCCCGAAGGACAGGCGGTAACGCAGGCCATACAGCCAAGACAACGATCAAGATGGGTCCTAAATGTAGTGTTTATGTCAATATCGCCCGTCGAAGCCATTTTCATCAGTTGAATACGGCCACGCGGCGAATCCATCTCCTCGCCCCACAGCAAGTATGTTGGACAGGTCGTAAGACAAAAACCACAGTGTACACAGTCCGCGAGCAGTTCGGGGTCCGGCGGACGATGACTATCAAATGCCGAATGCTTGCCATTGTGTGTTACTGTTTGTCGCTCAATGAGACCATGTGGTCCCGCTTCTTCAGGCGAAATATCATGACCATTATGCATGTTCGTTGTCATGTGTTCTACAATCCTCCCACAAATCGACCTCGATTGAGTACTCCGTTCGGGTCAAAGCGCGCTTTCAGATTGCGCATCACGTCAAGCGCAGGTACCGGTCCCCATACATCGATCTGCTGTGTTAGAGGCAGTGGAGCATCCGTCACGACAAGACTGCCATGCTGTGGAAGCACCGCTTCACGGAGTTCGGCAATAGCAGGGAGCAGCGCCTTGTCGTCGCCCGCTAGCTGTACAAATACAATGCCATGACCCGCATGAGCACGCCACGTTGCCTGTAGCTGTCGTTGCTGGCATACCTGTTCTACGAAAGCTAGCCAGCACCCGACCTCTGTTGGCAGCAGGCTTGCTTTGAGCGAGACAACTGTGCCGGTCGTATCAATCCTTTCGTTATCGGGAACCCCACGAGACCAGAATTGTACCTCATCATGGCCCTCAAGCAATTGTGCCGCCTTGATAGTCGCGCCATCGACCTCGGTAATCATTGCAAGTAGGGATGCTGCCTGTGCCTCAGCTGCCTCTTGACTCATCTCGAAACGCACTGCCATTGTGTAGCCCTTGGGGTGAGTGGTATTGCCAAAAATATCGATGATTGTCGGGACCAGCGTTGAACCAATAATGCGTACCGCCAGTTCGCTTAGCGAAGCAATGCTAGACGAGGTGATGCATACAGTACCCGATGCTATCGGCAATGGATAAAGACGAAAGGTTGCAGATACAACCACACCCAGCGTACCTAACGCTCCTGTAAATAGTTTCGGCAGATCATATCCTGCAACATTTTTGACAACCTTGCCGCCTCCCTTGGCAATCGTCCCATCGGCAAGCACAACGCGAATACCTATGATCGCATCGCGTACGCCTCCATAGCGTAGTCGTCGCGCTCCTGAAGCATTTGTCGCCACTACGCCCCCAATTGTAGCCTCTGGTGGAAGTTCGGGGTCAAGTGCTAACCACTGCTTGCTCTGCTGCAATGCTGATTGTAGCGCCGATAATGGAAGACCTGCTTCTACCGTTACTACGAGATCGGAAGGTGCATGCTCGACAATTTTGTTCAATCTTGCTGTGCTCAACAGTATATCGCCACCCTGTGGAGGAAACCCTAATCCTAATTGTGTGCCGCCCCCGCGTATAAGGACGTGTAACCCTTCCTTATTGGCAAAGGAGAGTACCGCCGCCACCTCTTCCTCGGTCGCCGGTTCCACGACAACCTGTGGTCGCACAGAGGCTACACTATCTCCCTCCTCCGCAGGTCGTACCTGTACAAGCGGCTCCAATGAGGTTTGTAATGACTGTAGTGAAAGGCTCATAACACTGTTTACCTTTCTAATTGGACGCAATGGTGCATGTTTACGAAATGATTCGGTACTTACAAAAAGGACGCCCGTCTATAGTAGGATTAGTCCCCTTGTGGGCATCCGTTCTCCTAAAAACGCTCAATCACACCAGCCGCTTCAAGTGGATGCTGACGATAAGGGCCTGGAACCTCGCCACATAAACGCGGTGTTGGATACACCTTGTTGGGATTGCTCAACTGCTGTGGGTCAATAGCGCAACGTATAAGCTGGTGCGTCGCCATATCCGCCTCGCTGAACATAAACTTCATGTACTCTTTTTTGTCAATACCAACGCCATGTTCGCCTGTAATGCTCCCACCATGATCGACGCAACTGCGCAGAATCTCACCTGCTAACTCCTCCGCAGAGTGTTCCGCGCCCTCTACCCTTTGATCGTAGAGCACCAGCGGATGCAGGTTGCCGTCACCCGCATGAAAGACGTTCGCGACCCTCAGACCATAGCGGTTGCTCAGTGCCTCGATCTCGCGTAAGACCTCTGGCAGGGCTGTGCGTGGCAATACACCATCCTGCACAATATAGTTCGGGCTGATGCGTCCCATCGCCGCAAACGCCGCCTTTCTTCCCTTCCACATACGCGCTCGTTCATCCTCGGAACGCGCCGGGCGATACTCAATCGCTCCAGCCTTCTGACAAATGGCCTCGATTTGCTTGAATTGCTGCGCGACCTCCGCTTTAGGGCCGTCCAACTCGATCAGCAGTATCGCTCCCGCATCTAAAGGAAATCCCGCATGCGCCGCCGCCTCGCACGCCTTGACCGCCAGTTTATCCATCATCTCGACCGCTGCTGGCACAATACCCGCTGCGATGATGCCAGATACACTTTCGCCAGCGGCATCAGGATGCGTGAAGGCCGCCATCACCGTTTGCACTACCTCAGCCTTGCGCACGATACGCACCGTGATTTCGGTGGCAATACCCAGCGTGCCCTCGGAACCCACAATGATACCGGAGAGGTCATACCCGGGAGAGTCAAGGGTAGGACCACCAACTTCGACCAGCTCACCATCCGGCAAGACCACTTTCATGCCAAGAACATGATTGACGGTAAATCCGTACTTGAGGCAGTGGGCACCACCGGAGTTTTCCGCGATATTACCCCCAATCGAACATACCTGCTGGCTCGATGGATCGGGCGCATAATAATAGCCCTGTGGCGCGACACGTTGTGTGACCCATAAATTAATTACACCCGGCTGGAGCACAACCCGTTGGTTAGCAAAATCTACATCGAGGATGCGGTTCATGCGTGAAAGCGAGATAACAATGCCTCCCTCTATTGGAAGAGCACCACCCGAAAGTCCCGTACCAGAACCGCGTGGCACAAAAGCAATATGCTCACGAGCACATACGCGAATAACTCCCTGTACCTGCTCAGTTGTCGCTGGTAACACAACAAGCGCAGGGGTGACGCGAAAGCTCGTTAAACCATCAGACTCATATGTGCGTAGTTGTTCGTACTTCTCTATCACTCCTTCGTCACCTACTATTGCCCGCAGCTCTGCAACAATACCTGCCTCTAGCATCAACAGTCTCCTTGACACTTTGCTTGCCCTGACTACGATGTCGTTTCTACAAGACTCTCAGTGATAAGAAAGAATAGTGTGTTAATTACTATATGATTTTATAGAAGGGAATGACAAGAGGAATGTTTACACGTAGTGAAATTATACGGAGGTGGCATGCATGTGCTTTTCATCAACTACTAGTTGATGAAAAGCACATGCATGCCACCTCCGATAGGCGATGTATCGCCTTAATCCGTTCAAGAATTGCCTTGACCCGTCATCAAGCCATAAAACAATAGGACAACCGCGACAACAAGAATGGCGGCAATCAGCAACAACCCAAAGTTGTTGAGCAAACTAAGGCGTTCCCCCTTCATAATCTTACGATTATTGCCAACTAGCAGAATGGTGATCACCAGGATTGGAGCCATAACCCCTGCAAGGATATTGGCCCAGAAGATCAGCTTGATAGGGTCAATACCGATAAGCGCGACAACCAAACCCACAACAAGCGCCACAGTGAGAATAAGGTAAAATCCCTCGTTCTGCCACGGACGCTTGGATAAACCAGAAGGCCAGCCAAATGCACCAGCAACTGCATAGGAGGTACTCGCAAGGAGTACGGGAATCGCGACAATACCAGACCCAACTAGACCTATGGCAAAAAGATAGCGTGCGAGCGGTCCCGCAAGCGGTTCAAGCGCACGTGCTGCATCCGCTGCTGTGTTGATGCTACCGTGGTGAATAAAAATGGTTGAGGCCGTGCTGATAATCACAAAGTATGCAACAACCTGTCCACTGATAGAACCTGTACCAACATCGATTTCGGCATCACGTAGCTGCTTTTTAAGCGTCCCCGTACGCTTCTCCTCAATTTCTCCCTGCGTTTGCCAGAACATTGAGTAGGGCGAGATGGTCGCTCCTAATAGGGCAACGGCACTACTGATACTCGCAAAGTCAAGCCCGATCTGTGGCACAAAGGTATGGTAAAGCACTGTTCCCCAGTTGGCACGTGAGAAAAACGCGGTCAAGATATAGGCGACGAATACAAAACTCATTGACAAAAAGATTTTCTTGAATGACTCAAAATTGCGATAGACCGTCAGGTACCACAACACTAGGCCAACCGGCACGACAAACCAGACCCAGCGAATACCCGTTACCAGCTCAAAACCACTCCCAATTGCTGCAAGGTCAGCGGCGATCAGTGCGACATTTGTAACAATGAGTAAGAGTGAGGCGAGCACAGAGGCAGAACGCCCATAGTGCTCTCTTAGTAGTTGTGATAAGCCTCTTTGACTGACACGACCAATTTTGGCACATGCGAATTGCACCGCTTGATACAACGGGGTCGAGAGCAACATGAGCCACAGATGCCCATAACCTACACTTGCACCATCAACCGCGTAGGATGTAATAGCTGATGGATCATTTCCGGAGGTTCCTGATAGCACACCAGGACCGATGATGCGCCAGAATGTACTTTTCGGACGGGGAGCCCGAATGTTCGCTTCTTTCTCGCGCATGCCTTCAACTGTAGGTGCTTGCTGCTCAACCTGATCGAGTAGGCTATCTTGCGGTCTTACCTTTTCGGGTGAGAGTTCTTGCTCGCCCGCTTGCGTAAGCGCCTCTATCTCCGACTCATCGGCGTCGATTTTCACCTCGCCTGGACTACGACCATCAACCGGAGCATCAACCTCTTGAATACGATCTGCTGGTATCTCGATCTTCTTGCGAAAAAGAATGCCCTTCTCAACCTCTATGTCCTTTATATTGCCCTGCGCATCCCTTTTTACGTCTATAACTTTCGCCGGACTGATATCTTGCTCACCAAAATCACCTTCAGTCGCCTCCACTATCATCCCTGGAACAATCTCTTCCTCGGGCCTACGATCAGGATTTTTTTTCATATATACACTTTCTCTTTACATTCTTCTTACAAAGTATCTCTTATAACACGAGAAGGGTCTGCAAAATGTTTCTTTACAAAAAATATGTCGGGATAAGAGCTTAACTTTTATCCCGACACGCTTCTCTCATTGACTCGTTGGTTAATCGGTCCACACCCAATCGCGGACCTCCGGCAGGTCCTGCAGGTTTTCGCGAACGTATGCGTGATGTTTGTCCAACATAGCATTGCACTCAGCGATGAGTGGCGCGGCCATATCTTTTACACGCGTCGCGTGCTGCAAGGCCAGGATACACAGGTGATAGCGACTCATGCTATTGAGCACAACCATGTCAAAAGGTGTCGTCGTTGTACCCTGTTCGTTGAAGCCACGAACGTGGAAACGCTCAGCATTTGTGCGGCCATGTATAAGCTGGTGAATGGCGCGCTGGTAGCCGTGGAACGCGAATACAACAGGTTGATTCTCGGTGAATTGCTGGACAAATGTTGCTTCGTCCATGCCATGTGGATGCAGGTCCGGTGGGTAGAGTCGCATCATGTCAACGACATTGACCACGCGTACCTTCAGCTCCGGAATATGCTTCCGTAACCAGTCGGTGGCCGCAATGATCTCTAATGTTGGAATATCTCCGCAGCAGGCCAGCACAACATCTGGTTGTAAGTTTCCAGCGTTGCTTGCCCACTCCCAGGTCGAAAGACCTTTTGCGCAATGCTCAATTGCATCCTGCATATTGAGCCATTGCAACTGGGGTTGCTTGTCAATCACAATCAAGTTCACGTAGTTGCGGCTGCGCAAACAATGATCTGCGACCGACATCAGGCAGTTAGCATCCGGCGGCAAGTAGATGCGGGCAACGACACCCTTACGCGAAAGCATCGTGTCGATCAAACCCGGTCCCTGATGGCTAAATCCGTTGTGGTCATTGCGCCAGCAGGTTGAGGTCAGCAGGATATTGAGCGAGGCGATTTTCTCACGCCACGGCAATTTGTCGGCTTCCTGTAGCCATTTAGAGTGCTGCACTGTCATAGAGTCGGAAACCATCGCGAATGCCTCGTACGTAGCAAAGACACCATGACGGCCTGTGAGCAGGTAGCCCTCCAGCCAGCCCTGACACAGGTGCTCGCTCAAGACCTCCATGACGCGACCATCGTGCGAGATGGAATCGTCAATTGGAATGGTTTTGCTCATCCATGTGCGATTCTCGACCTCGAACACATTGCCGAGACGGTTCGAGTTGGTCTCGTCGGGGCAGAAAAGACGGAAGTTCTGCTGCTTGGCGTTCCGGGTGAAAATGTCACGCATCATCTTGCCGAACTGTCGCGTGGACTCGTGACGCTCGGTTGCGGGCTTGGACACCTCGATAGCATAGTCGGTGAACGCTGGCATATCCAGGTCTACCAGCAGCCTGCCCCCGTTCGCATGTGGATTTGCCCCCATTCGCCGGTCGCCTTTGGGCGCAAGTGCCGCAAGCTCACTGACAAAACGTCCATTCTGGTCGAACGTGTCTTCGGGATGATAGCTACGCATCCACTGTTCCAGGATTGCAAGATGTTCCGGGTTGCTCACTACATCGTCTACTGGTACTTGGTGAGCGCGGAATGTACCCTCAATCGGCTTGCCGTCGATCTCTTTCGGACAGGTCCAGCCTTTGGGCGTACGAAGCACGATAACAGGCCACGGTGGAATACCCGAAAAGCCATGCGTGCGGGCGTCTTCCTGGTATGATCGTATCTTGGCGTAGCATGTCTCAAGAAGTTCGGCAAATGCCTTGTGCATTGTCATTGGGTCATCGCCCTCAAGAAAATGCACTTCGTACCCATAGCTTTCGATCTGCTTTCGGATGTTTTCATCTTCTTCGCGCCCAAACACGGTAGGACCAGAAATCTTATACCCATTCAGGTGCAGAATAGGTAGTACTGCACCGTCACGCACCGGATTGAGGAACTTGAGACTCTTCCATGAACCTTCGAGAGGAGCTGTCTCAGACTCACCATCGCCAACAACCGCTATTGCTATCAGGTCAGGACTGTCGAAAACCGCGCCATAGGCATGCGAGAGCACGTACCCAAGCTCACCACCTTCATGGATAGAACCGGGTGTTGGCACACTGACGTGACTTGGTATCCCACCTGGAGTCGAGAATTGGCGAAACAACTTGCGGAGACCATCGGTATCCTCTGTGATGTGAGGGTAGATATCTGTATACGTGCCCTCCAGGTAGACGTTCGCAACCAACGCTGGACCGCCATGCCCAGGTCCTGTAAGATAAATCGCGTTTACATCATGTTCTCCAATCAACCGGTTGACATGAACATAGATGAAACTTAATCCAGGCGATGTGCCCCAGTGTCCTAGAAGGCGCGGCTTAATGTGTTCTGCTTTAAGCGGTTCTCTTAGTAAAGGGTTTTCCTTTAAGTAAATCTGACCAATCGTCAGAAAGTTTGCGGCGTTCCAATAGCGGTGCATCAGGTCTAAACGAGCCTGATCGAGAGTTGCTGTCGGGTTGACGGTTGCCATGAGACTCTCCTCTTGCGTTACGCGAAAAACGGTAGACATTGGAAGTGTACTGCCCTATATACCACACGTTGGAGTACACGTCACAAACTCATTATACGTTGCTTTTCTGCGAAAAAACACTCTGCTAATTAGATAAGCGTATTTCACGATATCTAACTGTGTCTGCAAACCTCGATGAGTTACGTGTAATTAGTAGATGAGGAACTAAGAGTACTCTTCGATTGAGATATAAGCATTTTTCTTTGGAGGAAACCAAGATGATTGGCACAAGTATGCAAACAGCCCGCCAGTACTGGTGGGTACTCTTGCTTCGAGGCGTACTAGCGGTCCTGTTCGGACTCGTTGCGTTGCTTTTCCCAGGCCTTGCTCTGCTCTCGCTCATCTACATTTTCGCGTTCTACACGATTGTTGACGGCATCACAGCAGTATATGTCGCGCTTCAAGAGCGTGGCACCCATGCGCGTTGGGGCTGGTTGCTTATCGAGGGTGTACTCGGTATCATCGCAGGTGTCGTCGCTCTCATCTATCCTGGTGAAACAGCATTAGTGTTGCTCTACCTTATTGCGGCATGGGCACTGGTAACTGGTATAATGGAGCTTATCGCAGCGTTTACTGTACGTGGCACATTTGCATGGGGCCTCGCTCTTGGAGGTGTCATTTCGATACTATTAGCAATTCTGCTCTTTACTCGCCCTGGTGCTGGCATCCTGTCTCTGCTCTGGGTGGTCGGCATCTACGGTATCATATTCGGTATCGGTATGATTATCCATGCCTTCCAACTGCGCTCACCCCGCTCATCAGGTGCAGTGCTTTCTTAAGAGTAACACTGTTGAAGAGAGAATTGTACGGGTCTGATTTCATCACACCCTGCTGGTGCTTGTGAAGCCGAAACAGGGTGTGATGAAATCAGACTCGTACGCTTGTGCTTAGGAGGTACGTGACATGAATGAACAGGCGAAAATACGTACAGTGCTGGTAGGGTGTGGTAATATGAGCAACCTATGGCTTCAGTCTGCACTTGCTTTACCACAGGTCGAGATCGTTGGTCTGGTCGATGTGGTTGAGGCAATAGCGCGCCAAAAGGTTATACAGTTTGGGGTAGCACAAGCGGCAATTGGAACCGATGTAGCAAGTGTTCTGCAACAGACGACCCCAAATGTTGTCTTCAACTGTACGATTCCCGAGGCACACTACGATGTTACTATGCAGGCACTTGCGCATGGATGCCATGTCTTAAGCGAGAAGCCGTTGGCCGATTCGATGGAACGTGCGCGGGAGATGATTGCTGCTGCACAAAAAGCTAATAGAATATTTGCTGTCATTCAAAATCGTCGCTATGATCCTGCTATTCGCCGCATGACCTCGTTTCTCACTTCCGGTACGCTTGGTCCGCTCACAACCGTCAATAGCGATTTCTATATCGGTCCCCACTTTGGCGGCTTTCGCGACTCTATGCACCACGTCCTGCTGCTCGATATGGCCATCCATTCCTTCGACGCTGCACGTTTGCTCACAGGGGCCGATGCCGTTTCTGTCTATTGCCACGAATGGAATCCTCAAGGCTCATGGTATAAGCACGATGCCTCTGCCATAGCCATTTTTGAGATGAGCA
>CAXTCR010000158.1:0-9378 GCA_964242555.1 uncultured Ktedonobacteraceae bacterium
TATCCAGGCCCGTGCCAGCAACACCGTCGAAGTTATCACTCCAAATCGGTGTCCAAGCTGTGTCTGCGTGAGCGTTGTGTATCTCACGAGAGGAAAAGATGCTGATCGCTGCCCCCAGTAGCGCAACGGCGAGCATGATCGGTGCTACAACGCGCATCGTCTTCGATATACGGTTGTACTGGAAACCGTTTCCCTGGTTTCCTTGAGGAGATGTAGACATTGATTGCCCCTTTTCAATCACTAGGAGGAGGGAAAAGCGAGGATGATTGCTCTTCTCCTCTCCAAACGAAGATATCCAGTGCGAAAACCAACCCGGGTTTTCACAAGAAAGGATCAAGGGTATAACAACATGACAGCACAACAACATACTAAGTAACAAAATACACAAGAGAAAAGTAGAGATACGCTACTCGTCTAAAACAAGAGAAATACTATATTGACTACATGTGCATTGAAAACGAGCGAGAAGCACCACTCGATGCTCGGATGATCAAGCTCGTTGGAAGCCTGATACGCGAAGGGGTACTCTTAGGACGACGCTCATAGAATGTCTCTGCTCTCTGCTTCATAGAGTGTTTTTGCGCTCCCTTCTCCGTACGATGCTGTGCGTCAATCATTGTGGTGAGCATTTCGAGAGCTGTACGCCCCATTTGGGAGAAGGGCTGTTGAACGGTTGTGAGAGAAGGCCGCATGTGTACCGAGAAATTTGTATCGTCGAAGCCAACAACCGCAATCTCTTCTGGTATCCGTATGTTTTGCTGCTCTGCAACTTCTAGGATGCCGTATGCCATTTGATCGTTCGCAACGAAGATGGCGGTAGGCCAATCACGCCTGTTGCGCGAGAAGAGTTCAATAGCGCACCGGCGCCCACTTGCAGGCTCAAACGTTCCCTGCAGAAGCAGGGTTGGATCGGAAGAAAATCCTGCTTCTCGCAACGCCTGACTATACCCCTGATACCGTTCAACGGCACAATAGTAGTTTTGTGGTCCCTGTACATGAGCAATGCGCTGGTGTCCAAGATCGAGTAAATGACGAGTAGCTTCGTAAGCACTGGCAACGTTATCGATTCCGACCAATGGCAACGTCCCCGGTTGCGCCTGATCATCAATCGTCACCAGAGGAAAACCTTGCTGATAGCGATACGCGAGATGCTGCGAAAGCTCACCGGGAAAAATTGCGAGAAGACCAGCGACCATCCGCATACCTAGAATGCGGTCAAGCACATCCGAGTGATTACGCTCAAAACCCATGCTATAGAGCACAATTTCATACTCGGTGCGTTCAACGTATTCTGCCACGCCATGCATAATTTCTGGCACCGAAGGCCATGTTAGCGGAGGAGCAAGGACGCCAATCAAGCGCGTGTGCCCACCAGCCAAACCAATAGCAGTGACACTGGGAACAAAATCATACTCTTGTATGACTCGTTGCACGCGTTCACGCAAGAGAGCATTGACGGATGGACGATGATTGAGAACCCGTGAGACCGTAGCCTTCGAGACGCCCGCTAGCCGTGCAATGTCCTGAATGGTCAGCTTATTGTCCATGTCACTGTTTGCTCCTTTGCAAGAGTCAGACAAATACCTCTGTATTCGCTGTACTATACTCTATATAGAAGTTCTACGTAAGTGAACAGGTAAAGGAACTGTAAATCAGAAACCGGTTTCTGTCAATAGTAGAATAAAAACTTCCCCTAAACTACCTACATTCAGAAAAAAGTTCTCCCCAATACCCTTGACAGCATCCTCTCCTCTCAGTATACTTACTCGTAACCGCTTTCGGTATCGGTTACGTAAGCGGTTACACGTGAAAAAGTACTATGTAGGAGCAACTATGGTGGCGAAACCAACGATTGATGATATCGCTCGCCTTGCAGGTGTTTCAAAGGCAACAGTATCGCGTGTGCTAAATCGAAAACCGGATGTCGACCCTGTGACACGCGAACGCATTTTGCAGATCGTGGAAGAGCAACATTTTGTTCCTAGTGCTACTGCCTCTCATCTAGCACGCGGGAAGAGTCGTCTTCTCGGTGTACTTATTCCCTCTTTTACCCAACCCTTTATTCAAGATGTATTGCGCGGCGTTGCTGAGACCGTCGAGCAGACGCCCTATGAGTTAGTGCTATACAGTGACCGGACTATGCATGACGGGAACAAGAGCCTTATTGTCGACAATATGTTGGCGACGAAGTTGACGGCTGGTGTGCTTGCGATGTTTATGGGCAAATCAGTGCATCAGCTTGCTCAGTTGCACAGAAGCGGGTTTCCGGTTGTCGTCATAGATGACCAGGAACAGCCAGATGCAGTGATTCCGTGGGTGCGTGTTAATAACTATATGGGGAGTTACGAGGCTGTACGATACCTGATTGGTCTCGGCCATCGACGCATTGCTCATATTCAAGGTCCAATGCGTCACCTTTGCTCACGAGAACGCTATGAGGGGTACATTCAGGCGCTTATAGAGGCAGGTATAGCATTGGATGAAAAGCTGGTAGTTGAGGGCGATTTTCAGCCACTCAGTGGGCGTGTCGCAGCTAATGCATTTTTTGCTCTACCCGAAGCGCAAAGACCTACCGCTATTTTTGCTGCGAACGATCAGATGGCGTATGGCGTTCTTGCTGCCGCCGAGGAATACACGCTTCAAGTTCCCAATGATATTGCCTTGATTGGCTTTGATGACATCTCGACCTCCGCACATATACGCCCATCGCTTACGACAGTCAAACAACCCTTCTACGAGATGGGTCAGCGTGGCATCGAAGTCCTCTTGTCGCTCTTAGACACTCCTCAGACTACTTTCGACGTTAGTAGTGGAAAAACTTCTCTCCAACTTTCCACTGATGAGCAGCATGTCATGTCAAATCCCTTACATATACACTTTGTTACTAACCTTGTAGTGCGCGCCTCTAGTGGCTCTCATCGACGTCTTACGTCCCCAACTCCGAACGTGTCCCTGGAAGACTTGTAAGGTCCGTAAACTCTGTAATCATTATTGCTTGACAAAAGATCAAAGACAGATCTTGTTTACGCATGTACGGGCATACGTATGTTCGTACATCAGTTCCAACACAAGGAGGTCCTCTATGTTTTCTACTTCATCTGTGAACTCTGGAACAAGAACCAGCGTTCGTATACTTGCAACCTTCTGTCTTGTCATTCTTACTACACTACTCTCAGCTTGTGGAGGTAGTAGTGCTAACAAGAACACTGCTAAAAACACAACACTTACTATCGCACCCAGTCCAAAGGGCGACTTCACCGAGAATTTTAGCCCCTATTCCCCCACAGCTTTAGATGGTGTGCAAGGACCCATGTATGAGACGTTGCTCTTCTTCAATCGTATGGATGGAAGTATTAAGCCGTGGCTCTCGACAGGCTATACATTTTCAAGCGATGCGAAGAACGTAACGTTCAACTTGCGCCAGGGAGTCAAATGGACGGATGGACAGGCGTTCACATCGGATGATGTGGTGTTTACGCTGAATGATATCAAACAATATCCAGCTGCCGATGGCGGTGGTCTCTGGCAGTACATCAATCAGGTAACGGCACCGGACGCGAACACCGTCAACATTTCGTTGAAGAAAGCCTATACCCCAATTCTCTGGTATCTCGGTGGTCAGACCTGGATTTTGCCTAAGCATCTCTGGTCGGATGTGGGTGATCCAACGAAGTATACAAACACGAAGCCAGTTGGTACAGGACCCTTTATGCTCAAATCGTTTTCGCCACAGGTGGTTGACTTTGTGAAAAATCCTAACTACTGGCAACCCGGTAAGCCAGAGGTTGGGGAATTGAAATATCCATCGTTCAACTCGAATACAGGAGCAGAGCTTGTGCTCTCTCAAGGACAGCTTGACTGGACGGGTCTATTTACACCCGATGTGCAGAAGACCTATGTCAAACGCAATCCTACGAACAACCACTACTGGTTCCCAGCACGCAATGTTGTTATGCTCTACCTGAACTTAGCAAAGGCTCCATTCAACAAGCTTGCTGTGCGTCAGGCGATCAGTAGTGCGCTTGATCGCGAACAAATGTACAAGGTTGCTGAAAGCGGCTATGAGCCTGTAGCTCACCCAACCGCACTTGTGTTACCTTCTAACAAAAGTTATCTCTCATCTGAATACGCAGTTGCTGCATTTTCGCTTGACACTGCCAAATCAACGCAGTTACTTGAGAGTGTAGGTTTCAAAAAGGGCAGTGATGGTATCTATGCTGACGCAAGCGGCAAAAAGCTTTCCTTCAACATTGATGTTGTCAATGGCTGGACCGACTGGGTCACAAACTGCCAGATTATGGCAGACAATCTCAAGAAGATTGGTATAGATGCAAAAGTGAATTCTGTCTCGTTTAACGCCTACTATAGTGCGTTACAGCAGGGAACCTTTGATACTGCCATCTCCTGGACAAACGCTGGTCCTACCCCGTACTTCCTCTACAACTCGCTGCTGAATAGCAACAATACCAAGCCTGTAGGCCAGACCGCAGTTTCTAACTGGGCACGATGGAGTGATTCTACAACTGATTCTTTACTGAATCAGTACGCAACCTCGACTGATCAGAGCGTACAACAGCAGGCGATTGCAGGTATTCAGAAGATCATGGTTGAACAGCTCCCAAGCATTCCACTCGTCTATGGTGCAACCTGGAACGAATATAGTACCGCCCGCTTTACTGGTTGGCCCTCCGAGAGCAATCCTTACGCATCCCCCGCGCCGTTCGACTATCCTGATGCCGAAATTGTGATGTTGAATCTCAAACCGGTGGCGTAGTTGTATCCTGATTGCTTCATCATGAACTTCCCAATAGAGGAGTCCATGATGAAGCAACTCCATCATAGAGAAGGAGCTATGAGATGGGCCATTTGCTTCGACGCATCGGATTTTATCTCGTTGCATTGTGGGCATCAATCACTCTCACCTTTATTATTCCGCGCCTTTCCCCTATAAATCCAGCGCAATCATTGATTGGACGCTTTAAGGGAAATCTGCAACCGGAGGCATTACACTCCTTAGAGGTTGCCTTTGGTATCAGTCACGATCCGTTATATGTCCAGTATTTTCAGTATGTCGGTCAGCTAGCGCATGGCAATCTTGGTGTTTCAATTACCTATTCAGCAGCACCTGTAGCGGAAGTGATTGGACAGGGTTTACCGTGGACATTATTGCTTGCGACAACCTCTGTTGTGATGAGTTTTGTCATAGGAACATTGTTAGGCGTAATTGTTGCATGGCGCCGTGGTTCCGCTCTGGATACCATTATGCCTCCGCTGCTGACCTTCTTCTCCGCCGTACCGTATTTCTGGCTTGCTTTGATTTTTCTCTATGTTCTCGGTTTTACGCTGAATTGGTTCCCCATTACGGGTGGCTATGATACAAGTGTCACAGTCGGACTCACACCAGATTTCATTAGCAGTGCTATGTATCATTCTCTTCTTCCCGCACTCACGCTTGTCCTCGGTTCTGTTGCTGGCTGGATGCTAGGTATGCGCAACGCGATGATAACCACACTTTCCGAGGACTATGTCCTGATGGCACAGGCGAAGGGCTTGCCCGAACGTCAGGTGATGTTTGCCTATGCCGCGCGCAACGCAATTTTGCCGAATATCACAGGCTTTGCGCTCGCGTTAGGTTTTGTAGTTGCGGGTCAGCTCGTTACTGAGATTGTCTTCTCGTATCCTGGCATCGGCTTTAAATTGTTACAGGCCGTCTCCAACAGCGATTACGCGCTGATACAGGGAATTTTCCTGGTTATTGCATGTGCAGTATTAGGAGCGAATTTTCTTGCTGACCTGCTCTATACTGCACTTGATCCACGTGTCCGTCAGGAAAGGGGGTAAGATGGGCATTCCAACATCCTCACAACAGACGCCATCTTCGGATGACAATAAACAGACATCTCCAGTTGTGCAAGAAACGGGTCGAGGAACAATTGCAGCCTCTAGTTCTGATACAACACATGAGACGGCAGTTGTTACAGGCGGTGTTGCGGGTACTGGTGTTATAGAGGCATCATTGCCCGGTAGTGGCGCACCCGCGATACAGGCAAACCTCTTTGCAGGACGCTTGAGCGACATATGGCGTTTCGTCACACGTAATCGCAAGGTAGCGATTGGCGCAACTATTCTCGCTATTTTTGTGCTTATTGCTCTCTTGGGTCCCTTGCTTGTACATCAAGACCCCAATGCCCTCGGTCCAGATACGCTTGAGGCACCTTCATCTACGCACTGGTTGGGTACGACCCAAACAGGGCAAGATGTGTTTACACAGCTTATTGATGGAACACGCACCTCGATTGTGCTTGGCTTTGCAATTGGCATTCTCGCCACAACGCTCTCTGTGCTTGTTGGCTTGACCGCGGGATACTTTGGCGGTGTCATTGACGATATACTCTCACTGATAACAAATGTGTTTCTCGTGTTACCCGCGTTCGCGCTTGCAGTTGTTATGGCATCGTACTTCCCTTTTAAGGGGCCTGTACAACTAGGCATCATTATTACCATTACAGGTTGGGCATGGGGAGCGCGTGTGCTACGAGCACAAACACTGTCGATGCGACAGCGCGATTTTGTCGAGGCGGCGCGTGCAACTGGGGAGAGTACATGGCGTATTATCTCCTACGAAATCCTGCCCAACGAGATTGCGATTATTGCCGCAAGTCTGCTGGGAACAGTGACGTATGCTATACTGGCAGAAATTGGCTTCGAGTTCCTCGGTTTAGGCGATGTAACAATTCCAAGTTGGGGGGTGATGCTCTTTTGGGCGCAAAACAACGATGCACTCCTACTCGGTGCATGGTGGTGGTTTGTTCCACCCGGCTTCTGTGCTGCACTTGTGGGCGCTGCATTAGCCTTTATCAACTTTGGCATTGACGAGGCTGCGAACCCGCGCCTACGACGTGAGCCGAAACCCAAAGCTTCCGCTCCACAGCCCTGAGCGAAGCCAGAACGTTGTTCGTTGGGCTGCGGAATAAAGAGTCCGGCGAAAGCTAAACGGCTTGTTTCCATAGAGAAAGAGGAAGTAGCATAATGGCTGTTGCAGTCCAACAAGAGGCCCTGCTCGATGTAAGAAATCTCAGCGTAGACTATGCTGCCGCTAACGGTACTGTTCACGCAGCTACCAATGTGAGTTTTACGTTAAAGCGTGGCGAAATTCTTGGTCTCGCAGGCGAAAGTGGGAGTGGCAAATCAACTCTTGCCTATGCCATTGCCCGCTTGCTTCGTCCACCCGCAGAAATTGTCGGAGGCGAGGTTCTCTATTATCCACGTTCGCACGACCATGCCGACACAGTTTCCATCGCACCATCCGGTTTCCAGTCAAAGAGGGGAAAGCGTGCGACACGAAGCGACGATGAAATGGAGCCGATGGATATCTTGCAATTGTCACCTGCACAATTACGAGCGTTTCGTTGGCGCGAGCTTTCCATCGTGTTCCAAAGTGCAATGAACGCGCTGAATCCTGTCATGACTATTGGTCGACAAATTATGGATGTACTGAAAGTGCATCGGCCTTTGATGGGACCCGACTCGCGCAAGCAACGAGCGCTTGAATTGCTCAAACTCGTAGGCATCGCGCCCGACCGTGTTTCCAGTTACCCTCATGAGTTGAGTGGTGGGATGCGTCAACGCGCCGTCATCGCTATCGCACTTGCCCTTTCTCCCGAAATCATTATCATGGATGAACCAACCACTGCCCTCGACGTTGTGGTGCAACGCGAAATTTTGACGGAGATTATGCGGCTGCGGGAACAATTTGGCTTCTCGGTCATTTTTATCACCCACGACCTGTCGCTCTTGTTAGAGCTTGCGGATACAGTTGCAATCATGTATGCGGGCAAATTGGTCGAAACTGCATCGCAGCGAGACCTGTATTTGCATCCGCGTCATCCCTATAGTTATGGCTTGCTCAAATCGTTTCCGACTATCTCCGGGCCGCGCCGTATCATGACTGGTATTCCAGGCTCTCCACCTGACTTACGCAACGTACCGTCAGGATGCGCGTTTCATCCACGTTGTCCCTTTGCCTTTGATACCTGCCAAAGTATCGTACCACCATTGCAAGCGTCCACACGTGAGAGTCCAAATCAGCTCGTGGCATGTCATCTCTATGATAAAAAATACGCTCCTGCTGGTCCACCACAGGCGTCGGACTTCGCACAGAAGTATCAAGTGCCGTTTGTAGAAGAGGGGAAAGCCGAATGAGTACTGTAAGTTCAACACGACACATTCAAGAGCAGTCACGTCAAGAGGGAGCTATTCTTGAGGCTGAGCATATACGAAAACTGTTTCCTTTGCGACAGGCAAGACTATTTGGACCGGCACGTGCCGTACATGCGGTAGAAGATACGTCACTCGCACTCTATCCTGGACGAGCGACCGCACTCGTTGGAGAAAGCGGAAGCGGGAAGACGACGGTTGCACGTATGCTAGCTCGTATGTATGACCTTACCGCTGGTACTTTGCGCTTCCGTGGCGAGTCAGTCCAACTCAAAGGTGCGGCGTCACTTCGTGAATATCGACGCCACGTGCAACTTGTGTTCCAAGACCCATTTGCCTCGCTGAATCCAGTCCATACTGTGCGCTATCACCTGAGTCGTCCCCTTCATGTCCATGGGCATGTCCATGATCAGAACGAGGAGACGGAACAGGTACTAGCATTACTAAGAAAGGTCAGCCTGAGTCCTGCAGAGCAGTTCATCGAGAAGTTTCCGCACCAATTAAGTGGGGGACAACGGCAACGCGTAGCTATTGCGCGTGCGCTGGCCGCACAACCAGAGGTGCTTCTTGCCGATGAGCCTGTCTCGATGCTGGATGTGTCGATACGCCTGGATGTCCTGAACCTGCTATTACGTCTGAAAGAGGAAGAGCGTTTAGCGTTGCTCTTCATCACGCACGATATTGCAAGTGCTCGCTACTTCGCGGAAGAGACGCTGGTGATGTATGCCGGTCAAATGGTTGAAGGCGGGTCAAGCGACGAGGTGATTCAGCAACCAAAGCATCCCTACACACAACTCCTCATTTCTGCTGCACCTGACCCTGACAAAGTGAGCATTGACGGGAAGAGCAGGGCCGAATTGCCAGCACGTGGCGAAATTCCTAGTCTTATCACACCGCCAAGCGGCTGTCGTTTTCATCCACGCTGCCCGCATGCTATGCCTGTATGTAGGGAACGCTTTCCCAAGCGAACCGAGTTAGGTGGTGGGCATTGGACGCACTGTTTCCTCTATGGGGATGGCGACACGAATACAAAATCATCCAACACCCCGTCGTAAGGACTCATGAACGGAGTCTTTACAGCAGGGTGCCAGAGGAAGCATACGGAACAGAATCGAGCATTCAAGTACTATTGAATAGGAGCATGCATTGAGTATTAGCAAC
>CAXTCR010000159.1:0-9339 GCA_964242555.1 uncultured Ktedonobacteraceae bacterium
AGGAGGCGTCACCTGAAGACCTTTGTTTCTTCCTATGGAACCTTGTATCGATTCGCTCCACTGGAGAAATACACCTCTTGGGAAATCCATACATCGCCGAGTTGCTACAAGTAGGATGGACTCATTCAACCGGTTGGAGTTTCGTGCTGCTGGGTATCACGAGTGTGGCACAAGGTGAGAGTAATTATACAGGGTCCCATCGCTTAGTAGCTTCGGACGAAGGTGAATTAGCTCGTTGGTTCGCGACGAAGAACGAAGGCGGCAATCCTTATTTCCTTGCTCTGGCCTTGAAGGGAATACAGCGTTTCAATGCAGATAACGCTTCTGCGTTGGTACGAAGGACGTTGTCTCTTGCTGAGGCATTCGGTCTATTGATTGCTGCGAAACCTACAGCTATTACCGCATACTCAATACAGTTGTTAGACGAAATGACAATGTGGGTGGAAGCATTGTTGGAGGAAGATGGGAAAGCAGAGGTAGTTCCAAACTGAGTAGAAGGCTACAAAAAAAAGGACTCATCTGAGTAGAACGTATCGTTCTAGTTGGATGAAGCCCTATGCGAGAGATTGCGAGTCAGCTTTGACAATGTGACGCTATTGCGTCGAGAAAACTGTTCTAAACGATAGGCTCCCCGTCCTACGTTACTGGAACATTTATGGTTAGGTGATTCGCGTTGTGGAACACCGTCAACGACGGTCTCCATGAGTTGTAATATGCTTGCCCGCATCAGGACCTCCTCTATAAAGTTCGCACTACGAAGACACATTTTAGGGTAGGATTGTCGAATAAACACATCTATTGTGTACATAGTAATCTCCTTCCTATTCCCCTACTACTTATAATAACGCAGAATAGCCCAAAACATCACGCTGGATATTGATGACACATGTTATGAGCAAGAATATGTTTGTTCCCTTTCTACGATAAGAAGTGTACCAGATTGAGCACCGGAGGTGAATTATGTACACCTGCTTATAGGAAACACTACTCATTCTCTACCACTGGTCAAGCATCCATACATCGCGTGACGAAATTGCTTTACTGTGTGAAGGTTCATCTGAGTAGTGCTCCTCGTTTAGGTTTTGATGAACACTACTCTTTGGGCAAGCCTCTGTAAAGAGCTTTGCCCTTTTTGAACTAGATGAGTCTAAACTTCAAAAGTTAAGAAGTCGTGCAAATCGCAGAAAAAGGGTGTATAAGTATCACCCTGCCGGTTTTGTTTTACCATATTTGTATACCGTACGTTTGCTCTAGCTGTTCTTCTAATTATCACTCCTCTTGATAAGAAGCGCGTTCAGCAAGTTCCCCTCTTGATACTTCGATTTTGCGAAGACCCAGAAATGCATTCCTGTATAGGAAATTGTTGCGGTAGCAATAATTGCACATACCTTTGCTGTATTTGCCCAAAGCAATGTATTGACAATAAAGGGACGAGTGATACTGGCAACAAACCATAGAACTGTATTATTACACAGTACACTGAGTGCTGTAAGTACGGCAAAACGTATAATTTCGTAGCGTGTAACAGAACTGCTTTGTCTGAAGGTCCAGTACTTGTTAAGTACATAGCTATTAAGGGCGCCTGAGAAAAAGGCTAGCGAGTTATAGCCTAGTAGTGAAGTTGCATTATGCGTGGGGAAAAACCAGAGGAGAAGGTTGAGCATGAGTATGTCTATACCAGTGTTATACACACCTACAATACAAAAGCGTACTAATTTGTATAGCGTGGACTGTCCTTGCAGAGGATGCATTACCTTATACAAGAAGCTTGTAGATAGCCTTTCTGTACTTTCTGCGTTACGTGTATGCTCCATGTGAGCCTCCAGAGAATGCCCTCTTACCCAACATCATTTTGTAGAACGCTGTAAGTTCGTAAGCGGCAGGACGGAAAGACCACTTTCCACCTGAATTGACAAATATGTAAGTGTATCCACCAGCTTGCACCGAACCCGGACCAACCCAATAATTGACACCTGTAAGATAAGAGAGTGGTGTGAGGGCAGCAAATTCGGCTTTAAGCACGTTCTGTTGCACGACATCGTCCACTGGTACGTCATTGCTGTACCCCATTTCTCCAATGATGATGGGAACATGCCATATATTCTCTATAGTTTGAAGTTCGCTTAAGCGAGCTTGCACTGCAGACTTAGGCTCGGTCAATTGTCTCTCTGGGTAACTGTCCACCGTGATGCGTCCGAATTTATTCACCGTTGCTTGCTCTAAGACATCCGGATGCGTTGCGAAGAAAGAGTTTGTTGAACGTATCGTAGTAATGACACCGTAAATACCTTGCTGGTGTAAGACCGTGTTCGCGATATCCGTAGTATCACGAAGAAAAGCATTATACTCTCGTGTTGCAGCATTAGGTGCATGTGATACCCAGTTCGTATAATAGTGTGTGGACCAGTAATGACCCTGTTCTGGCTCTGAGCAAGGGTCAAAAATATCTCCAGGGGAGAAAAATGAGATATGTGTCGTGATAAATGTACGTTCTGCTATTTTTAATTGTGCTGGTGACATAATGCCTACCGCGCCATTATCGTTTTCCCATTGATTTGGATGTGTACGAAACCACACGTGACGACCTGATTCTCGTATAGCATCAATCCATTGACGTGTATAGTCCGGATAGTCCCAATTGGTATCTACAGTTATGTAGTTCGTGTTGAGACTTGCAGCAAGCTGCACGATAGCTTTGATTTTAGAAAGAGGAAGAGGGTTTCTCTGTGTATCACGGCTTACCTTCATCGTATCAACCGACGCGATAAAGGACGTAGAGGGAATGATAGTTCTTTGTTCTACTACAAATAGTTTTCTACTAAAGACAGCAAAAATACCTATCGCAATAAGTAAAAGAACGACGAGAGCACTTCTTGTATAATTTAACCCTAACGTTTGTGTACGTCTGTTATAAAGAGCGTATACTTTCCTCTGCCGCTTATGCTTATTGCTCAGAGTGTTGCATCGCGGCCACATACAATTCTCTATATCTTTGATACAGAAATGTATCGTGCTCAAAATCATAGTCTATTTTTAACCCCTGTTGTGCTACACATCGCGACTAACGGATCGTTACATGGTCGAATGTTACAGTGTTTACAACACCATTGACTTTTGATGTTACGGCTAAGCCTACTTGAACTTTGTTGCCTATATTCAGGGTAGCTTGTGAACCAGCAACAAGTGTCCAAGAGATGTTATTGGTGGATATATACGAGTTAAACACATTCCCTGATCGAGTAATCTTCAGATACACTGGCATTGCCGCTTTATCAACGACAATAGGATTGTTCAAAAGTCCTTGATCGGAACGATTATCTACAATGATGACGCTTTCATTGGGATTTGTCTCTATAGAGATTGCGTAATAAGGTGAGTCGGGAGCAGTGCTTTGACGGATCATAATACCGGCCTTAATATAGGAACTTTTAGAGTTTTGAGACACAAGACGGGTGCTTATGCTTACATCACCTGTAACAGATCGTGATACATAATGAAGCTGATCACTTCGATCCCACCAGATGTTAGTGCCACCTCCCTGAATTGTCCATGCTTCATCATGCAGCTGCTGCCCTCCAACAACGGCTGGATTGCCGATGTCAGTACAGATCCAGCCCGAAGGACAAGGAGTGGCAGAAGAGGGAACGTTGAACGATGCGGAGGGGAGCCCAATTGTAAACGAGCGATATACGGCTTTGGTTATCGTTTCCACGTTGTTGGAACTGACGGCAAAGCCGACATTTGTTGTAGTAGGCATAACGAGTATTGTGGTGCTACCAGCAACGAGTGTGTAGTTGATGCCGTCCTTAGACGTAGCAGCTTGGAACTGGTCTCCATTACGCTGTATCCTAAGATAGAGTGGGGCTGATGCTGTAGGCAACTGCACATCCTTGGTTGTTCCACCTCCAAAGCCAAAACGGTACTGCACGATTACTCCTGAATGTGGAGTAAGGAATGCAGCATAGTAAGGCGAAGACGCATCGTTATTTTGACGTACCATAAGTCCTATTTGGGGCGTACCACCAATACCTGTAGACTCTTGTGAGACGATTTCACTACTAATCTGCACATCTCCTTGGGCGATTCGTGACACAAAATGCATTTGATCAGAATTGCCACCAATGCCTATACCACCTGCTGCAATTTTCCATGAAGTATCTGCGACGCTCTCTGAGCCAGCAATGACGGGATTGCCTATGTCCTGGCAGGACCATTCTTTAGAACAGGTCGCATCAGAAGCGTTTGGTGAGAGGGAAGAAGGTAAACCAAACGCGTAGAGGTTGCCATCTCCACTACCTTCAAAAACAAGCCCATGCGCCACACTTGGTGCTGCATAAATTTCTTTCCCTGTTGTATAACTGTAGAGGCGCGTACCAGTTCTTGCATCAAGCAACTCTATGGTACGTCCTGCGCTATAGATAAGCAAACCATTGGTGTATACAACTGCTCCGATAATTGAACCGGGTTCTCCACGGCGCCATAGAAATTTGCCTGTTGTTGGATCTAATGCGTCAACCGATCCACGATAGTTGCCATTATTGATACGCGTATTGCCTGCTGCAACGAAAAGCATTCCCTGCCCAATAGCGTTAGATGAAACACTGCTCTGCTCACAAAGAGGACACATGCCTGCTATATCAATCTCTTGGCGCCAAACGGGACCTGCGCCAACGTTATCGCGATCAAAGACATAAATAAAACCATTCTTGTTAACTGCCGCAACAAGTCGTCGCCCCTTTGCATCTGTAAAGAGGATTGGCGAAGTGTCAAAGTCAGAGTCCCCGATAGCATCTTTCTCCGGTAACTTCCAATAAGACTTGAGGGTGAGTGTCGAAGCATCAAGCACAAATACTGCTTGCGCAAGCTTCTCATCAGGGGACGTCTCCGTTCCTGAGCTGAAGTAGAGACTATTGTTTGTCGTATCCACACTTGGAGACGTCCAGATACCCCCGCCTATTTGCCCATCTTCAACCGTCTTAAAGGTACGAACGAGCTTATGAGCTTTCAAGTCTACTTGAAGTACAGACCCTTGAACCAATGGTCGATCACAGTTACTCGCAATACCAATATAGGCAAAACCATTGTATAGAAGGGGACTAGACCAGTTATAATGTCCACTCTCTGCGCTATTATCCCCTGTAAACACTTTCCAAAGCACTTTTCCTGTTTTTGCATCAAGTGCATACCAATATGCATCTCCTCCACCCACGTAAACGGTATTGTCAGCTACTGTAGCAGATGAGGTGACGCCAATACTTAACGGGTAACAGTATTTTTTGACCACTGTCTTTCCCAAATAGGTCTTCCACTGCAATGCGCCAGTTGCGGCGTCCAGAGCATATTCATATCCATCCCAGGATCCAACATATGCAGTTCCGTTAACAATAGCTGCAGAGGCTGCAATGCTGCCATTTGTCTTAAATGACCAAAGCTTTGTAAGCTGGCTTACATTAGAGGGAGATAATATTGCTTCGTCACTTGATGAAGTGCGTTGTACATCATGTAAATACGTGGGCCAGTCACTACCACGAGCTGACAGCGACGGTTTTCTTGACGATGATGCCTGTGGATGCTTTTTCGCTGTGACAACTTGGGCTAAGTGACTGGCTGCCGTTTGAATAATCGTTCTGTCTATTGCGAGTAAGGGTAGTCCAAAAAGTATGGCTAGCACAGCTATAAACTGGATGAGACGTACATAGGATTTTGCAGGTTTCATGGATATACCTTCAGCTTTCTACGAACTGTCTCGTGTTAGAGGGGTAAGAACTTTCCAATATTGCAGAGTCGATGTGCAGTGAGTAAACCAGGCGTTATGGATTTTGTTGGTAATGGACGTAATCCATTATGGTGAAATAGTATTAGACCATCTCCTTGTTGAACTACAGGAGTAAATTCAGATAAAAATTGTTGATTGGTCACGTCAATGTGCTGTGCTACAAGATCACCTGCATTTGTAGGATTTGCGAGGATCCAGCTTACTTCCGAAGAAGGGTCTTGTAGTGCTTGTTTCCACAGATCACCAGAACCCTCATATACAATGTCCTTAAAGTCAACGCCAACCTCTGATGGTAGTGATGTGGTAGAAGTAAATGTATCCTCCATGATACGTCCCCCATCGTAATGCTGAACAAGGTAAACTACTACAGGATGCAATAACGCACAGTCAAGACCATACTGGCTGTCTTGTAGTGTAATAATTCCTCCATACGCGATTATAAATGTTTGAACGATGATTGTGAGGCTCAGAATCAGTTGGAAAATAAGTTGCCCTCTTTCCTTTAGAAAATGCCTTACCCTCTGCCAATTAGCAAGAGTTGCTATAAAGACAGCAGCAGGGGCAACAATTTCTACTCCGTAACGGACATTGTAAAAGGTAATATTGACAGGGGCATGCGCGGGAGCGGCACCAGGCACAAAGATTACTGCTTGCGCTGTATAGAGCGCAAATACATAAAAGGGAAAAGGAACGAGAAAGATTGAGGCCGCTACCATTTCCGATGTTACTCGGCGGCGAAAGAAGAAAATAATGACAGCTATAAGAGCGAGTGTAAAAAGGATCAAACCTACATTATAGATAGCATCAAGACTGTAGCTATGAATAGACTGCCAGAGTTCATGATAGGTGATGAGTATTTTTGTATGAAGATATTGTAGTTGCGTTGGAAGTGTCTTTTGTTGCGCTTGAGACGAAAATTCACTATGCTGAAAGTAGAGCGGATCATGAAAGATAATAGTATTCCAAAGTATCCACAGTACGATACCAAGTCCACCTAGTATGCCAAAAAGGAGTGAATTGGCCTCAATTAGTGAGCGGTTTTGTCCCTTAATCGCTCCTATAAGTGGAATACAAATAAGGAATACGATAAATATTGCCCAGCCGTCGTATCGTGTAAGAGTGGCAAGAAATGTGCTTGCAGCCGATAAAATAAGATAATTTAATTTCTCCTCTTGTGCCCAGGCCAGAAAATAGTAACTTGCCATTGTCAATGTCGCAATGTATACGAGTTCTCCAAGCGGCGTTGTTTGCAGATAAAGAATATTTGGATTTAAGACGAACAATAGTGTACCCACAAAGCTAGCGCGGCTGTTGTGTGTTAAGCGACGTGCCGCGAGAAACAGGTATATTGCAGCAAAGACATAGCATGGCATCGTACTAAAACTGCCAGCTAAACCGGTTTGCCAGAGGTAATCATTCCAGATAAAAGGCATCATCAAGAGGTGAGGCAAAGGTAGCCAAATACCCCCTAGCTGTGCAATACCCGGCGTAAGATTGTCAAATACACGCCTTGCGATAAGCATATGTGAATAGGAGTCGTTCATGAGCAATATCTGATGGTTGAGGAAGAAGTAGCACAGTGAGACGACACTAGCAATACATGCTATGAAGAACGTAGCCGCAAGCCACGGATCAGTGAAGCGTAGACGCAGCAGAGATGTATTCTGTCGTTTGCTTACTTTTACCATTACTTTTTCATTTCTCTAATTCACTCTCCGCAAGTTCTAACGGCATAGTTATACGCTTCAGCAGCGCAGGAGGAGGAGTACTTGCAAGTACGGCTTTCTCTTCCATAAAAGGGACAGGCGTTTCTATTTCTTCAGCTGATAGTGCTGCAACACTTGCCTTGCGCAGGTGTAAACCATGTCGAGTCTTCTCCCAATAATGCGGCATAAAGACCAACTGATAGAGCGCAACGTACGCTGCCCAACTCCCCATCGCCCAATACATAGGCATCAATAGCGCCCATTTCACAAGCCGGTATTCGCTGCGCTTCATACATCCAATTAAATGAATATATGCGTAACAGAAGTTGCCAAAAATGAGACAGAACGTCCCCATATACAGGATAGGCATAGGATAGAGAACGTGATAGGCTTTTTCTACCACGCCGTGAAAAATAATGTACGTACCGACAAGCAGCCACATTAATGGATTAACAAGCAAGACTGCTGTTTTGCCCCCCACGACCAGTTGCAGTGACAGAAATTGTCGCCAGCCACTACTTCGTACGTACTCGAGCGGATGGCGCATATGAACAAGGTACGTTTGCATATAACCTTTAATCCACCGCGAACGCTGCCTCATCCAATTTTTTACTTGTGAGTTAGCTTCTTCATACGTCGTTGAGTTCACTACAACTGTTTTGAGCTTATGCCGTCCTAGACGTAAGCCAAGATCACAGTCCTCTGTTACGTTAAAGGCATCCCATGCTCCCACCTTACGGAGCAAATCAGTTTTAAAGTGATTGGACGTACCTCCCAATGGGAGAGGTACACCAAGTCGTTGTAGTCCTGGAAGGGTGACATCAAACCACGAAGAATATTCTGCCGTAAACCAACGCGTCAAAATATTTTGCTCCGTATTGTAAAAATTGAGTTTGGCCTGTACACAAGCTGTCTCTGGTCCATAACTTGCAAATGTAAGAACAGCTTTCTTAAGCTGTAGTGGATCAGGTACGTCTTCCGCATCATAAATGACAACATAATCACCATCCGCTTGCAATAAGCCGTAGTTACAAGCACGCGGCTTTGTACGTGGATGTCCATCTGGAACGACTGCAATAGAAAAGTGTCCTGGAAGATGAAGAGCTTTGATCGCCTCTCGTGTTGTTGTATCATCCGTCTCTGTGAGAAATACTATTTGTAATTTTTGTGCTGGATAGTCGAGTGCTTTCATTGCTTGCACGAACTGCGGCACGATAGTAGCCTCGTGGTAAAGTGGGCACAAAATAGTGTAGTAAGGCCATTCTGCTTCTGAAAGGGCTGCAATGTGTTCATCGTCTATCTGTTCAGTATCTGACTGTCCGATTACCCATACAGAAAGTACAAGATAGAGGAGGAGATCACCAACGTAAAAAAGCGTAATTGCGGCAATAAGAATTCTAAGGCCCACTGAACTAAAAAGAACTAGCCCTACGATATAGATAAGCCCAAGAACCCTCAGTATTACATTCTGTTTAGGGGTCATCGTCTGTAAGGCAGAAAGACTGCGCTGAAAGGGGGCAAAAGTTGTAACCTCCTGCCCTTCTATAGATACTAATTGAGTAGCTGCCTTTGCATATGCTTGTCGCTTCTGCAGCGTATCTTGTGTTGTATATTCTGCGGCCTGAGTTGCAAGCCAATCGGTGTACTGTTCAAATTGTTCCTGGTCAGAAAGAGAAGAACAATGTACATGTTTCATTCCCGGCAGATGTGTTGTGCTGGAAATATGCGATACATCGGCAGTTGTAACACTAGTCGCTTTCTTACTATGTGAGAAGAACATGTTGTAGGAAATTCCTTTGCTACAATTACAGTGCAGGTAGAAATGTTTACAGAAATCAAGAGCTTACTCCGCGCAAG
>CAXTCR010000160.1:0-9306 GCA_964242555.1 uncultured Ktedonobacteraceae bacterium
CGTATCCCTTTACGAAGCAAGTACATACTATCCTTCAACGTGCGCGAGAAGAGGCCGTGCGTTTTCAACACAACTACATAGGAACCGAACATCTCCTGCTCGGCATGGTTCGTGAAGACGAAGGTGTCGCTGGTGCGGTACTGTACGATCTCGGCGTAGACCTGAACCGTGTACGTGATGCCGTTGAATTTATTATCGGTCGCGGTGATCGCATCGTACTTGGTGAGATCGGCCTCACTCCACGTGGCAAGAAAATACTCGAACTTGCATCTAAAGAGGCCGGTCAAATGAAAAATAATTACGTTGGAACAGAGCATCTCCTTTTAGGCATGGTTGTAGAAGGCGAAGGCATTGCGGCTGGTGTACTAGAGAGTCTAGGTGTCGATGTGCAAAATGTACGAGTCGAAACCACACGCGTCCTGCAAAACGTAACGTATGAGCAGTAGATGTAGGTATAGACAATGAATTGTCTAAGCGGACGCCCTGAAGGTGGTCCCTACGAAATCTTTCGGTTTCGTAGGGACCACCTTCAGGGCGTCCATGTAAACCAATTTATTGGATATCCATCTCCATCAATACAACCCACGTATAGCATTATGTCTCCTGCGTACAATATATAGAAAAGGAGTTGTGTGGAAAGGGAAGAGTTATATGACGAGTCAGAAAATTGAGCAAGAAGTAGTGCAGCAGGGCGAAGGAATAAGCACAGTCGAAAGCGTGGAAGAATATTTACCCCTACTCTTGCAGCGCCTGCCCGATTATTTTCATGGTCGTGCCCAACGAGAAGATGTTGATACTCTTGTCTTCTGTCTTCAGCATCTCTATAACAGCATCGATACGCTCTACATGCACAACCTGCCAACTTTGACGCGTCTCACCGATCAGACGCAGAAGCACGCTTCCCCTTCCACGTTCGCATATCGTCATGCCATTTGGGAGGGGGTACAGGCAATATTGCTGATCTTAGAACGGGTGGAGTCTCACTGTCACCTGCTGCTCAGCACGACAACCTCCGTACTCGCCTCACTTGATACAACTGGGGATACTCTTAACATAGATGGATCTCTCAAGTATGTTGGAACCGAGCAATGGCAGTACGCCTATGAGGTACTCTCGCAGGCACTACATAACTGGCAGGATAAACGTGCATCTCACTTGACATTCGCCACCGCATTTGCCTCTACGCCTGTCTCCGGGCTTACGTCCGTAGATGTAGCCCTTGCGCTCCTCTTCGATAGTGCCAACGCGATATTTGGCGACATTATCCCTGATATGCAACTCGTGGCACAGGGCGATGATGAGGTCGTCGCAACTCTCCTCTTCGACCTTATGCAGCAAAACGATCTGCTACTAGTCCAGATTAGCAAACTGGTCGAACCCCTCCAACAACTTATGAAACACTATGCTGTTAAGGAATGATGCCTTCTTAACCAGAGTTGACAAGTCTCAACACAAATATAACCAAATTCAATTACGTATTTGCATGCCTTCTTCATATACTATACACATAACAAATACTACACCAAAGGAGGTCGCGCAAGATGAGCAATGGACCAAAAGCGTGTTCATACAGCTTCGAAATTATCAATACCCTACAAACTGTTCTCTCCGCGCTACAAGAGAGTGCCTCGGTCTCGAAGCAATGCTGTGGACTCGTAACGCTCTCACCCCAATTCTCAATTGAGCATGGGGATGTGTCCCGTTGCCAGCTTGTGGAAACTTCCTTACATTACTATCTTCAGGCACTGCGTCAGCTTGTGCGTAAAACAGACAGCGTCTACTTACTGGACTCTACCTTCTACTTCGTGCTTCCCGACGCAAATAGCGAGGGCGCTGCTATTGTCGAGGCTCGCCTGTGGGATGCTATGCTGTGGTATGTGCACAATGCCCCGGAAGCTAACATGTTACAGCCTCACCGTATGACAATTGGTCACGCCGCACATCTTGCGTCCAGCAAGGATGTTCATACCTGTGTTGTTGACGCGGCTGCGCCTTCCTATAGCGTTGATACTCAGCCTGGAGCGGAGCCTATTACAGCAGGTGTGCTTCAAGAAAAAGATGAAGTTACGCCAGTCGCAGACAAACATCCCTGTGCTGATGAATTCGCGATTCTTGCCCGTAAACTTGGTATGCCTTACCTCTCGCCGTTGCCACGCAAAAAGCCTGAGCAGGTTCAACGGCTCGTGACCCTGAAACTGGCCCATGAACTACAATGCTATCCCCTCGGTCGCGAACGAGGAACGCTCACCGTCGCCCTCTCAAATCCTGAAGACCACAGCGTGCTTTCTCGCCTACACCAGGAAACAGGGTTGCGCATCTTTCCTGTGCTCACGCCTCCACAGGAGCTACAAACTGCGCTCAATGGTCTAGTTTGATACCTGTAATGACCTCTGTTATAATGGTTTTGGAAACGCATTTTACAGAGAGGATCCACTTCTATCATGAAGATACTTGTTACTGGCGGTGCAGGCTTCATCGGATCTCACATCGTCGATCAACTGATCGCGGGGAATCACGAAGTTGCCGTTGTCGATAATCTGTGGAGTCATGGCGGCGGCAAAGAACAGAATCTCAACCCAAAGGCGAAATTTTATCACGGCGATATCACTGATGAGGCTACAGTAACCCAGATATTTGATGAAGTACAACCAGAAATTGTAAGCCATCAGGCAGCACAGGCAAGCGTTGCTATCTCAACCCAAAACCCACAGCTTGACGCGCGCATCAATATCCTTGGCTTGCTGAACATTCTCACAAACTGTACTCGTGTTGGCGTCAAAAAGATTATTTTTGCCTCCTCCGGCGCGACCTACGGCACTCCTACCCGTAACCCCGTCGACGAAGAGGTTCCACAGCGTCCAGAGTCGCCCTATGGCATCACAAAGATGACTACCGAATATTACCTGCGCTACTGGCATGAGGCCAACGGCTTGAATTATACCGCGCTCCGCTATGGTAACGTTTATGGCCCACGTCAGGACCCGAACGGCGAAGCTGGCGTTATTGCTATTTTCGCCAATCGCTTCCTAAAAAACGAAGGGGTGCGTATCGATTGGGATGGTGAGCAGCGCAAAGACTACGTCTATGTCGAAGATGTTGCCCATGCCAATATTCTAGCCCTCGACCATGGCGACAACGACGTGTTCTGTATCGGTGCGGGCAATCCCGTTTCCGTCAACGAAATCTACGAACTCCTGGCGAAAATTACCGGCAATAGGCCCGAAATCACTCGTGCCCCCAAACGTCCTGGTGACATCTACCTCTCCTACTTTAACCCTGCCAAAGCTGAACGCATCCTGGGTTGGAAACCTCAGGCTAACTTCGAAGAAGGCGTCAAAGCTACTGTAGATTATTTTAGAAAATAGTTAGCTTAGACAAAAACAAGCGCACTTCGTTTTATGAGCGAAATGCGCTTGTTTTTGTCCAGACTATTTATTACTACCCCAAAAGCCCTGCATGTGCTTAAGCCGGGGCAGAACGTTATAAGTAGACTCTGAGAGCTTATTTCTCTGCACGCTGTATAGAATAAGACCTGCGCCAAACACAATTGCTGGCAATAGCCAGAGCCACAGGCCACGCAAGTAGAGCCACTGTGAATGGAAGAAGTGGGGGACAAGGTTCAGGTGCGGTCCCCACGTATAGAAGCAATACACGCTCACCATTGTAAATGCAAGCATACGTACCGTGAATGGTAGGACTACAGCGTTAAACCATGTTGACTGTGTTTTGTCGTCAGTCTCTATCAGCGCATAGAGACCGAAGAATGTGGTGAGATACCACGACCAGTACCACGCTGAACCAACCAGACAGTAGAGCAACCACGCAAGCGCTAACCAGCGCAATAGACCTGAGGCTGTACGAATCGTTTTTGGCATGAAGAAAGCACGTACACAAAGTGCTGCATATGATGTAAAGAAGAGAACATAGCTTATTGTGTGTGAGGCATGCTCAAGCGGCGACCCTTTTATGACGAGCGAAGACGCAATTGGCGCGCCTGTTCTTCCTGAGATATAACGTATTACAAACTCATAGAGACTGTTTGCATCGTGTGCCGTGTTGGGATTAACCAGGATGGCATAAAGCACATTGCCATATATGAAGAAGGGCAGGTAAAGCAACGTAGAGACGACAAGACAAACTCCACCTGCTAACGCAATCTCTTTGAGACGGCTAAGCCACGGAGTTTGAGGACGTTGTGCCCAAAAGAAGAGGAAGAAGCCCGGTGCAAGCAAGATAAGATTTATCTTGAGACAAATGGCCCCCGCGAAAAAGATGGCACCACCTATAAGCGAGAGGCGTGTTTGCTGAGGACGTAACAGGAAGAACCAGAGCGCGACTAGCAGAAAGAAGAGAACCATCGTGTCGGTATGTGCATTAATGCATGCTTCAAATAGCAACAGGGGATTCCATGCAAAGGCAAGTGTTGCCTGTACACGCCGGCTCTCTGTCAAAGAAGAAAAGCCCTCGAAACGCCGCAGGTTGCCCAGTATTGACCAGATCAATTGTACAGATGCCAGGTGTAGTCCAAGATCAAGGAAACGCAGCATGAGTACCATCGGTACAATCTGTTTTGCCCCAAACAGGAACACAGAAATCTCCTGTAATCCGCCTGTGAGATAGGTCAAGACGGGTCCATAAATCGAAGGTTGATTGCTCCAGAAAATGTCTGCGTTAATCGGATCATGACTTATCTGTGAAGGAACAGTAGTTAAAGGATCGAGATGATAGAGTACCTGCATTCGTGCGTAAGCAATGTAAGAGAATATATCCTGTGAGGTAACAACAGGACAAAACACAAGTAGTAGGCCAAGCAAAGCTGTTGAAAGCAATAGAAAGCGTCGCGCTACTCGTGAACGAAGTACATAGATAGCTAGCAGGTAAATGAGGAATATCAGCACAAAAGCTCCCATGAGCAGTCCTGTCTCTTTCCACGTTGTGCCGATTGGTATTGGCATCGTTTTTCTGCTTTGTCCCAAGATAAGCAGCAATCGTGGAAAGAGTATGCGCGATGGCAGATATGTCCATGAGCCAAGCCGGTCCGTTAACGACTCGAAAAACCATAGACCGCGCAGGGGTAGGAGCGCATAAAGCAAGAATACTGCGCAGGCCATGAAAAACAACACAAGAGACGGTAGTAGTCGGAGAAAGAGCTGCGTAGAGCGATTTTGCTGAGGCTGTGCAACCTTAGGCTTATCCACGGGGCGATAAGCAGGTATTCTTGTTTGCGTCATAAGTACGTATCCCAACTATAGTGACATATTCATAGTTCGTTTACCGGCACACAGCTATCTTGTATATAGAAATCAGAAAATATAGTCTGTGTAGCCCAAAGGAGCATGTAGCATTCGTAACACGCTTCACAATGTATTAACGATTACAGAGTGTAAAGAAACGGAAGTAAAATGTCAAAGATTCCGCAAAAAAGTCATGGTATGCTTAATGTAGTTTTAACCCTGTAAAAACTACATTGTTGACGCGTCCAACTGTACATTACGAATAACTCCACGCAAAAGCAACACGCTTCTGCCTTTTGTCCCAATTTCTTAGGTAAGCCTTTCAGGAAATAAAGACGAAGCTTTAGAAGCACTTGTAGAAGCTAAAAAATCTAATAATGCATAAGAAGGTTGTACAGAGAAAGTTTATGGACCTTCTCTGTACAACCTTCTCTCGAAGAAGTACTATTAGAGGGTACTGCTTACGGCATCACTTCCGCCGTCCCTGGTATTCCCTCCGTCGTCACGCGGTGCGTATCTCCCGTCTCCTCGATCCGGTCAAGCACACTCTGGTTGCGCAACAGGATAAAGCCGTAGACCACCTTTGCAAGTACGTCAAGAATGCCATATAACAGCGTAGCGACAAATGTGCTTATAAGGCCGAAACCCTCAGGCGCGAACATCCATACGATAGGATAGCAGAACCAGAGTACAAGCAGCGATATCGATAGCGTACGGAAGTGCTGTGCCACAACTGGGTCACGCTGGCGCGCAACCGGATTAATTTTTCCCAGTATAATATATAAGATGACAAGAAATGCAACCGAACTGATACCAAACCACGCCCAGCGATAATCGGAACGGATAGAGGCGGCGATAAGGCCAGTCACGATCATATAAATATCCGCTCCTAGCAGCCATGTAATTAACGCGCTGCGTCCCGGAAAACGTGGTAGACCCACAAACGCAAGGTCAAGCAACAATAGAGGCGTCGTTATTGCCCAGTCAACGTAACGCGCGAAGAAAAATTCATGCCCACCCGGTTGCGTAATCTGGCCTGCACCTGTTGCCATCGCGAAGTAAGCCGTTGCAGCCGTAAGCGTAATAAATGATGACGCGTAAAAAAAGTGTTTGCTTTCCTCGTTTGCCCTGCCTTGCATAAACGTAAATGCTAAGGCGGAGATAATCATAATCGCTGCTACGATATAAAGCACTGTAACTGTGCCCGTGTCCATAGCTGTTCTCCACATTCTAAACCTACGGTCACTACTTCGTCCTTGAAACTCCCGAATTATCCCTTAGTAGTTGCACGCCAGCAATAAGAAAAACGTGACTCCGTAAGCTCGTGCACTCTAAGAGTCTGACAATATGTTGTATTGCTGAGAAACGTTCGACGGGAATGATTCGTGATTACAAATGTGAGTGACATTTTGTTGTAAGCTACTCGAAGAAGAGTAGCAAAGCATATAACAAGGAGAAAACGTATTATGACACAGAGTAACACAGGCATGAGCGATGTCCAGTATGATCTTGTAAGCGTTCTTTATCACGCCCTTTCCGCTGGCCAGACGCATAGTAAATATATCCAGGATGCTCAGAAGGCCGGAAACCAGGAACTGGCACAGTTCTTCCAGCAGGTTCAACAGGAAGACAACGCACGCGCACAAAAGGCGATGCAGATGCTCAGCAAGATGGGCGGCCAATCCTAACCAAAACGATTTGTACGGGTCTGATTTATCACACTCTCGCACCTCTCGTCTGTTGGGTGGAGTGTGATAAATCAGACCCGTACTACGCATACTTACATCAAACTCTTACATCCGCTAGTGTCTCCGCGTACGACCGTACCACAGCGCGCATATGACGCGTGATTACATGCGCAATGATGAGATGCGCATCCTCCTCCTGCTCAATGTTTTGCCCCGGAGCAAGTACATACGCATCGACGATATCTTTGATGCGACCACCGGTTGCACCTAATAAACCAATTGTATAGGCCCGCGATTGCTGTGCCAGGAGCAACGCATTGATAACATTGGATGAATTGCCGCTAGCACTAATGCCGATCACCACATCACCCGGCTCAATTAAGTTCGCCAACTGCTCCGCGAAGATATGCTCATATGCAGTATCGTTGCTCCACGCCGTGATTAGCGGCACATGATCGGTGAGCGAAATAGCCTTGAGACGCGGCACCTGCGGCATAATCGTATTCTTCGCTAAATCAAGTGCGAAGTGTGACGCTGTGGCCGCGCTTCCTCCATTGCCTATAATAAATACCCGATGTCCATTGTGATAGCATTCCTCAAGGATACGTAGCACGCGGATCAAATGATCCTGTGAAATTGTGCGCATCATCTGCTCAATTTCGCTGAAATATGTGGTGATCTCGTTCACTGTACTGGTCCTTCGTGGTAGGGAGCAATCCATGCAGGATTGAAATGGGCCATGTTAAGTACAACCGTGGCACCTTGCGCGTCAAAATGGAAGTTCATCCGCTTCAAGCCATATCCCTCCAGTACATGAGTCACGTTTGCTTGTGCACCCTCGTGACAATAAAGTAAGAGAAAGCCCCCACCGCCAGCGCCCGTGATTTTTCCAGCCGATGCCCCATGCTGAAGTGCTAGTTCATAGCACTCGTCGATAAACCCGTTGGATAGACCAGGAGCAAGTCTTCGTTTCTCCTGCCATGAGTAATGCAGTAAGCGCGCAAACTCGTCCAGATTCCCGCGCTCCAAACACGCTTGCATCTCTAACGCCACCTGCTTGATGTTGTGCAGAGCTTGGAGCACTCCATCATCATTGTCCTGCGTCGATTGGCGCTGGTGTTTGAGAATAGACGTTGACTCGCGTGAACTCCCTGTATAGAACAGCATGAGCCGCCTCTCTAATGTCTGCCGCACATCCTGCTCCATATGAAGCGGTGTAACACTTACACCATCACTGGTGAAGCGAAGAGTATTGATGCCTCCAAAGGCGGACGCGTACTGGTCCTGCTTACCAATTGGCATGCCCATCTTGGTAATCTCAATGTAGGACGCAAGCTCGGCAACCTGCTGTTTCGTCATCGGTTGCTCGATAAGCGTAGATAGCGCATGAATTATTGCTACCGCCGCCGAACTTGACGAACCCAGTCCCGTTCCCGGCGGCACCTCGCTTGCAAGAAAGAGGTTGACGCCCCTGCGAATGCCAAGGTGATGCAGTATCGCCTTCGGCAAGGCAAGCTCCCCGCTCCAGGTCAATTCCATATCTGGCATGTGGCGAAAAAGTGAGCGATAGTCAGCGGAGATTACCTGCAGATCATTCTCCTCGTCCGTCGTAATCACCACGTAAAAATACTTATTAATCGCGGTACTTACAACAGCCCCCCCGAATCTCCCATAATACGCCTCAAGGTCCGTTCCCCCGCCTCCAAAACTGATCCGCATAGGTGCTCTCGCAATTAACATACTTCTTACTTGCTCCTCTTACGTTGAACATTTTAGAACATTGCTACCATGCATATATACTACATTATAGTTTGATGTATCGCTTCAATGAAGGCGATGCGAAGTTTCCCGACTATGACTTCTGGTGAAAATTATCGGGTACATCTTCAACTAGATCAAATGGTGCAACCTCTAGTGCATCTGCTATCTTTTGCAGTACGTCAAAACTCGGCATGTACGTCTCATCATCAAACATACGCCTATCGTCGTATATCCAACGTTTGACAAACACGATAGTTGCGACTGATTAATGTTCTTTTTCTCCACGGTCTGTCTGACTTTTTGTACTCTCATAGCGATGCGAACGCGTCTCATTCGACAGGCTTGGGTGAGAACGGGGCACTTGTCAGTTTCCTTGATGTGTCGGACCGTGAAGCCAAAGTTGCGCGTCTTTCCAGATACGCTGACATGCGGTGGAGTTCAGACACAATCTCATCGCATTAGCGATGGAAGAACTGACTTAGTACTTTTGCCACCTCTGGTCGCGAAAATTCGCGCGGCGGAATCTCGCCCGCTTGTAGCATTTGACGCACTTTTGTGCCGCTCAGTGTCACATGCTGCTCGCTTCCGTGCGGACACGTCTTGCTGCTCGCCATCGCATCACA
>CAXTCR010000161.1:0-9170 GCA_964242555.1 uncultured Ktedonobacteraceae bacterium
GCACGTCGTTGCCAGGATGGAGCTTCTTACACCCTTGGTGAGATGTGCGAGATGGCCGGTGTATCGTCGCAATCGCTGGCGGAACGTCTCGCGGTTGCCAAGATACTCCATAAATATCCTCGCCTCTTCCTTCCAAAAATGACGTTTATGGAGGGCGAGGGCACCGCTCTGTATTGTCTCGCCCCCGAATGGCAGGAGGCATTACAGGAACCAGAGGAGCAGACTCGTCCCGACCAGCACGCCATTCTTGCCATTATCGAGCGTCACATCGGCTCACCTGCCGATCTCTATAAGCGCAGCATTGATCCCGAAACGGGCGATGTCACGCTTGCCTTTCACTTCCCCGATGTCGCATGGCAAAGGTACAAAGACGCACTTGAAGATGCCGCCGAAGAAGCGGGCATCATGATTACAATCGCGCCCAACGCCCATCAAGGCCTGCTGGCAGCTATGGCGCGTAAACTCCTGCCCCATGGCTTATCAACCCGTGGCGCACCCTCAATCTATCCCGAACATCGTACTGTACAACTGATGGGTGTCGGCAAAGTCTCACAGGAAGCTATCACGGCAGCAGAGGAACAATTCCACGAAAAAACAGGCTGGACCCTGCAACTAGTTGGCGACCTCGTTGCGGCTGCTTCCACAACAGAGCCAGAAACTGCCGCACCAGCGTCAAACGAAACACAACCAGTCAGTGCCCCAGCTCAAAAGCCAACAAACAGGAAACGTTTTAACCAGCAGTTAGCCCTGCAGATTGCACAAAAGGAATTTGGCACACTTCCCGGCTACTACAAAACGGGTGCCGATGTCAACAACGGAGTCCTCATTCCTCGTTTCGCCTTTCCCGATGTTGCTCAAACCAAGTATGCCGATCTGCTCGCGGGAGTCGAGGCAAAAACAGGTTGGACGGTTCGTCTCCATCCCAGTGTCAATCAAGAGGCACTCGTTTCCACCGTCTTACAGGTGCTACCGGAAGGTTTGAACAGCAATACAACGCCTTCTATCTACTTGAGCCAGCACATCGTCAGCATAACATGCTCTGGCACTGCTCCAGCAGAAGCAATAGAGAGTGCTAAACAACTCTTCGAACGTGTCACAGGCTGGCAGCTAGAAATACTTCTACCTGCGCAGGAAGCGGCGTCAAGCACCGTTTCACAGGGTGAAGCAATGGCGGTCGCCACCTCACTTTTCAGCGGTGCGCCCGATTTCTATCGTGTCGGCGTAGATACCACGCGCAAAGTACTCTGGCTCCATTTCCATTTTCCCGATGCCGCCCGCAAACGCTATAATGACCAATTTCTGGAACTTGAAGCCCAGACCGGCTGGCACGTCGACCTCCATCCCAACGCCCATCAAAAAGCACTGGTGAATGTTGCGCGTACTCTTCTTCCAGAAACAGTTGGCATTGTTAGTAAATCGCTTCATCAAGAGTCAAAGACACTGCGCCTCACCTGTACAGGCAGCATCAGCAAGACCGAGTTGGAAACAATTGGAGAGCACTTTACCGGAGAAACGGGCTGGCGTCTCGATGTACAGGTGACGGTCACAGCCTAAATCAAGAAATGCAAAGCATCCGTGAAACTACCATTAGTAACAATTTAGCGTCTAAACACACTGGTTTGTTGTATCATAGCCTTATCACAATACCTGTTGGAGGTGTATTGGCGATGTCATTAGAAGAGAACAAAGCACGCGTTCGTCTATACGTTGAAGAAGCGTGGAATAAGGGTAATGTGGATATCATTGATGAACTGATGACTCTTGACTATGCACGGTTGCCGACCGGCAGTATGCAACTTCTCAATAGGGATGGTCAGAAGCAGCGTATCCAGGCATTCCGCCAGACATTTCCGGACCTCCTCTTCACAGTCGAGGACCTTATTGCTGAAGGAGACCGTGTGGCATTTCACCTGCAAGGACACGCCACACATAAAGGGATATTCATCGGCATTGCACCAACCGACAGGCATGTCACCATCCATGCCTTTGATATCGTCCGTTTCGTTGATGATAAAATAGCCGAACATCTCGGCGGGCCAGACCTCTACCATCTACAGCAACAACTAACGGAAACGGTTTCTCAAAGCTGAGAAGGGATTGTTACCGTTTTTCAGGGAGAGGGAAACCCTCTGTAGTCTTGACTCTCGCCAGCAGTACAGGACATGGTGCATGATCGACTACAAAGCGCGCTACATGCCCTAGCGATTTCGGTCCAATCGTTGGTCCTCCACTTTGCAGCGAGCGTGGACAAACCACAAGAATGTCCGCGCTCCACTCGGCGGCATAGTTGACAATCACTCGCTCCGGTTGCCCTCGTCTAACCACATGCTCAGCGCCTGGATGCCTGACCTGTGCCTCTGCCAGGATCTCATCGGCAACCTCCTCATTGACCTGCTGTATCCTTGTAAAGCGCGGATCATCAGGGCGGCTACGACGCATTAATGGTCCGGTCCGGCGCTCCATGTTTTGCTGAGGTCGTGTGTCAATCACATAGAGAAAGCTTACTATCAAGTTGTCTGAAGCAACCAAATTCGCAATGGCCTCGTTTACCTGCTCTACATTCGTACCATCCAACGGACATAAAACTCGCATAATCCCTTCTCTCCTTTGAGAACAGCTATCTCGGCAGCAATAACCAGATAGCTAGAGCACCTATCAGCAGCATAAGTGGTGTAACTAGAATACCAACTTTAAAGTAGTCTAGCCCTGATACATCAAGGTTGCGTTGACGTAAAATAAGTAACCATAGCACCGTTGCCAGCGAACCAACCGTCGTCAAATTAGGCCCAAGATCACATCCAAATATTGTTGCCGCAATAAAGCCATATCGAACACCCGTTGACGCATGTTGCGTTGCTTGTAGGGCTGAATTTAGAACAACCGCCATTGGTACATTATTAATGACGTTCGTCCCAAGTGCTGAACCTAGCGTACCAACCATCACCGCACCAAAGCTGTTGCCACCTGATAGCTGTAACAGCAGTCGTCCAAATACATCTGTAAGGCCCGTACTTTCTACTGCCTGTACCAGGATAAACATGCCTGCTATAAACCCAAAGATCGACCATGAAATCTGCTTACCCGTCTCCTTGAGTGTTGTCTGCTTCCAAAGCAATGCCCCAATCAAGAGCAGGAATGCTCCGCTCAGCGAAATGAGTGAGAGTGGTATCTGTGTCGCCGAAGCGATCACATAGGCAATCGCGACAAGCACAAGTATCGCACAGACATAGCGAAAATAAGATGGGTGCTTGATCGACTCTTTCAACGAGGGGAGGCGTTTGATGTCAAAGGTTCCCTGCAGCTGCCGCCGGTACAACAGAAAAAATACACCTACGTTAATGCTTATTACAACAATGCTCGGCAACAGTAGTAGTCGCAAGAACGTGAAGAGGTCAAGTGGATATTTGGAGAGCACAATAATGTTGATCGGGTTGCTCACTGGCAAGATAAATGACGCTGTATCAGCGATAAAGGTACAGGCAAAAAGAAATGGTAAAACTGGAAGCTTGAGCCGCGTCACCAGTGTATACACGATTGGTGTGAGGATTAAGGCCGTTGCATCGTTCGAGAGGATGGTCGAAATCAGCGTCCCCAGCAAAAATGTGTTGAGAAAGAGCCTTCGTGAACTATCACCCGAAAGTCGCGCCGCCTGTATTGCTAGCCAGTCGAAGAGTCCGGCAACCTCGGCCAGCGCGGAAAGGCTCATCATACCCAGGAAAAATAAGAAGGTATTCCAATCTTGGAAAAGAGTGTTGAATGCACTAACTGGTGAAACAAGCCCCAGTACGAGGAGAAGACCTGCCCCTGCAAGCGCGAATGTTGCCTCGTTGAGCTTGAATGGTCGCAGCATAATTCCAAGCAATGCCGCGATCGCAACGACGATAATAAGTATAACTCTTACCAGATTTGACACATGGAAAAAGAAGAACACAGAAGGCACCCTTGCATGAGTAGCTTGTAGACCACGTTAGTTGGTATACGCCTCACAGAAGGAAAAAGAAACAGCGGAGCCTCTCTTCCATTGTTGAGAAACTCCGCCGGGCTAGAAGATGACAATTATTGTTGTGGAGGCTCAAAAGACCCTGGTCGCAGAAACTGGGTACCAGAAGGTTTGGCTGGACGCTGCTGAGGCGTTTGTTGACCGGGATTTTGTGACGGATCAAAAGGACGTTGTTGTGATTGTGGCACTTGTCCAAACTGTCCCTGAGGCTGTTGCGGATAACTAGGCATCTGCCCAAATGGTCCTGTCTGTGTTGGATAGCCTTGACCAGGAACTTGTTGGAACGGACCAGTTTGCGTAGGATAAGTGTTTTGTGCCGGTTGCTGGAATGGCGTAGCAGGCCGCAATGATTGCCCATTTGGTGGGAGCATTTGCCCAAAATTTGGTTGCGGTTGCCACGCTGGCATCGGCACACTTGTGGTGCTGAGTGGTGCCGAGTCTGTAGTCGTCTTTGTCATAGATGGGGAAGTTCTTTTCTTTCTCAGAAAGAATGAGCCACCAATCAAAAGGAGACCTGCGATGAAAAGTCCAATTCCTAATGGCAATTGGTTATGATCATAGCCCTTTGGGTTGCTCGCATATTCTGGTGTCGTATATGTTTTCTTCCCGTCTCCGTCAAGCGTTGTAATGGCAACAACTTTCGCTGCCGTTCCTGCAAGATGGGTCCCAAGTGTTGATTTGACATCAACGGACGTTGTCTCTGCTGGATCATACACAAAGGAGATCGTATCGCTATCGGCAAATGACGCTAGCTTTGGCGTGAAGTTATCTTGATGAACAATATACAGTGACGGGTTGCCTTCCATTTGCAAGTACCCTGTGCCATCGGCTGAAAGGTAGTGCGCGATACTACCCTGCGGCACACTATTATACTGTACATGCCGTGAACCAAGTCCATACACAATACCTGCTATCAGCAGTACTGCTCCAAGAGCAATCATCGCGAAAAAAGCTGGTGAACGTTGCTGCATACTAAAATACGTCCTGTTCCTCTTGTAATGTCTTCTTACAAAAATATTATAGCAAAAACTCTATCCCCATGAACGACACCTATGTACTTGTACAACGAACATACTCGACGGAAGTACATCATTATGGTAATATCGGGAGAAATTCTGTCACTTCAGGAAGGATACAGCGCTCTGTGTATCTCAAACGGCTAGAAATGTTGGGCTTCAAAAGCTTTGCCAATCGTACACTCCTCGAATTTAGCCCTGGTATAACGGCGGTTGTTGGACCAAACGGTGCGGGCAAATCCAATGTCGCGGACTCCATGCGTTGGGTGCTTGGCGAACAAAGCATGCGTCAACTGCGCGGCAAGAAAAGTGACGATATTATTTTTGTTGGGGCAAGTGGTCGCGCTGCTCTCGGTATGGCCGAGGTATCACTCACGCTCGACAATAGTACTGGTTGGGTGCCCTCAGACTACAGCGAGATTACTGTTACACGCCGTAGTTTCCGTTCCGGTGAAAACGAATACCTGATTAATAAGCAAAAAGTACGCCTCAAGGATGTCCTGCTCCTGCTCGCTCAAGCCCGTATCGGTCATGACTCTTATACCGTCGTGGGACAAGGCTCGATTGACGCCGCACTTAGCTTACGCGCTGAGGAGCGCCGGGGACTATTTGAGGATGCAGCAGGCATTCGTCCATTCCAGGTGCAGCGCGCCGATGCCGAAAATCGCCTCCGCCAGACAGAGCAAAACCTCGCCCGCCTACGTGATATCGTCAGCGAGATTGAACCACGCCTCGCTCCCCTCGCAGAGCAGGCACGTCGGGCGATTGAATATACCGGGCTAAATGACGAACTGCAAGCTGTACTCTCGACGTGGTATGTCCTCCAATGGCGCCGTCTACGTTGGACTCAGGAACGTACCGAGGAGGCGGAAAAAGAGCAATCCGTCCGTGTGCATCAACAGGAACAGGCCCTTCAAGCGTTACAGGAGGAAGGAAACAGCCTGAGAACACAGCGCCAACACATACAGTCGCGTATAAGTGCCGCTCGCCAAGCATTTAACGATGCAAATAGTGCTATGCAGAAGATCGAGCGTGATCTTGCCATCAGCGAAGAGCGCGTGACAAGCTTAGAGCAGCAGCGCACTGATATCGCACAAGAAGAACGCCGCCTCCGCGAACGTGTCATTGCCGCTCAGAAGGGCGCAATCGACCTCGAAGAGCAATATGAGGAGGCGAACGAAGCGGTTGACAACGAAGCCGCTTCTCTTGCAACTTTGGAAGTACAGGTCTCGAAGGCCCAAAAAGAATACGAGCTTGACGAGCGTCGCCTGCGTACCGCACAAAATGACCTCATCGGAATACAGGCGCGTCTAGGATCCAGTCAAACCGACCTTGGACGCGTCCAGAAACAACTCGGCGAACGCAACCGTACCCTTGCCAGCCGACGCGATACTATCGCTCAGGCTCAACAATCCCTGCGCACAATCGAAACCCGCCTCGTAGACGAGCGCGCCAGTATCAGCACTGTACGCAACGAAGAACAACAGGTAGCACAGCGCAAACAAGCACTTGCCCGCGCCATCTCCGATTCACAGCAGGAAGTGGAGCGCCTCAAAACCACGTTAGCCGAAGCAGAACGCCAAAAGCGTACGCTGACCGATCGCCTCAACATGCTTAAAAATTGGCGACAAAGCTTGAGCGGTTATAGCGATGGTGTTCGTAGCCTCCTACGTGCTCCTGCTGGTAAGCTGACGGGCATTATCGGCCCCGTCCCTCAGCTTGGTGTCGCGCCAGCAGGCATGGAAGTTGCTCTGGAAACCGCCTTTGGTCCCTATATGCAGGCTGTTGTAATGAAGTCTCTGGATGATGCCTATCGTGTCCTTTCCTTCTTAGGAGGGTCTGGCAAGGCGAGAGTCGTATGGCTCGAAAGAGACGATGACGATAGCAATGCGCTGTCGCTACAGGGGCAAGAGGAACAAATCGTACTGCAGCGTTTCCTCGCCGAAAAACCAGCTTTACGCGATGCAATCGTTGGTTTTGCATGGCGTACTATCTCCTGTGAACCGGTGTACACTGCCTTGTTTCGTAGAATACTGCGTGGAGTCGTCATTGCCCGTACGCTTGAAGGGGCACAAGCACTGTTCGCATGGGCTTTGCCGCTTAGCCTCTCGTCGGCCAATGATTTGCCGTTTACCTCAATCGTGACGCTGAAAGGCGAGATGTTGCACGTTGACGGTTGGCTCACAAGTGGCGGAAAAGAGAGTGGTCAGCAAGGTCTATTGGCACATGAACGCGAACTGAGCGAGCTTCCACGGCAAGTAGATGAGCAGAAGATCCGTATCGACGAGATAAATAGCATGCTTAGCGAGGTACAACGTGCGCAGGAGGGTCGGCGTATCGAGCAGAACGCGGTCGAGAAAGAGTTGCAAAAACTGACAGGCCGCATCAACGAACTCACAAGAGTCATCAATACATCTCAGCGCGAGCTAGAGCGCACCCAGTCAGAAATTAGTCTTGCGGCCTCCGTCGAGCAGCAACTGGTCGCCGAGGTATCTGGCCTCGAACAAGAGGTCGTCGCTGCCCAAGAGCGTGTCAGAGCACACGAGAAGTCACAGCGCAGTCTAGCGGACCGTGTGGAAGAACTGCAATACGAACTGGAAGAGCGTGCCATCGTCTATCGTCGCCAGCAAGATGAGGTCGGACGAGTGCGCACAAATGTCGCCGTAAAGCGTCAGGAAGCGAAGGCTCTTCAACAACAACTCTCCGTACAGCGAAGTCAAGCTCAGGAACTTAAGGGCATGGTAGATAGTCAGGTAACTCGTCGTAAAGATACCGAGCAGCGCCAGCAAGTTGTGCAAGAAACAATCACACTTCAACGTCTTGAACTGGAAAGGGACAGAACGCACGTAGCAGCAACAAGTGAGTCATTGAGAGCAATAGAAGGCGAACTCACAGGAGTCGATGGGCAGATCGCAAACCTCGAACAGCAACGCGTTGAAGTGCAGCGGCAGATGACAGAGGGTGAAACACTCTATCGCCGTTGCTTACTCGAAAGCCAGCGTGCCCGCGATGCCGTGACCGCGCTGTTAGAGCAACTCCGTGAGGAAATGGGGGTTGACGATCCACAAACGTTAAGTACAACTGAAATGCAGGGCACCGAAATCTCTGAAAATGAAGGTGTGCCTCGCGTAGAAAACGGGACGCTTTCCGAGGATGAAGAGGCACAGCTACGCAAATTGCGACGGCGCGTTGACACACTTCGTAGTCGCCTCAAAGCAATGGGTGGCTACGACAGCATGGCGCCTCAATTATATGAGGAAACAAAGACACGTTTCGAGTTTCTCTCAAGCCAGATTGCCGACATGGAACAGGCCGCGCTACAACTCCACACCATCATCAGTCAGCTTGATGTCACGATGGCGCGCCAGTTCGAGGTGACATTCCAGGCCATCAACGCCCGTTTTCGCGAACATTTCACAACGCTCTTCAATGGAGGTACCGCCCGGCTCGAACTGCTCTCTGCTAAAGCCAACGATGAGGAGAGTCTCGCCCCATCGAGCATGCCTGCAGGTGTAGATGTGATAGTGCAACCTCCGGGTAAAAAAGTGCAAGACCTCTCGCTGCTCTCCGGCGGCGAGCGCGCCCTCGTCTCTGCCGCCCTGCTCTTTGCCCTGCTAGAAATCAACCCACCACCATTTTGCCTGCTCGACGAAGTAGACGCTGCGCTCGACGAAACAAACGTAACCCGCTTCTGCGACATCCTGAAACGCCTTGCACAGCGCACACAATTCATCGTCATCACCCACAACCGCGTCACTATGACCGTCGCACAAGCCCTCTACGGCGTCTCTATGCGCGAAAGCATCTCCCGCCTGTTGTCTATGAAGATCGAGGAGGCAGTAGTCGTTGGAGACCGTTAACTGCTTTACCTTTCTTCTCGTACTCTACACGTTCTCAATAGGTTTATCAACTTCTTGCTAAACAGCAGCCCCACCGAAAAGCCGAGTGTTAGGGCTTACCTCTGGAGCATCTCAATAAATGGGCTGATTTCTCATCCTTGCATGGCGTATGCCGCCAAGAGCCAGCTCTAAATGTCTAGTGAAACCAATGTAAAAAAGTGTTGACAAACCACAAGGTCTATGGTAATATTTATCTCGTGAAGAGAAACCACCTGCAAGTGCAGGTGAGCTGGTGACTATAGCGAAGAGGGTACA
>CAXTCR010000162.1:0-9122 GCA_964242555.1 uncultured Ktedonobacteraceae bacterium
GCGGAGCAGTCGACGTGAAAATAGAGAAAATAGTGCATTATCCCAGCGGCAGCAGGACCTGGATAATCCCGTGGCACTTCCACCTATCGAGGAACAGCAAACCGTTATCATACCACCGGAGGAGCATCCTCTAGTCTCGCCACGCCCGAGAAACTCGATCCCGCTTGATACACCAAGAACACCGACGGAAAGTAAGAAACCTGCCAGCAAGCGTGCTTCGCAACAAATACTTGGTGCGACACCACGTCCAGTGCCAACAGCTCGTCCCAAAACAAACGTGCCGACGCGAGCGGGCACAAATGCAGGCACACGCCGTACGCAAGGAGCAGGCACAGGAAGGGCTGCTCCTACAAAAAAACTGCCGGATCAATCATCGCGCAGGTCTGGAGCAATCTTGCTCTTGCTCGCGCTTTTGTTACTGCTCTTGATTGGAATTCCTGCCTATTTTGTGCCATCGGCAGATGTTACACTCAAACTTCCCGCTAAATCCTTTAAGCATGATCTTGTGCTAAAGGCTGTAAATAGCAGCACGCAGAAGACCGTTACAGGGGATGTTGTTCCTGCCGATCAGTTGACCAGAGATTTTGAAGCAACCGGCACAGGAAAAGCAACGGGTACTACAAAAGTTGGCACTTCGCCAGCTACAGGAACAGTAACCTTTGCAAACAACGGGAAATCGCTTGTCACTATTCCATCGGGAACCATTGTCACCACCAGTAACGGGATTGCCTTCTCGACACAGGCGGAGGCCGTCGTCGATACGGCAAATAGCAATACAGGTGGCACCGTTGATGTACCAGTACAGGCACAAAGCGCTGGTGCGAGTGGGAACGTTGCAGCAGGGAACATCAATGCTATCCCGCCAGATGGCTTGAATGCGATTGCAATGGCAAACAAAATCAGTGGCTCAGACTTGAAGTTGACCGTGATTAATAGGGACGCAACCAGTAATGGAGGAGTTGGCATGTCATCCGCGGTCTCACAACAAGATATTGACGCGACAAAAGCCAGCTTACACAACACACTCCAGAACACCTTTAAGGCGTGGTTAGGCACAAAAACCGCCCCGGGTGATCTAGCAGAAACACTGACTACATCTGAAACATTAGAGAACGCGCCTCCCGTTGGTCAACCCACACCAGACAACACATTTACCGCCAAATTGAGATTAAGCGTTGTCGTACTGGTCGTCAGTGTAGCACATCTGCAGCAGGCGTCGATCATGCAACTGAATATGTTTGTCAAACAAGACAAAACACTTCCAAACTACACCGTGGTAGACGATGCAAAACATCCTGTGCTCATTGGACAGGTGAAACCCACAAGTGATAATAAATCCACCATTACACTCGCATACAATGCTACTGCTAGCGTGGTGCCGTCGATTAACACACAAGGGGTACAAAACCAGATTAACGGAAAAGGTGTCAAAGACGCGAAGACAATTTTGTTAAGAATTCCAGGTGTGCATCAGGCAGACATTAGCACAGCACCACAAATAGGTGGTTGGTCGCCAAGTTGGGTGCCATTCAGGACCGCGAATATACATGTTCACCTTGTACCAGAGGACTCACCAACATCCCCGAAAAAGTAAGGAGCAAACGAGAGAAAATAGGTCGAAACAATCGACCTATTTTCTCTGTGGGCTACCCAATATAGCCTATATGGTTAGGAAACAACATAATAGTACGTTCTACGTATAAGGAAGAAAAGCAAGTAGTGCGTACAAGAGAGAGCAGAGTGAGGGTAGATGGCGCGTTTGATGGCCCTTGATGTTGGAGAGGCACGTATTGGCGTAGCAACCTGTGACGCGCGTGGTTTGCTTGCCTCGCCCTATACCACATTGCATGTCACACGCGATGAGCAGCAGACGTGGGCAGCTATCCAGCGGCTGATAGAAGAGACCGATGCCGAAGGGCTTGTTGTAGGTCTTCCAATCAGTATGGATGGTCAGGTGCACCAACAGGGACAGTGGGTGCAAGCATTTGTGGAGCGACTGAAAGAGCATATCACCCTGCCAGTTACGTTTTGGGATGAGCGTCTCTCAACAGTAGAGGCACAGCGTCTTCTTGCAGAGCGAGATGGTACGTGGGAGGATGGTTGGGGTAAAGGGGAGGGTCGTACAAGACACAGACGAAATACTCGACGTACTCAGACAAAGCGACGACAACGTGGGCAGGAGCTTGATGCCTATGCCGCCGCCGTTATCCTCCAGGACTATCTGGATAGCCTAGACCGTCAAACAGAGGGAGCAATATGAGAACAGGTCCTCGTTTCGCAATTATAGCCATACTACTTATTGGCTTAGCTATATTTGGTGTGACATATTATGCGTGGAATACAACTGCAGATATTTTTCAGCCAGTGACGACTGCCGGTAATGGCAAATCGATTTCCTTTGAAATCTCAAAAGGTGAGAGCACGGCACAAATCGCGACAGAACTGCAGCAAAAAGGACTCATTCGTAACTCGCTGGCTTTTCGTGTTTGGGCACGCATCAAAGGCTTGGACACACACCTGGAAGCGGGCATCTATAAAAAGCTGAACACCAGCATGACAATTAGCGACATCATCGATCAGTTGCTAAATGCCCAGCCAGACGCGATACGCGTGCTCGTTCTTGAAGGTTGGCGCTTGGAACAAATCGCACGCCAATTTTCTACCGCGGGTCTGGCAAATTTCAAAGTAAATGACTTTTTGAACTATACCAAGCATATCAATACCTTTCCAAATGCGGCCAAGTACAAGATACTGCAAAATGTGCCTGCTGGAAGCAGTATGGAGGGCTTGCTCTTTCCCTCTAGCTATGCGGTTCCTGTTGATGCTACAGCCAGTGACGTGGTTGGCCTGCTCCTACAAACGATGACGGATACTATTACAAAAAATCATCTTGACACATTAGCAGCACAACACAACCTCTCGCTCTACAAAATGCTGACGCTCGCCTCAATTGTCGAACGTGAGGCGGGAGCGAAAAACGATGTGAAAGAGCGCGGAGACATTGCCAGCGTCTACTGGAATCGTATCTACAAGCCTAATGATGAAACAGTTGGCTTGCTACAGGCAGATCCGACGGTACAATATGCACGCGACACCCAGACGCCGCCAAAGACTTACTGGCAACCACTCGATGACAGTGGTAGCAAGATAGCGACCGACAGCCAGTGGAATACCTATGTCGTGAAGGGCCTTCCTCCAACACCAATCTGTAGTCCCGGCCTTACAAGTCTGCAAGCCGCGGCTGCGCCAGCAAACACCGATTTTTACTTCTTTCTTACGAAGAAAGATGGACACGCTGTCTTCGCGAAGACAAATGCCGAATTTCAGCAGTACGAGCAACAATATCTACAGTAAGAGAGTATTCTATACATGTCTATATTCCATATCGCAAGCATAGTCGTTGTGGTACCTCCTGCGTCCACGCAAACGCCAAACGTCATACAAATTCTCTTTCTGGCCTTGCTTCAGGGTGTGACGGAACTTTTCCCTATTAGCAGCCTTGGCCATACCGTAATCCTGCCAGGAGTATTTGGATGGGGTGATATTCAAGGCGGAACACAATGTGGTGGAAGCAGTTGTTTTCTGCCACTGATAGTGGCCTTACACCTTGGCACCAGCATTGCCTTACTGATCTTCTTTTGGCGTGAATGGCTGCAAGTAGTACAGACAGTTATCACAAGCGTCAAAGAGGGTGAGGTCAAGCAAGGAACAGAAAGTTGGGTGAGCTGGCTAATAATCATTGGCTGCATCCCAGCAGGCTTAATCGGAGTGTTTCTACAAACACCACTTGAACATCTATTTGGCTCGCCTATTATTGCGGCAACCTTCCTGGTAATTAATGGCTCATTTCTCTTTGCAGGAGAGCTACTACGGCGACGGAGCGAGGCACAGCTTGAGGTGATGAATGCTAAAGAGCGTGAGGCACGCTTCCGCCCACTGGCATCGCTTTCGTGGAAAGAGGCGCTTATCGTTGGTTCTGCTCAGGCATTAGCACTCATTCCAGGCTTTTCGCGCTCCGGCATGACGATTGTCGCAGGGCTGGGTGTACGCCTAACACACGAAGACGCCGCACGCTACTCGTTTCTGCTCGGCACTCCCATTATTCTTGCTGCGGCGCTCATCGAGGTACCACTTCTTTTTACACAGCCAGCCTCACAGCTTCTTCTGATTGTATTAGGGATGATTGTATCGGGAGTAGCAGCATACTTTAGCACAAAGTTCTTAATGAAGCACTTTGAAACCGGTCGTCTTGATCCCTTTGCCTATTATTGTTGGATAGCAGGACTTGTCGCGCTGATCCTGTTCTTCACAGTGTTCAAGAATAGAGTTTAACGGGAAGAAATACCCAAAAGGGCTAAATTGTATCAGAACAGTTGGCACAGTTCGTGTACCTCGTTTATTATAGCGTAGGAGCTTTGAAGAAGTGAAAGTTTCCAACTAAAAATATTTGTATAATCACAGGAGAGGTACTCATCGTGAAGAATCCAGCAGTATATTATGCCGTTATTGCTCTTGGTGTCATTGCTCTACTCGCAGGTATTTATATGTTCGCAGGTATGCACTTCCATGGTAAGGCGTATGCTGTTATCGCCGTTGGTGTCGTCGCCCTCATTGCTGGCATCGCTGGCATGTTCGTTATGAAGCCAACTGCCACCGCCCGGTAGAGGTTTCATCCACCTCTACACTCTCTTTGACCTACAATGTTTATAAGGACAGAGAGAAACGGACTATAACAATCCTTGGAGATGTTGTTAGTGAGGGTGTATGAGGATAGCTTACAGTTGTGTGACATCTACGACTCATACATCGTTCATAGTATCAGTAATTTGTGTCGTTAGAATGTATGCTCAATAAGGTTCAATTAAGAAGAGAGGACAATTTTATCATGAATAAGACCACAATTTTTTATGCAGGCATCGGAGTCGCTATCATTGCTCTACTGATCGCTGTATACTACGTCATTCCTGGCGTCTACCATGTGCTCGCCAGCGATCCAACAAAGGCTCACTACAAGCATGCCGCCGCGTTCTTTGCACTCGCGGTTGTTGCTGCTCTAGCGGCGGTCATCAATCGCCCACGCACAATAGCCTCACGCTAATGTAGCAAGAGCTACATTGTAGAATAAGAGGACAACTGGGCCATCTTCGCGAAGACGGCCCAGTCTTTATCCCAGGATATGCCCCGCGATCTGTCCATAGCCGCGCAGAAATTCTTCGGCACTCATAGCCTTTTTTCCCTCCAATTGGACGCGCGTCACAATTAAGAAGCCTGACCCTGTCACCACTGCAAGCACCTGATGCGCAGCATCCTCGCGTGTACTGACCAATCCCGGTTGTACAGTTTGTTCCAGCGTATCAATCTCAACAGGAAGCGCGTGTGCTTCCAGAATTTTGAGCAATTTGCCATTCCAGTGTGTATAGCTGCCGGGCCATGGCGTGTAAGCACGAACCTGTCGTGCAAGCACCGCGGCAGGCTTTGTCCAGGAGAGTAAGCCATCCTCTTTGCGCAACATACGGGTATGGGTAGCACGTAGTTCGTCTTGCGGTTGAGGCGTAATGGAGCCAGCAATCCACTGTGGCAACGCTTCTAACAGGGCTTGTGCTCCGAGCGCGGCTAGTTTCGTTGTGAGGCTTCCCGTCGTTTCATCTTCAGCAAGGGGAAGAGAGCGACTGAGCAGCGTTGGACCTGTGTCTATTCCCGCGTCCAGTAACATGATTGTCACGCCCGACTCGGTTTCCCCCTGCAAAATAGCTTCCGCAATAGGGTCGGCCCCGCGATATTTGGGCAAGAGGGAGGCGTGAATGTTGAGCGTACCATGTTTAGGCTGATCTAGGACACTCTGTGGCAGAATTTGTCCGAAGGCGGCAACAATATAGAGGTCTGCTCTAAAAGCGGCGAGTGCAGCACTGTTCTCGGCCTTTTTAAACGAACCGGGTTGCCAGACTGGAAGGTTATGTGCAAGAGCGGTTTGTTTTACCGGCGAATAGACAATCTCACGCCCTCGTCCTGCAGGCTTATCGGGACGGGTAACGACAGTAACAATCTCATACCCTTCAGGTAAGAGCTTTCCGGGTGCGGCATGCTCAATCAATGCTTCCAGAGCGGGTACAGCGAAATATGGTGTTCCCATGTATACAATACGTAGCATACTCTAAAGTGCCCTCTCTACATAAATTTCCTTCCCTATCCTAACACATATGTATAGAGAATGGGCAAAATCATTACATCACAGAGCATGATTTCTCTATTGTCGAGTGGCATCTTTCGTTTCTAGCCCAAATGGACTACACCTTTCCCTAACGTCCCTCATGAATATGTTATACTTTGCTCTAGGATAGGTAGACAAATAAAGTAGGAAAATATTTATGCAATCCTTTGCCTTCGGAGTACAGACAACACCACCGTTGTTGAATTCCGATGTGGTTATGCAGCGAGTGGATGATGTAGGCACGATACAGCAGATGCTGACTGATGCACAAACTAGAACTGTTATGCTTGTTGGGGATGCGGGTGTGGGCAAATCAACCTTGGCAGCACTTATCTATCATCGTTTACTTATTGCGCAACAGGCAAATATGTCTGCTCCACGCTACCTTGTATGGATTACAATAAACAAGTATACAACGCTCTCTGATATCCTTGACGCGATTTTGCAGGGTATTGAAGTACAGGTAACAGATTTTCGCCTCTTACCGCTAGAACAGCAAATTTCTCTCGTCCAGCACACTATACAACAGCTACAAGAGAATGCTTTATTCGTACTCGATCAATTTGAGGAGCTACTTGCTCTACTGGCTAGCAATGGTGGTCTCACAACGCGGGAACTGCAACTTTTGCTAGCATTGCTACAAACAGACGAAATTTTCAGTCGTTTCTTGCTCACGAGCACTGTTATTCCCTTCGACGAACAGCGCTTTATGGAACGGATACGCGTCTATCAGGTCGCAAGTATAAGTATCCCCGAAGGTTTGACACTGCTACAGCAGAATGGTGTAAAAGGGACGCCCGAGGAATTGTCGCTTGTGTGGGAGCGTTGTAGTGGTCACGTATTCGCGTTACTACTCTATAGCTCGCTCATACGACAAAGTGGTATTGCTCCGGGCTATCTCCTGCTAGCAGGGGAATATCAGCCTTTATGGAGCGGCAACATCCCCGCGAATATTTTTTCGATGCTCTACCAGTATCTTTCGCCTCTCCAAAAGCAAATACTCCTCAGCTTAAGCCTTTTTAGCGAACCAGTTTCACTGGAAGCTATTGCCGCGACTGTAGGTAGCAACCAGGAGGATATATCTAGTAGACTGTATGCTCAGCTTGGACAAGAACTACAAACCCTCCTTTCTCTTTCGCTTGTTCAATCGCTACAGGACAGCACACTCGATGCCTTTTTTTCTTTACACCCACTCCTCATTCAATGCCTACAAATGTGGCATTTTGAGGGAAATGAACAGCTAGAGGACCCATATGCGACTCAGGACGAAAGCGCATTGCAAGACGAGTCACGTCAGATTGTGACAGGACATATTGCTGCTGCCGACTATTATTATGCTATTGTGCAGCAACAGGAACTGCTTCAAGAGCAGCGCACCCGGTTACAGGACATTGAGCCACTTCTTGCTACTATACGGCACCTTTGCTTAGGACAACAATGGCAACCCGCCTGCAATTTGCTTTTCAAAGAGGGGGTACACGAAAGCCTTGTACGCTGGGGGGCATGGCGTACATTGATAACCTTGTACATAACGCTTGTTCCCCCACTTGGTATGTTGGATCGTCACGATGTAGGCCTAATTTTTAGTCATCTTGCGATGCTGTATGGGCGTTTGGGGAATGTACAGCAGAGTCAAACCTACGCGGAACAAGCATTGGCTATTCAACGTGAAACCGAGGATACGTATGGGGAAGCGACGACACTTGCTAATCAGGGAGAATTGTGTCGTATACGTGGCGAGCATGAACAGGCCCACATGCTCTTTGAAAAAGCGATGATTCTCAGTCGACAGCAACCAGACCAGCAGCGCCAACAAGAGATAGAATTGCAGTGTATTCTCTTACACAATATGGGCATGCTCTACTACGACTCAAGGGACTTCAATCCCGCGCTTAGCTGTTACTTGCAAGCACTACGCCTCTCCTATACACTGCGAAATCAGTATTACAAAGGCACGATTTTAACGAATCTAGGTATGCTCCTTTTCCAACAGGGCCAGCAACGTGAAGGGGTCGCGCTCTTGCTTGCTGCGTTGCAGTTGCGTAAGATGTTACACGACCCAAATGTGGTTATTCTCGAGCGCTTCTTTGCCGCTTTAGAGCAACGTTTTGGCACACAAAGCTATATGTCACTCTGTCAAGCCGCGCAAGGTACAGATGAGCAAGTGCTTGCTCGTTTGATGCAAGTACCAGCATAACATGCACATCCTTCTAATAGCTATTTACTTTTTAAAAATGTTGTGTATACTCTTATATAAAATGTTATATAACTTCTAGCATAATAAGGAGTTCAGTATGTCTGAACAAACGCTCTCAATATCAGAACTACAGAGAGAACTCACCCAGTTACCAGAACAATTTGAGGAAGGTCTGGATGTGGTTAACGTGACTCGATATGGTAAACCAGTTATGACAATACTATCAGCCGAAACGTACAAAGTTCTACGAGAAACCTTAGATGCTCTCTTGGAGACAATAGAGATTCAACAAGATGAAGAGGCAATGAAGGCTTTTCGCGAAAGCGTAGAAGATATCAAGGCGGGAAGGGTTATTTCTTTAGAAGAGGCATTTAAGGAGTTGGGATGGGGGTAAAGAGATGGAATGTTGTGGTTACAAGTCGAGTTATAGATCAATTAGCGAGCGTGACAGACCGGCGAATACAGGAGGCGCTGAAAGTACGGCTTAGAAAGCTTGATATCGAGCCTGAAAAACAAGGAAAGCCGCTCGAGGATACATTGAGTGGCTATTATAGTGTACGAGCAATAGGACAGCGTTACCGCATCATTTACAAGCTAGAAGAAGAGCAGGTTATAGTGTTGGTTGTGCTAGTTGGTAGACGTAAAGAAGGTGATAGAAAAGATGCGTACGAAATAGCAAGAAAATTAGCAGAACTTGGCTTGCTTGATGAGCTATGA
>CAXTCR010000163.1:0-9119 GCA_964242555.1 uncultured Ktedonobacteraceae bacterium
GGAGGGGCGTCCCCGAGCCGCATTCGGGGAATGATACAGGCAGCGGGCGCCCTGGCTCAACCACAGACCTGCCTTAAGCTTCAAGTAACACCTATGGGAAACGCCCCTTGTTGGCGTCCGTTGTGCTTATTACCAACTCAATGTGTTAATTCGCATAATTATAGCCCCTACGGGATTAGGGTTAGTGTGAAGCAACTGTTGTAACAAAGAACGCCATTACAATTAACCAGCTAATGATGAGTGCGACAATAACACGGATAGCCATTCCAGAAATATAGATAGTGCGGCGTGGAGCGCTCGTCGTTACTTGAGGTGCAGTGGTCACTGTATTCATTGGCATAGCATTTTTCCCCATTTCTCTGGGATTTCCTCTCATTGAAGCATCTCAAAAGAGGAAACCCTTTGTTCTGTCTTATTAGATAAAACGAGAAATGAAGACTATCCTAACGCAACCTTACCTTTTGGGTGTTATTCTTACGACACTCGTCACATTCGCAGCTTTCACGCAACTTTTCGTATGTATATATACCTGTTTTATGTCCATCTTCCCAGATAGGAGTTAAACCGTAGCGCCCAACAGGTTGCATATCCACTAGAGTGGTTTCTTCAGTGGTCAAGCTCTTTTTGCCCTGTAACATTCCTGGCTGTCCACCCTCACCAGCACACCACGCACAGGGACAGGCCCAGCGCAATGCCTCCCAATCATGGATGCTCTCATGCTCATCGCTCCACGTCAAAATTAGCTTGCGCTGCTCTTCTTGGAGCAAAAACGAGGTTGGTACAGGATAATCGTACTGGCTCATATATTTCATAGTCCTTTTCTTGTATACTTATCTACTGTAGAGAACAGATTCGATACCCAGGATTCATCCCAATAGCACACTCTACCCATGTCTCATCATATTTATGGTGTCTATCGTTATTTCTTTGTAGGATAGTATTTGATGTAGTCAAGTGCATCCTTTTCATGTATAGCATTACTCATACTATTTTTGTAGCGCTGTAGAGCAGAGCAAGGGTATAAGAGAAGCAGGGGAGAGATTTATGTTAGGGACATTGTTGCTTGGTGGTGTAGTGGGTTTAGTTGTAGCAATTCTCGCGTCATATATTGCGCTTAAACTATACGGCAGTCATCTACGGAACAGCATCATCCAACAAGAGGGTTGGGAGCACGCACAGGAGGCGCGCCAGCAACAATGGCAGGAGCAGCAAGAAAAGCGTTTTCTCGTACTAGAGCAAACGATTGCTGACAATCTTCGACAAGTACAGCGGAAGTGGCAACAGTGGGAAGAGCAAGACATCCAGCGTAAGCAAGAACTGGAGCACCGGTACGAGATGGTCACACAACATGCCGCATTGGAGCACAGGCTCAATCATCTACTCCTTGTGGAAGAAGCTTCACTCCCTCCCACAGAACATACGCATCGCCAAGCATCTCAGGCCAATATCCTTCCAGCACAGCTACAAGGTGCCGATCTTTCGGGACGTGACTTTTCACGTCGCTATTTAGCGGGAGCCAATCTTCGAGGTGCAACGCTTGTCGATGCCAACCTCTTTATGGCCGATCTCTCGGGCGCATGCCTTGCCGGTGCTGACCTTTCGGGTGCTGATCTTTCCGGAGCAAATCTCATGCATGCCGACTTGCGCGAGGCTACTCTTATCGGCGCGAATGTACTTGTCGCAGACCTCAACGATGCCATCCTGCTTGGCGCAAAACTCCAGAAGATAAGAAACTTGACAACCGAGCAGATCATTACAACGATTCATGATTCCACGACGCAATTCGACGAAGAAAAGGACATCACGCTGCCACGAGTCCCAAGCACATCCAAATACACGTTGCCTCCGTCCTCAACTCCCGTTCCCTCCGCTTCGACGTATGACATTATTCGCGCCCAGAGTCTTAACGCTATTCCCGCAACACCAGTCACAAAGCTGGAGGAACAAACTCCTATTCCAGATACATTCGAAGATACTGCTTTTGTTGAAGCTGATAGTACGGAGCACACTCCTACTCCATCATGGATGCCAGCACCATCGAATGAGACGTTGCGCTTATTGGAAGAACTTCACCTGTCAGCACAGCAGGGTAGGCGTACAGATACCTTCGGTACGCCTACATCTCAGGATGAACTGAACGGACGAAGCCAAGTTCACGCAGTTTAATACGTGCGCCTTTTCTCGCTGAAAAGCCAGACTGAACAAGAAAGTACCGACACAACAACTGTGAACAGCACAGGTAGTGCTACAAGAGTGTTTATCTGCTTTGAGGTAGCACTACTGGTGGATGTACGTTTCTGCCGTTCTGCCCTTGAAGACGACATAAACTGTGAGGGTCCTTGTTTATGTGTTGCATAGCTTCGCCCCTTCCACGCCAGTGAACGCCCAAACAGGGTGTGTAGCAACGAATTGATCGCAATGGCAAGAAAGGTAAGTGCTGCAAGTGGTGTTAAAAGCGCATGCCACAACGAGATACGGAAGTGCTTGAACCACGAGAGCATACTTCCTACCTGCACAACATATGCGAGAAGCGCCATAAGCAATAAAGTATAAGATTTTTCCCGTCGCGCGTCGGCGAATAGTAGTGCGACCGCTGCGGCAAACGTACTACTCATTACGCTTTGTATACCTGTCGTTGGCGCTTCTTGTAGATAGGGATAAATATTTTTCCCAAACCCATTCGCAATCTGCCATAAGTTTGTATACATGCGAACAGATACAAGCCTTTCCCCCCGACAGGCTAACGGGACAAACCCTGCGCGTTTCAAGCTAAACGCAAGGGCCACATCGTCAATGATGCTGTTCGCGTTGGCGGCATGTCCGTCCACACGCTCATAGGCATGCTTGGAGATTAAAAAGTACTGACCATTGGCGAGCGCAGGACCATCCGCCTCGTTTACCCGCGCATTCGTGCCCACAAAGTACTGTTGGAGCGCAAAAGGTAGGAGTAAACGTTCCCAGAAGGTCTCACATCGTTGATGTGGGAACAACGACAATGCTTGTACGTTCTGCTCTAAAGCAAAACGCATGGTCGAACGTAGGGCAAATGGAGCAAGTTCGGTGTCGGCATCAACGAACAAGAGCCAGGGAAAGCGCGCCAAACTTGCCCCCATCCAGCACGCATGATTTTTACCCGTCCATCCATCCGGTAGTCCATCTATTGAGATAAGCCGTATAACATCTTCCGGATATGTCCGCACAATAGCAGCAGTGTTATCGGTTGAGCCATCGTCGACAACAATTACTTCATAACGCGGATACCTTTGGCGCACTAACGAATCCAACAGTCGCCCAATATTCGCCCCCTCATTGCGCGCAGGCACAATAATTGAGACACCCGGAAAATCTTCGGCCCGTACCTTGTCATCATGTAGAATCGGCAGTATTTCTGGTAGAGACTCATAATTACGCATTGCTTTTACGTTACTATAGATTTGCCCGGCTAACACCAGGAAAGGCCACACTCTTCCTACAATTTTCTTACTCACTCTATATTTACGCTTTCTAGTTACCTAAATTTAATATACTGTCTGTAGCACGTTTTTCCATTGGAATTTGTGAACAATACGTAACATCCCTTACCACTTTATCCTACGAATTCTAGGTTACATAACTGCTCATTGAGACTTTTTTGAGGTCTCGCCTGAGTATCTGTAGTCTTTTTTTATCTACACAAGCGTATACTCTACATGTAGCATATATCATGCTAGAATAGAAGTAAGCCTAACCTCTAACAAAAACGGAGTAGGGACATTTCTAACACACTCTAAAAAGGAGAATACATGCCTACCGAATCCACTGACTCACCAGATAGGCAGCTACGAACAGTACCACTTTTAGGTCCTCGTGACCATAAAGATATCTCGCCAACGCCAACGAAGGGTAGCTTTGATGTACGTTTACCCCTACCACCATTAACATATCAGGAGAGCTTGAGGGCAAACCCTCAGAATATACAGGTCCATATCTCGGATGCTCATACTAGCCACCCAGTATTGCGCCGGGTGAGCAACGGCGTGCTTGAGGCTACTGAAGAGGTCAATATTCCAGAAGGACGAGTCGGTAAGGCACTATATGCCTTCAAGCATATCTTGATTGGTGCGCCAATTTCTAACGCGATGGCCGAGCAGGAACGCCTGACCAAGTTCAAGGCACTGGCAGTGCTATCCTCTGACGCGATTTCGTCGGTTGCGTATGCCACTGAAGCTATATTAATTAATCTTGTTCTAGCCGGTTCGTCGCGACTGTGGATGACACTACCAATCAGTTTCGTCATTGTAGCACTCCTGGCAATCGTGGCTATCTCATATCGCCAAACCATTCCCGCCTATCCAAATGGTGGCGGCTCGTATATTGTTGCGAAAGAAAATCTTGGTACAATCCCTGGCCTCACCGCCGCCGCCGCACTGCTCATCGACTATGTACTCAATGTTGCAGTGAGTGTTGCCGCAGGAGTACTGAACCTTGCATCGCTCTTTCCAGGGCTAACACCATATATTGTGCTGATCGACGTTGCACTTGTCCTCTTAATTACTATCATCAACTTGCGTGGCGTACGCGAATCGGGATCAATCTTTGCCATCCCAACCTACTTTTTTGTAGCCACGGCCATACTGCTTATCGTCGTAGGACTGGTGAAGGCATATATATTCAAACATCAACCAGTAATTGGTACGTTCCCGTACGTAGCGGCAAATGAACCTCTCTCACTATTCCTCCTGTTGCGTGCATTTGCTACAGGTTGTTCCGCGATGACGGGTGTCGAGGCCATCTCCAACGGCGTACCAGCATTCAAAAAACCCGAGACACGCAATGCCGCAATCACGCTGACGTGGATGGCGGCTATTCTTGGGACACTCTTTCTTGGCATTACCCTTCTGGTCATGACATACGCAGTCGAAGCATATTCGTCGGGTACGCCAACAGTGATCGACCAAATTTCTAAAATTGTCTTTTCAGGTCCCCTCAGTTTTATGTATCCAGTGTTCACCTTTGCAACACTCGGTATACTCACGCTATCGGCTGAAACAAGCTATTCCGACTTCCCGCGTCTAGCCTCGCTCCTGGCTCGTGATCGTTTTCTGCCAAGCCAGTTTGCATTTCGCGGCGACCGTCTCGCGTTTTCGGTCGGCATCGTCGTGCTTGCGGTCCTGGCAAGCTTGCTCCTGGTTGTCTTCAAGGGGAACACAAATGCGCTGATTAACCTGTTTGCGGTAGGCGTTTTCATTTCGTTTACCCTTTCACAGAGTGGCATGGTAATGCACTGGTGGCGTTTGCGTAAAGAGCATAAAACATGGCTGCGTAGTCTCATCATCAATGGCACCGGAGCATTCGCGACCCTCGTTGTGGCAACCGTCATTTCCGTGACCAAATTTCTTGAGGGTGCATGGGTTGTTGTCTTGCTCATCCCCCTACTCGTCTGGATGTTTCTCAGCATCTACAAGCACTATACGTATGTTGCTCGTGAACGCACCTCCGACATCCCAATTAATCCAAGCGACATTCACCATCGCATTGTTGTGCCAATTGATAGATTAGACCGTGCGAGCAAGCAAAGCCTCGCGTATGCACGCTCCATTTCACCGCATGTGACTGCAGTGCACGTCTGCATGAGCGAGGACGAGGCCAAACGCATCCAGGCGGAGTGGGATACATGGCAGAAGAACTTTTCGGACATGGAGGAAACCCACCTGCTCGTTATCGAGTCGCCGTATCGTGCCCTCGTTCGCCCCGTCCTTGCATACATTGATACTGTTCATCAGCGTCATCCAAATGATACGCTCACCGTTATCTTGCCAGAGTTTGTGGTCCTGCACTGGTGGGAGTACCTGCTGCACAACCAGACGGCGTTCCGCTTGAAAGCTGCCCTGTTATTCCGACCGGGGATTATTGTTGTCAGCGTACCTCAGCACCTGCGAGACCGCAGGGCAGCAACAACTGTGACATCGGGTGCTACGCTAGTTAAGTAGCACATAGACTCCTTCGAACCGACTCTCGCCTGTCATAACTACAGAATGACAAGGCGAGAGTCGGTTTTTTTCTTACAGCTAAAAGAGAGAAGATGATATACTATCGACAAATCAATATAGTTTGTGAGGATGCATGTCATGACAGACGAACAGCAAATGCCGCTAACGGGCAAAATCGCATTAGTAACAGGCAGTGGACAAGGCATAGGACGCGCAATCGCCCAACGCCTTGCAAAGCTTGGTGCGGATGTCGTTGTCAATTATCGCAGTAATGCGAGTGCTGCCAATGAGACAAAAACGAGCATAGAAGCGCTGGGACGCCGGTGTATTACAGTTCAGGCCGATGTACAGCAGGAAGAGGAGGTTACACGCCTCTTCACAGAAGCAACAAAAGAACTTGGTCCTATTACAGTGTTAGTCAATAACGCAGGGACCACGCGCGACAAACTCATTCTCCAAATGTCGCTTGCCGACTTTGAGCATGTCATCGACAGCAACTTGCGCTCTGCATTTCTGTGTACAAAAGCCGTGCTGCGTCCAATGATGAAGGCGCGTTGGGGCCGCATCGTCAATATTACCTCGGTTGCAGGCATCCTTGGTCCTGCCGGACAAGCAAACTACGCCGCTTCAAAAGCTGGCATTATTGCCTTGACCCTGACAACCGCACGCGAAATGGCGACTCGCAACATTACAGCAAATGCCGTTGCCCCCGGTTACATTCCAACCGAACTCACCTCTACGTTAACCGAGGACCAGCAAAAGTTTCTTATTGAAACCGCTCCTCTTAAACGCTCTGGCACAACAGAGGAAGTTGCTGGGACGGTCGCTTTTCTCTGCTCACCTGATGCCGCCTTTATCACAGGGCAGGTTATCAGCGTCGATGGTGGAGCGTCGATGCATCTTTAACTCGTCTCTTACTCCTAAAATTGACGAAACAAAATGTATGCAAGCATGCTCTAATAGACAACATATGTTCCCCTCCATACATAAAGGCAAAAAGAATGGGTTTAATTGAAACGAACGAAACAAATCAGTTCACGTTTGAAGCATTTGCCGCGCACGACTTCTACACTCAGGTCAATCGTCTCCTCGTTCAACGAGCCATAGGGCACCTTGTGAAGAAACAAGGGATTGGCACAAGCGCCTCTGCTCAAATCACCATTGTCGACATGGCATGTGGCACCGGAGCGATTTCGCGTCTCATCGCGGAAGAAATGGCACGTCATCAACTCTTAGAACGTACATGCATTGTCGGCGTTGATCCATCAGCTGAGGCTGTACGACTTGCAAGTAAGGCAATGGAAACAGAGTATCCACAGTTGCAGACCAACTATCTGCAGGGCGATGTTACCGACCTGCCTCGTATTGTCAAGAATGCTGATGCTGCCTTCTTCTGTAACGCGATCCACCTTGTGCCTGATAAACCTGACGCATTTCGTCATATGGCACAAATACTAGCTCCTAACGGTATTTTTGCTTGCAACAGCGCATTCTATCAGGGCACATATGTTGAGGGAACTGAGCGATTTTACCGCCTTTGGACGCGCCGTGCAGTTGGTTGGCTCAAAAAAGAGCATCCAGAGGTCCGCCTATCACGTGAGGCAAAAGCTACCGCAATGCAGTGGTTTACTCCCGAAGAGTATGTCGCGGCCCTTCAGCAAAGTGGATTTGGCGAGGTAGATATCTCGTATAACAACGCCATCATGTCGCTCGACGCGTGGCGAGACCTTGGAAAGTACTGGTTGTTTATCGAGGGCGCGCTGCCAGGAGTTCCACTCGCGTTTGGTGCCGCCGCATTAGAAAACGCCGTGTATCAGACGGGTCAGGAGTTAGGCTTGACCGAGGTCCCTCGTACGTGGTTACAACTTATCTCCACAAAGAGCGCGTAAAACATGTAGCCATTCCATGCGAGCATTCGTATCTAAGAGTGAGTGGTATGCATCAAGGTCTACCATTCTTCGTCATGTGTCAAAAAAATAGGAGAGTATCGCATGGAATGGGCGGTCGCTACCGCGGCGTTTCTCGCCTCCGCGGTCGAGTTCGTCGAAGCGTTTACTATTGTCCTGGTTGTAGGAGTCACAATTAACTGGCGTAGCTCACTTGCTGGTGCCTTTGCTGCTGCGGCTACGCTTGCACTTATTATCGCTACGTTTGGCGTTGCGCTCGTACAGTTTGTGCCCTTAAATGTTCTTCGACTTGTTGTAGGTGTCATCCTTATTCTCTTTGGCTTGAAATGGCTCAAGAAAGCTATTTTGCGCTATAGCGGTCTCAAGGCTCTACACGACGAAGAGGCGATTTATGAAGAGACGCGGGCCGAACTACGCGCTCGTGGTGAAGCTATCACACCCCGTTACGAGCCTTTTGGTATCGCGATGTCCTACAAAGCTGTGCTGCTTGAGGGGCTTGAAGTTGCCTTTATCGTGATTACCTTTGGCAGTAGTGTCGCAACGAATGCTGCTTCTCGATCACTCGGTATCACCTCTGCCGCGATTGGCGCTGCTGTCGCGGGTGTGCTTGTCATTCTGCTTGGCTTCGTGGTACGCGCTCCACTCAAACAAGTGCCTGAAAACACACTCAAGTTCGTCGTGGGTATCATGCTCACCTCGTTCGGTACCTTCTGGGCAGGCGAGGGTATGCGTATCCCAACGAGTGGAGTCCACTTCGAGTGGCCCTTTGCCGACGCCTTTATTCTTATCCTGGCCGCTCTCTACCTGCTTGCGTCCTTCGTCCTCGTCCAGTGGCTAAAGAGTACCAAGCGACGCCCAGCGACTCCAAGCAGTATCGAGGGAACACAGGCCATTCAGGAAGAGGTGACATCATGAACGTAATCAAAGCGATCTATAATTTTCTTGTCGGTGATATGATTATCCTGATCGGCGTCCTGCTCATCGTTGCCGTTCTCATCGTCATCAACAATGTCGACACCTTCGAGTCCTTACGTAGCGCGACCGGTGGCATTCTCATCACCGCCGTCCTCGCCGTCCTCGTCATGACACTTACACGTGAGGCGCGTGGCAAACGCTGAGGAAGCGTATATCCGATAAATCGGCTCCACAAACAGACGCGCTGAAGCTGGTCCCTACGAAAACCGAAGTGTTTTCGTAGGGACCAGCTTCAGCGCGTCCAAATTGGGCAATTCATTGCCTATAC
>CAXTCR010000164.1:0-9097 GCA_964242555.1 uncultured Ktedonobacteraceae bacterium
AGGTATGAGAATAAGTTAATTTCATAAATCTTACTCACCAATAACAATCTCATTCCGGGTGATGAACCTACCGGCTGGTACCATCAAGGAGGTCTTCGTATCGGCACCATTGAAATTACTCGTCTTGGATGCACGAGGCAGAGATGGAAACGATCGCGGACTTTATTGCATGCATCCTGGTCGAGAAGGTAGAACCAGAAGAGGTAGTTCATGATGCGATCGCCTTGAGGGAACCCTACCAGACGTTCTACTACAATTTCGACCACGAACTTCCTCTCATGAGGAGTTCCTCTTAGCAAAGACCATCATTTTAAGAGAGTATTTTCCCTCTTTGGAGTGTCATGAAACAAATTCGCTTCGAGAATGCTCCTATGTATGTGCCTTTTTTCGTGGCACTATCACACGGAGGTTTCATGCAATCCAAGTCCTATAAAGCAGCGGTCCTTGCTGCTGTCGTTGTTCCCTTCCTCGCAACCGTCTTCGCAATGTACTTGCTTTGGGAACGTGCAGTTCACATATCTGATCTAGTTCTGTTAGGAGTCATGTATTCCTTGACCATTCTCGGGGTAGGAATGGGTTTCCATCGAATGTTGACCCATCGCAGTTTTCAAGCTCATCCTGCTATAAAGTTTCTGCTCCTCGTTCTTGCGTCCATGTCGCTCGAAGGATCGGCGTTGGAGTGGGCGGCAACACATATCAAGCATCATGCCCATGCTGATAAAGAGGGCGATCCCCATAGTCCCGTCGAGGGCTTTTTTCACGCGCATATTGGCTGGTTGTTCAAAGATGCCACCGCTGATCCTGCGTTCTACTGCCGTCACTTGCTGAAAGACCCCATGATTGTCTTTGTGAGTCGGACCTTTTTCCTGTGGGTTGTGCTTTCGCTGCTCATTCCCTTCGCAATTGGCGGCTGGACTGGCCTTCTCTGGGGAGGACTGGTTCGCATCTTCTTGACGCATCATGTCACCTGGAGTGTCAATTCCATCTGTCATACCTTCGGTAGACGTGAGTTTGAGACCAAAGACCGGAGTCGGAACGAATGGCTTATTGGTCTGCTCAGCTTTGGTGAAGGCTGGCACAATAACCATCATGCCTTCCCACGCTCGGCCTTTCATGGTCTGCACTGGTGGCAGTTCGATCTCTCCGGTTATCTTATCCTCGTCCTTGAGCGCGTGGGGCTTATACGCGATGTCTACCGTATCCCTGCTTCTCTACGGACACGATACAATGCACCACATGTAGCATCTCGTGTCACTACGCAAGAGGATGAGGTCGCATAGTGCGCATCTCCCAGATACAAACGTCGGGTGGGAAAACGCCCGGCGTTTTCTTGTTCTTTCAGAAGAGAACTCAGGTCTCGAAGTGAGAGTACAACAAGCAGAGCATGTACACTTTCGGTACTCCTGATGACAAAGGCGCATATATGTAACGCATTCTAATATTCTGAAACTATTTTATTATGAAATGATAAGACTTCATCAAAAGTGAAACGCCACTTTACTGTAGTACGTGCTCTTTAATGAAATACACATCACAATTAATCCCGTCAAAGATGAGCGGAAGTACTTTTATAAGATGAGAGAGTGTCTCTCAAGGAGAACAGATATGTGGCCTTTTGATCAAAACAATCAACAAACGTACCAGCAGTATTCTCAAGCGTACCAATCTGGTGATTATAATGGCATTGATCAGAATCAGGCGATGGGACATATGCAGCAGTTCATGCAGAACGCGCCTGCTGACACGCAGCAGCAAGTCTATCAGCAGCACTTTGAGCAAATGCCCTACGACCAGCGTCAACAGTTTGCCCAGCAGATGCCTCAAGGTTATGGTTTCGATCCCAGCAATCCACAAGGGATGGCACAGAGCTTCCATCAGGTGGGACAGGAGCAGCCAGGCATGTTATCCCAGATGCTTGGGCAGGGGGGAATGGGAGGGAATTCAATGGGACAAGGGATGTTAGGCGGACTCGTGGGAGCCGTGGCGCAACATATGATGAACAATCGAGGTGGTGGAAGCTTCTAACAGTCTAAGAGGGAGAGAAGAAAATGTTTTCTCTCCCTCAGTTTCGTCAAAGAGCAACTCCATGTAGAACAATATCGAGTTTACGGAGCAGGACTTCTGTTAGGGGAACGAGGAATTGCTTATCCTCTTTTAGCCAATGGTACAACGTTTCAAAGTACATGGAGCGAAGCAGGGAAGCGACCTCAAATGAGTCGATGTCGCGACGAAAAGCACCCTGTTCTTGACCCATCTGAATCGAAGCAGTAAATATCTCTAGCAGCCAAGTATCTTCAAGGTATTTCCCTATTCCTATCCAGGCTGTGATGAGCATTCGCGTAACCTCTCGCTCCTCCTCATTCACTCGGCCAAGTACTTCTATATATCGAGTGAGTTGCATAGCTGCATCAACAGATCGGAACGCCTCGCTTTGCCATTGTTTCAGAAGGTTCATACGACGCACTGTAATCCAATACACAATAAAGTCTTCTTTTTGAGCGAAGTGATTGAAGACGGTTCCTCGTGCCACATCTGCTCGCTCTGCAATTTGATCAATAGTTGTTGCGTCATACCCTTGTTCGAGAAAAAGCGAGAGAGTAGCAGTATACAGGCGTTGACGTGTTTCCTGTTTGCGCCGTTCTTGGCGGGTGAGTTGTATATGCTGATGGCTTTCGTTTCCTGTTTCTATAGCTTTCTCACTTAAAGACTCTTTCCTCATTATCCTCTCGTTCATCTATACCTCAGACTAGTTTCTTGCTTTATTATAGCGTATTTGACGGAAGTAAGAGGCTTGACAGTAGGTCTCACTTTATTATACTTTAGTATAATACTATACTAAAGTATAATAAAGTGAGACCTACTCATACAATGTTGCCTTCATCTAGTAGGGCGAGAGAAAGAGCCGTTTGCGGAGAAAAGCGATATACTTTTTAAGTATCGTTGGCAATCGAACTGTAGCAAATATGCTAGCGAATCGCGCTTCTCATCATTCAGAACGCCAGTTTCTGGTTAAGGAACTGCCTAGGACCTCTGTTGGGAAGATTCAGAAGCACCTTCTCCGTGATATGGGTACATGGGCAACGTCGTTTAGAAAGGAAGAAAGCACATGAAATTAGGTCGTATTCTTCGTCAATCCCTTGAAGGGTCGATACCACGTCTCGTAGTTGTTCAACCAGAACATGAGCGTGTGATTGACGTAGCAACTGCTGAATATCAACGACTGGTACACATAGGAGCTTCGGAAGAGGCCGCGCACCGGTTAGCTTCTGCCTACTATCCAGCAAGCATGAGTGCTGCGCTTGCCGCTGGACCAACCTTTCTTGCCGCTGTAGAGACGACTGTTGCCTCTGTCGAGGACGATCACGCCCTATTGCCCTTAAAACAAGTACGCTGACTCGCACCAATTGATCCACCAGTGATGCGAGACTGCCTCGTCTTCGAGCAACATCTCCAAAACTCCTTCACCAAAGCTCTGGGCAAAGTTCCTCATGAGTATTATGAAATGCCGTTGTACTACAAGGGCAATCCTCTTACCCTTATCGGTCATGAGTCAGAAGTTCCTTGGCCCGATTATACTCAGAAGATGGACTATGAATTGGAACTCGGCTTTGTGGTTGGACGGTCGGGAAAAGATGTGAGACCGGAACAAGCACTCTCGTACGTGCTTGGTGTCACTCTCTTGAACGATTTTAGTGCACGCGATTACTAGGTGCGCGAGATGCAAGGTCTTCTGGGGCCGGCAAAAGGCAAGGATTTTGCGACCGCGCTGGGACCGTGGTTCACAACGCTTGACGAACTTGATGTACATAACCTGACGATGGTGGCGCGCGTGAATGGCGAAGAATGGTCACGTGGATCGAGTGCGAATATGATGTGGAGTATTGAAGAACTAATTGCCTATATTTTTAAAGGCGAAGGAATTCAGGTTGGGGAAGTAATTGGATCGGGAACAGTTGGCTTTGGATGTGGCTTGGAGCTGGGAAAAATGCTGCAGGCGGGTGACGTGGTAGAACTTGAGGTGGAGGAAGTTGGTGTCCTGCGCAATACGATTGGAACTCCCCTCCCTACAGGGTGGATGCCATCCCCTTGTAAAGCGACGATGGGGCAACCTTCTTGAGAAGTAGAAAGATTGAACTCTCTACTTCTCCATTCACGCGCTGACAATGAAGCGGTACAGCAGAGTAAGCAAGAAAGAGGAACAGTATGAGCAAATGGGCATTTACCAAAGGACTACATGATCTAGGCAATTCGGTTTATGCATACCTGCAGCCCAATGGTTCGTGCGGATGGAGCAATGCTGGTCTCATTGTTAATGGCGAGGCATCATTGCTCGTCGATACACTTTTTGATTTGAAACTAACGCAAGAGATGCTCGATACGATGCGCAGATCCGTTCGTGCAGCAGCGCATATTGATATGCTTGTCAACACACATGCCAATGGCGATCATTGTTATGGCAATGAGCTAGTGGCGGATGCCCGCATCATTGCGTCTACACGTACCACGCAGCAAATGTTAACAGAAACTCCTCCTGCCCAGCTTGCTCTCATGATGAAGCAGGCACCGTCAATGGGGCAACTGGAAGTATTTATTGAGTACTGCTTTGCACCGTTCGAGTTCGATAATATTACTTTGACACCTCCTAAGGAGACCTTCGAGAGGACGTTCAACCTGAAGGTTGGAGACAAGGAGGTACATTTGATTGAGGTTGGTCCAGCACACACTCTTGGTGACACTTTGGTGTATGTTCCAAGCGATCATGTCGTCTTCACGGCTGATATTCTCTTCATTGGCGGTCATCCTATTGCGTGGTCTGGTCCTGTGAGCAACTGGATACGAGCATGTGAGCGCATTCTTACGCTTGATGTTGAGACAATTGTTCCTGGACACGGTCCCATTACTGATAAACAAGGAGTAACGCAGTTTCAAAGCTATCTTGAATATGTCTTCGATGAAGCGTGTAAACGGTATGAGGCTGGAATGCCCTCATTTGAGGCTGCGAAGTCAATTCCACTCGACCGTTTTGCCGGGTGGACAGATAGTGAGCGCATTGCAGTTACTGTTGCAACTATCTATCGTGAATTGAGCAACGATCAAAGTCATGCCGATGTTATTGCTTCATTTGGACAGATGGCGGAACTCGCTCTGGGACCTCAAAAGTAGTATAGGAGTCTACCAAGAGAGGCAGTGGGCAAAGAAGTTGGCTTAGTGAGTTCCCGAACAGTACACTGTATGTTCGGGAACTATTTACGTGTTGTAGAGAGCGTAATACACGTGCAGGCTCTTAAGCCTGAACTTTCATGTTCGGGAACTACGTATTGGAACTGGACAACATCCCATTGTTCGGGAAAGCACACTCTATTATCTACAAGACGGCGTACCTCACATACTAACTGTGGACACTCCTGCCTGGTATATTTGGCTTGCCGCTGCAACCGTTTTTACCGTCGAGAGTCAGTATGGTCCCTTTACGGCATGGAAAGAGCAATCTGGAAGTAGGCGTGGAGGATGCAATGCCTCGATGCAATTGGTGGAACTGGGAGAACTGCATACCTTGACAGAAGTACGCATAGTGGCACAGAATGTGCCTACAAAGGTTTTTGTCCCGCGAACTGCTCACCATGCACGGTGGAGTGAAGCTGCGCAGCGTTTTCAGACGATGTGCATGACAGATACTTCCTGAAAGGATGGGTTGGTGCACGTAACACTCTTCATTCCTTGCTTCAATGATACACTCTTTCCCAACGTGGGAATTGCCACGACAGGGCTTCTTCGTCGTCTAGGACACACGGTGGACTTTCCAGAGGCGCAGACCTGCTGTGGTCAAATGCACTTCAATACGGGCTACCAACGCGAAACGATTCCACTTGTCCGCCACTTTGTGGAGGTGTTCAAGCATGCGGAGGTCATTGTCGCACCCTCAGCTTCGTGCGTAGGAATGGTACGTGAATTGTATCCTAAAGCAGCAGCGCTCTTAGGTGACAAGGGACTAGTGCACGCAGTTGAAGATCTCATTCCTCGTGTTTACGAGCTGTCCGAGTTTCTGGTCAAGCGACTAGGCATTACCGATGTTGGAGCATACTATCCGCACCGCGTGACCTATCATCCCACTTGCCATAGCCTGCGTGTGTTGCATGTGGGTGATGCTCCCGAACAGCTTCTGCGAGCGGTGAAAGGCATTGATCTCGTGGAACTGCCCAACTCGCGCGAGTGCTGTGGCTTTGGTGGTACGTTCGCCGTCAAAAATGTCGACACCTCGCTTGCCATGCTCAGTGACAAGACGCGCTGTGTGCTTGATACAGGGGCGGAGGTTCTCTGCTCTGCTGATACCTCGTGTTTACTTCATATAGGTGGTGGCTTGCACCGACAACGTGCAGGAGTCACGACCGTGCATGTTGCCGAAATCCTGGCACAGACAGAAAGTGAGTCGTTGTGATGGCGACGAAATCCTTACCCATGTTTCCTCAAGCCGCGAAGTCGGCACTTGCCAATAGTCAATTACGTCGCAATATGGGCAAGGCGACGAGCACTATCCGGCGCAAAAGAGCCTCCGTGGTGGAAGAATTGCCTGATTGGGAGGCACTGCGGAATGCTGGTGCTGCAATCAAGGCGCGGACGTTGTGTCACCTCGATGAGTACCTCCTGCAACTGGAAGCCTCGGTGCAACGAGCGGGAGGGCAGGTGCATTGGGCAAGAGACGCGGCAGAGGCGAATCGTCTTATCACTGAGATTGTGCGCGCAACAGGCGCGGATCATGTGGTGAAGGTCAAGTCCTTGACCACGGATGAAATTCGTCTGAATAAAGCGCTCGCGACAGCGGGCATTCACGCTATCGAGACTGACCTTGCCGAACTCATCATTCAATTGGCGGGTGAAACATCCTCGCATATTTTGGTGCCTGCCATTCACAAAAATCGGAGTGAAATTCGTGATCTCTTTCGTCGCACAATTGCACAGGGGCAGGAGTTGACGGACGAACCGCAGCAATTAGCAGCCGTTGCACGTCGGTACCTCCGTGAGCAGTTCCTTTCGGCTCAAGTCGCTATAAGTGGAGCCAACTTTGCTGTTGCAGAGACCGGAACGCTGTGTGTGGTGGAGAGCGAGGGCAATGGACGCATGTGCCTGACATTGCCCCAGACGCTCATCACGGTGATGGGCATCGAGAAAGTCATACCCACTTTTGCCGACCTTGCCGTCTTCCTGCAACTCTTGCCCCGTAGTTCAACGGGCGAGCGCATGAATCCCTATACAAGCATGTGGACAGGTGTGACGCCAGGGGACGGCCCGCAAGCGTTCCATCTGGTGTTGCTGGACAACGGACGGACAAAGGTGTTAGCCGATGATGTGGGGCGGCAAACGCTGCAGTGTATCCGATGCAGTGCCTGTCTCAACATCTGTCCAGTGTACTCGCGCACAGGGGGACATGCCTATGGCTCGGTCTATCCCGGTCCCATTGGCGCTATCCTGACACCACAACTGCTTGATGTCAAAAACGCCAAGACGCTGCCCTATGCCTCCACGCTGTGTGGAGCGTGCTACGAGGTGTGCCCCGTCAAGATCAACATTCCCGACGTGCTGCTGCATTTGCGTGGACAGGTGACGAGCCAGGCATCCCCTCTCAATCCTGAGGCACTGGCAATGCGAGAGTTGGCACGTATCTTTGCCAGCCCCAAACGCTATGAGCAGGCGCAACGTTTAGCGAGACGTGGACAAAAGCCGTTTGTGCATGAGGGAGTGATCGACTCGTTGCCCGGCATGTTAAGTGGTTGGACCACGGCACGCGATCTCGTGCCGGTTCCTCAGCAAAGTTTTCGCGACTGGTGGCGGGAGCAGCAGAAGGAGGGTCAGGAATGAGCAAAACGGCGAAAGAAGCGATGCTTTCACGCATTCGTGCAGCCCTAGTGAATGCACCTGAGGCCCCTGAAGTTCCACATGATTTTCGTAAGCGTGATCAGAGGGAACATGTGGCTCTTGTCCAAGACTTTATAGACCGATTGCACGACTACAAAGCAATGGTCACACTCACCAATGATGCCCACTTGCCACAAGCTCTTGCAGATGCATGTCAGCACCATGCCATTGAGCGGCTTGTGGTCCCAGGCGATATACCAGCTGGCTGGCTCCCGACAGGGATAACGGTGCTACGAGATAATCCTCCACTACATTTAAAGGACCTGGATACGAGTTCAGGGGTGCTCACAGGATGCGCCTTGGGAGTTGCTCAAACGGGAACAATTGTTTTGGATGGTGGTGCGTTTCAGGGCAGACGTGTGCTTTCTCTTGTGCCTGATGTACATCTATGTGTTGTTCGTGAAGCACAGATAGTTGGACTGGTGCCCGAAGCGGTCGCGAAGCTTACCGGGCAGGCCACACGGCCACTTACATTGATTTCGGGACCTTCGGCAACGAGTGATATCGAACTAAGTCGTGTGGAGGGCGTGCATGGTCCTCGAACATTACATGTCCTGGTGGTGCAGGAGTGAGTAGTTTGCGTGCTACAAAATGCTGAGGGATGATGGGGCGGAGGAGGTGGGATTTGAACCCACGAAGGCTATTCACCTTACACGATTTCCAGTCGTGCTCACTAGACCACTATGAGACTCCTCCACGCGGAGAGAGTGGGATTCGAACCCACGAAGGCTTGCACCTTACCGCTTTTCGAGAGCGGCACATTCGACCACTCTGACATCTCTCCGCCGTGAGTATAGCATATCTCTAAAGATGTGACAAGCACTAGTTTGTGTTTTGTACGCTGTTTGTTCCAGTTATTGCTCGTGAATTTCGCCCTGCTCATAAAGCCAACGTGCGAAGAGAACGCGACTGTCGTCAGCCATGCGTTGCTGCATTTCGCCGTTCTCAAAAAGGTGGGCGCGTTGGTGCTGTAACCTGCGCACTTCATCCCATGTGAAGCCAAGACCCATCAAATATTCTTGTTGCCGCTGTTCCTCAAGCGCGCTGACGGTTGAAGAATGCCCGTTAACATGCTGGCCCATTTCGGGGATGTTGCCCTGCGATGCTTGTTGTCGATTTTGCATGGTGTGTACTCCTTGTGTCCATTATATGAGTCCCTGTGCTATTCTTAATCGGCTCATGAGGG
>CAXTCR010000165.1:0-9088 GCA_964242555.1 uncultured Ktedonobacteraceae bacterium
GGCGCGTAGGAGTCGTGCCCGCGCTTTATAGTTTTCTACGGCTGGCTGGCCCGCAAACTGAATGTCGTGGAGATAGCCATAGAGTGCCATTGTAAGTTGCCAGCCTAAGAAGCTTGCCGCAAGCGCTGTGAGTTGTTCCTGTGGCTCCGGACCAGCAAGATAAGGCTGGTAGAGAGAAAAAGTGTTCGTCTGCTGTGGAGTGTCGGACTGATCAGCAAGCACCTGTACGGTTAGTAACGCATCGGAGTTATAATCTGATGCCTGTGTGTTTAGAGGTTGCTCAGGGAAGACGACGATCCCTTTATTGCCCTTGCCGAGACTCTCCTCCATGAGTTGCTCAATCCATTGGATAAGTGGTCGCCATTGCTGTGGCATCTTCAGTAACAAGCGACAAACACCATCTTTGCTTGCCGTGCTGAGTTCGGCGGCAAGCCTTACAAACGGGTCTTCGGCAGGTTGTGCTGTTGCAAGGGGAGCATATTGCCAAGCTTGTTGTAGGACGTGATGCAGCGAACCAGAAGCAAGGCGTGTAAGGTAGAGGGCGGCTGGAAGCAGAAAGACACGTGTGGTGGGTGCGCTCATCCTTCCACCTGTACCTGTGCCGCCGTCGAGTTGCAGGGGACGTGTCGGCACTGAATACTGTTGTGCGAATTTGTCGAGATAAGAATCTGGAAGTGTCATGATGAGCAGGTGTTGTGCGGGTTGTAGTCTTGCCTGTTGCAATAATGCGGTGAACCATTCGAGATGCGTGATTGGCTCCTCCGAGGTCATGCCCATAGAGACGCCAATCATCATAACGTCTTGTAGCAGCGTTTGTAGATATGTTGTGTCCGGTTGAGACGCTGGCGGTAGGAAATTTTTGTCCTTTGCTAGTGTACGTACAATCGCATTTAGTGCGGCGGGGTCAGTGCTATCCAATGAGTGTAGCGTAACAAATGACTCGTCGTTGCCACCGCCAAGTCCCATCTCGACCAGGACACGCACGGCCATAATAGAGCCGCCCATACCAGCCCAGATAATATGGCGTATTCCACGTTCCCAGAGTGCGCGTGCCTCGTTCTCTACGCTCTCTAGCCACTCGGGATGGGCAAGTAGGCGCGCAACGCCGTCGATCCAATCAAGCTTAGGTACACCGCTCTCGCTGCCCAATTGTGCCATACGACCTTCGCGCCTGTGCAGTTGACCAAGCGCGTCTTCCTCAAGCAAACGCTGTAATAGTGTCATAAGAGGTTATACCTTTTTATTGGAAATTTGTAGGAGTCTAATACACTACACTCTCGCTGGTAAGTGATACTGGTTATAGGATTGTGATGACGTTTCATCATGACCTCGAACATGGTAATTGCCGAACAGGGTGTGACGGAATTAGACCTCTACAGCAGAATTATACCTTTCCAGCGCGATAGAGCATTTCGCCAGCGTGGGGAACGAGCAAAATACCTTCTTGTTCACGATTCTTCCACTCGTCTCTATTAATTTTCTTGTAGTCAAGATAGCCAAGATTGACGCGTTTACAGCGTTCCTCCCGAATACCCGTGGCGAGGGTGACGGAGATACGCGGCTTCTCGATGCCATGCTCGAAGGTTCCCATACCTTTGACGTGGGTGCTGTGGGCAAGAATGCTGCCAGGAACGTCCTTGAAACGATCCCATTGCTTAGTGAAGTAGTCGCGCACATGATAGCCAACCTTGTCGATAAGCTCTCCATGCGTGCAGGATATCTCGGTGAGATGGGGCGCGTAGATAACAACTTCGCCTCCGTCGGCAATCGCCGGTTCCGTCTTGTACATTGCCTTAGCTGCCGTCCAGAGATCGTCGTAGATGGATGATGGTATAGAGAGGACACGCTTATAAGGAGTGTCAACGCGAATAATATTAAGTTGTGCCGAGAGGTCTGCAGCCGCGCTCCATGCTTCAAGATATGTGCCAGCATACAGACCATGCAGCTCTTCGCCTTTCAGGACAAGAGCTATGCACAGGAGTGGTCGATGAACAAATTCCGCGGCACGATGAATGATACGTCGGACAGGCGTATCTTTAACGCCAATCGTGTGCATACTGGTGACAAGGGCGCCAAGCCAGTGCGTGAAGTTAATGATGTCTGGTCCCGCAATACCCGGGAAGAGATATTTGGCTCCGCCGGAAAACCCTACGACCTCGTGAGGAAAAACGGGGCCACAAATAATCAGTTGATCATAGTCAAAAATAGTCCGGTTGAGTGTCACCGGTACATCCTCCGCCAGCAGACCGCCTGTAAGCTGCTGAGCCTCGTCGCGTGAAATTGTGCCAATCGTTTGAAGCATGTTGGGTTGTGACCAATGGTGATTGATAATGGAGACGTTGGGATACTGTTCGGCCCGTTCTTGCGCAGAGACACCTATAAGATGCCCTATCGCTGTCTCCTCCATCGCTTTGTGTGTGCCGAGCGCAATCAGGTAATCGAGGCGTGAGACTCTCCTCCCAATATGCTCGTATAACAGGCGAAAGAAAAGGGGGATAGGAGCGGTACGCGTGCCATCTGGAATGATCACCAGAACGCGCTTGCCATCTAGTGAGAGTGAGTCGAGTGCTTGCGCGATACACTGTTGCACGCCATCGTCTGAAAGCGTTGTTGTTGTCGAACCTGTACTGTACATACATCTCTCCTCTTCCACGAGGGCACGATCATACGCCGCTAAAAGACGAAAAGCCGCCATCGACTGGCACAACGATTCCTGTGACGAACGTGGACGCGGGGCTGGCGAGCCAGAGCAGGGTGCCGACGAGATCATCTGGCGTCCCTAGTCGCGCCATTGGTGTGTGATCCATAATAGCCCGTCCGCGCTCGGTAAATTCGCCGCTCTGTGCATCGGTCAACAAGAAACGATTTTGCTCGGTGAGAAAAAATCCGGGGGCAATCGAATTGACACGTATGAGTGAACTATACTCCTGCGCCATATAGACGGCTAACCACTGGGTAAAATTCGCGACCGCTGCTTTCGCCGCGCTATAAGCGGGAATGCGTGTCAAGGGGCGCAAGGCATTCATAGAGGTGATTGTGATAATAGTGCCCCTCTTGCGCTCTGCCATACCTCTACCAAAGGCGCGACAGGCTTGTATTGTTCCCATTGCATTCAAACTGAACACTGAATTCATGGCCTCGGTGCTCAAGTCAAAAAAGGAGCGCGTATCATTGGTTGTCGCAAGCGGATTATTGCCGCCAGCGGCTGTGACGAGAATATCTACAGGTCCAAATGCGTCTGTCACCTGTGCTACGGTGCTTTCGAGGGCAGCATCATCGTTGACGCTACTTGCGATGCTGATTGCTTGCCCACCGTTGGCACGAATAGCCTCGACAACTTTTGTGCCGGATTCGGCACGTAGATTGATAATAGCAACACGTGCACCTGCACTCGCAAGCCCCTGGGCCATTGCGCTGCCAAGTATGCCGCTGCCACCGGTGATAACGGCAGTTTGGCCCTGTAAGCTAAAGAGTTCTTCAACCGTTGCCATGCGCCGCTCCTATTCCTGCATGACGCGCTTTTGTTCAGCCTCATTGAGCAGTGATAGATACTCCCTATGTTCACGAATATATGACGCGACGAATGGACAGCTTGGTGTGACGCTAAGCTCCTCTTTGCGAGCGTCTTCAAGCGCGGTATGTGCAAGTTTGCTCGCGATACCATGTCCTTCCAGAGCAGGTGGAACGCCAGTATGGGTATAGATGATATGTTTTCCGCGGCGCTTGTACTCTAACACTGCAAGTTGCCCATGTATGTCCACTTCGTACCGTTGCTCGTGCTCGTTATTGACGACATTGACGGATTCGTTATCAGCAGGCATGTAACAAAATCTCCTTAGAAACGAGAGTAATTTTCACTATAGTAGTTCGCCCATCTTCCTATGAACCGTTTTCGTAGGGACCATATTCACATAGTTGGAGATGATGTCTTGTCTCTCACATGACAATTTAACAAATGGATAGCCAATGAATTGGCCGACTTGGACGCCGTAAACGTGGTCCCTACGAAAACCTTCACAGCAAATTTGCCAGGGTAGTAGCAGTTATGTCTCTATGGACTATATCATATTTTCATAGTGCTTTAACCTTGTCCTAAAAAATTTGGAGATTACGAGTGCTATAAGTACTACAAATTCATGGAAGTTTAATCTTATTGGAAAATTATCCGAAGTACACGATACAATAAATAATGCCGAATGTATTGGACGTAAGGATTTCAGGAGAGAAAAGAGAGTGAGAAGAACACTATTTACAGAGGAGCACGAGATGTTCCGCGACGCGTTTCGGCATTTTGTAGAAAAGGAAATCGTGCCATATAACGAGCAGTGGGAGAAAGATGGCATGGTGTCACGCGAGCTGTGGCTCAAGGCGGGACAGCAGGGATTTCTAGGACTCGCGGTGCCAGAAGAATATGGTGGTTCTGGCGTTGATGATTATGCGTACAGCGCGATTATCTCGGAGGAAACTGCCCGTGTGGGTGCAGCCAGTGCGAGTGCTGGCATGGGGCTGCATAATGATATCACCTTGCCCTATTTCATTGCCTATGGCACTGAGGAACAGAAGCAACGCTGGTTGCCTAAGATGTGTTCTGGTGAGCTAATTACCGCTATTGCTATGACTGAGCCAAACACTGGCAGTGATCTCGCAGCAATTAAGACGACTGCTGTACGAAATGGTGACGTATACATTGTAAATGGTCAAAAGACGTTTATCACCAATGGTATCTTGAGTGATGTGGTCATCGTCGCCGCGAAAACTGACTCGGAGAAACGACACAAAGGCATGAGTCTGCTTGTGCTGGAACGGGGAATGGCAGGATTCAACCGTGGTCGTAAGCTCGAAAAAATGGGTTTCAAGGCACAGGATACGGCGGAACTGTTTTTTGAAGATGTCGAGGTCCCGGTTACTAATCTTTTAGGCGAAGAGGGACAAGGCTTCTACTATCTCATGCGCCAACTTGCTCAAGAACGCTTGAATATCGGCGTCAGTGCTATCGCGGCCTGCGAGACCGCTTTGGAGACGACGCTTGCGTACTGTAAAGAGCGTACTGCTTTTGGGCAGCCAGTTGGTGCTTTCCAGAATTCGCGCTTCAAACTTGCTGAGATGAAGACAGAGGTTCAGATAGGGCGCGTGTTTATTGACCGTTGTATCGAGGAACTGAACGCCAAAACGCTGACGCCTGAAACGGCGGCAATGGCAAAATGGTGGGCCTCTGATCTACAGAAGAGAGTGCTAGACCAGTGTGTGCAGTTGTTCGGTGGCTACGGATACATGACCGAATATCCAATCGCTCGCGCCTATCTGGATGCACGTGTACAGAGCATCTATGGTGGCACCAATGAAATTATGAAAGAGATTATTGGGCGTTCGATGGGGGTGTAATTAAAGGATAAAATTTAACAACACTAGATGTTTGTAGGGGCAATGATCCAGTACGCCCTCGTGTCGCATGAGCATGCGACACGAGGGCGTACTGGATCATTGCCCCTACAGGTTCAGTCATCGAGTATCAGCAGTATTATGCTGTTTGCTGTCCTATATTGTTCTCCGCATTTGGACTAGTTGTGTAGCTGCGCAGCAATGCTATAAGCATTACTGTAAAGCTCAACACTAAAATCAGCACATTAGCAATTAACGCACCAATCCATTGACCACGGAAGAGAGGCCATATCCCCACTGTAGGATCAAAAATCCAAACGTGACCTCCTATCCAGCGATTCACATCCCAAACCACTATAACTGCTATATTGAGCACTAGTAGCAAAAGTGTAAGTATTCCAAATTTTTGCACGACACGGATGCTTTGTGCATTGGGTGGTTTATCTACTAAAGCGAGGACTAGCCCGCCTAATGTAAAATAGGGTGCTAATCCATGTGCGACAAACCAGATAACATCAGCTACTGAAGAAAAGACCGTGTTCCCAATTAATAAACCGTCTTGAGGAAGCGTGACTGTTCCTTCTGGTTGTGCCGTTCCCCATAGAGGATAGGCGAGTTGACCTAGAGGTAACAGTAGCACGAGTGCAAGTACGAAGAAAACAAGTCCACCTTGACCGTTTCTGAGTAGGTGTATGCTTTTTACTCCGAGCACAAACAAACCTGTGCTGAGTAGCAAAACCATTTCGACAACTAGAAGTAGATCAGGAATATAGACAAATAAGGGAAAATCGGGCGCAGGTGGAAATGTTATTGAGCGGGGGAATATGGAGAGAGCAAGTGCCAGGCAAAGTAGCGCAAAGAGTAGTACAAACCAACGACGATTCTGAAACGCATTTTTGAGTTCTAGCCAAGCAAAACAAAGGAGAGCGAGCAGTCCTATTAGAGGAATGACAAACACAAGGATAGAACCAAGTGTTTCGGTTATAGAACCTAGAGCGTTGTCTTGAAATGCAAGTGAGCTATTTAGTGAAAGTCAGAAGCCCGACGAGAACAGAAACACCATGAGCGCACAGACGTAGATGATAGACAGGGAGCCAGTATCACGAATATTCCGAAACATAAATCCCTCTTTTCGACTAATTGCTGGATCTAAGCGTACATCGAGTGCTCCAAGTAGTAAGTAGGTCAAATTACATTATACTTAGTATTCTTTATTAAGTATAGCGTGTTGATAGGATAATGCAAGATATAAAACAAGAGGGAAACTACCAATATTTTTAAATGCATTGGATGAACTACACTCGAAGCGTTCGACGTGATACAATTCTGCTATTACAGTGTGTTTCGATGTACGATGATGTATTGCAGACAGGAGACACTCTATGACCACCTCTGAACATGTAGCTCCAGCAAAACCACCTCATTATCTTGACGTTCATGCACAAGTGAGACCGGACAAAACCGCGCTTATTTGTGGGGACCGTTCGCTGACATATGCTCAATTGAATGCTCGTGCACGGCGCGTTGCTAATGCGTTGAGTGCTTTAGGGGTAAAGTCGGGCGACCGAGTTGCGGTAATGACGTATAACTCTATTGAGGCACTTGAAATTGCCGGTGGACTGTCGAAGCTCTCGGCTATAGGTGTCCTGCTCAACTATCGTTTGCGTGAGCATGAGGTGGCGTATATCGTCAATGACTGCCAAGCAAAAGTGGCGATAGCGGGTGCAGGTTTAGTGGACATTGTGAATAAAGCGCGAGACGAGGTGACGGGACACGTTTCCTATATAGCGGTAGGTACTGAGGTACCGCAGGGATGGCTACAGTACGAGGAACTACTGGCACATGCGAGCGAGGATGTTCCGCAAACCGAAGGTGGACTCGGCTCCGTGATGAGCTATACATCAGGAACGACGGGCAAGCCAAAGGGAGCATATCGACCGGCGGGTGTCGCGCCGGATACCGTCCTGAGAATTGTACAGACGTTTGGACTATCCGAGTCTGACGTGCATTTGTTAGCGGGTCCTTATTATCATAGCGCGCCAAATTTCTTCGTCGGTGTGAATTTGCTCATAGGAGCGACGCTTGTCATTCAGGCAAGGTACGATCCGGTTGAGGCGTTGCAATTGATCCAGCGTCACAAAATCTCAACGACCTTCATGGCTCCCACGCTGTTACAACGTCTTTGTGATGTGCCGGAAGACCTATTCAAGCGGTATGATGTGAGTTCGTTTCGCACAATCATTCTCGGTGGTGCACCGTGTCCTTACGCATTGAAGGTTCGCGCAATCGAACGCTTCGGCGAGGTTGTCTGGGAGTTTTATGGTGCAACCGAGACAGGCTTTGTGACAATTCTTCGACCCGAGGACCAGTTGCGCAAGCCGGGGTCATGCGGTCAGGTTGGTCCCGGGCAGGAGATACGCCTGCTGGACGCGGCAGGCAACGAGGTGGCCGATGGGGTACCGGGAGAGATGTATGCGCGCAATGCCTCGTTAGCTCAATACTACAATAAGCCGGAGGCAACAGAGAGAAGTAAACGCGACGGTTTTTTCTCCGTCGGCGATATCGCCTACCGCGATGCAGAGGGCTACTACTACATCTGTGATCGCAAGATAGACATGATTATCTCTGGTGGCGTCAACATCTATCCCGCCGAGATCGAAGCTGTGCTGAGCGCGCACCCTGCTGTAGCGGATGTGGCCGTGATTGGTGTACCAGACCCACTTTGGGGAGAGTCGGTGAAGGCCGTCGTCGAGTTACGCAAAGGCGCCAGCGTGACCGCAGATGAATTGATCGCGTTCTGCACAGAGCGTATCGCAGACTACAAGCGCCCTCGTTCTGTAGATTTTGTCGCTGAAATTCCGCGCAATCCCACTGGTAAATTACTTAAGGCCAATATTCGTGCACCATATTGGGCGGGTGTGCAACGGAAGATTTAGATGTGGAACAAAACATGCCTGAATTCGTTGTGGTGAATTCAGGCATGTTTTGTTCTATGTTGTATTTATTGCACCGTTAAACCGCCATCGAGCACCAGCACGGCACCTGTCGTAAACGACGACTCGTCGCTGGCAAGGTAGAGGGCGGCATTTGCAATCTCTTCGGGCGTTCCTAAGCGACCAAGAGGAATGATGCTTCCCAGTTTTTGTAGGGCGATGTCAGGGTTACGATGCGTGGAGACCATTGAGTCTACCATTGGCGTCGCGGTAAAGGCGGGAGCAAGCGCATTGACACGAATGTTGTAGCGTGCGAGTTCGAGCGCGGCTGTACGCGTGATATGAATACATGCGGCTTTAGAGGCGGCATAAGCTACGTAGCCGGGATTACCGACGATGCCTGCGACACTTGCTGTGTTGACGATTGAGCCGCCCTTACCTGCCTTTATCATGGCTGCGGCACCGTATTTGACACCTAGAAATACGCCTTTGCTGTTGATCGCGAAGACACGGTCCCACTCTTCCTCTGCCAATTCAGTAATCGCGGTGCGTTGCTCGCCTACACCTGCATTGTTGCAAAGAATGTTCAGTTCGCCAAAGGTATCGACTGTTTTCTGGATTGCCGCTTGAACCTCTTCAGCTATGGTTACGTTGAGGCGCACGGCTAACGCTTCTCCGCCATGTTCCTCAATCATGCGCACCGTTTCGGCACTGCCATCCGTGTTGATATCGCCCACTACTACCCGCGCGCCCTCGCCCGCAAATAATAGAGCAGC
>CAXTCR010000166.1:0-9030 GCA_964242555.1 uncultured Ktedonobacteraceae bacterium
TGCAGCAGATGCTGCCGGTCATAGGCGGAAACGACGTAATCTATTACTGGCTCGCCATCACGGTCGGTTGTCACCGTACCTTCGCCCTTATCGCGCGTTAACACGATAATCGTGGCGAGATGTGGCGCGTCCAGCATCGAATCGCGATACTCGCGGGGTCCATACCACGGCGTTGTCAGTCCAATCAGGCCAGGATGAGCGGGCGCGGACTCTAGCTTGTAGCCGTAGTTGTCGTGCATATGCGAAAACTCATCGTTATAGGCCGATTGCATCACGCCCTGCCATGGATAGATCTTCTCTTGATAGATGCCCGATACGACCGAGACCGGGTGCAGCTTGAGATGCTTGCCAATATGTTTGTTCTCAACGCCAGAGCGCAGGAGAACGGCGGGCGAATGAATGGTGCCTGCCGCCAGCACGACGACCTTCGCACGAACCGTTACTTTATACGTTTCGCCGCTCTCGACATTCGTCGCCTTCCCCTCGACGCCAACCACTTTGCCATCCTCGATCAGCACCTTATCGACACTGCAATGCACAACGATTTGTGCTCCGTTATCATACGCATCCTGTAAATATGTCTTCATCGTCGACTGCTTGCATGCGTAACGACAACCAAAACCGCATGCTCCACAGCGTTGCTCACAACCGATAGCATTGCGGCGTATGACGCCCGCATGGTAGCCAAGCGCGGTACTGCCGTCGAACAGGGCTTGATTCTGCCTGTTGTGCTGGCTATTCTCGGTGTTGACTCCGATACGTTGCTCGACAGACGCGAAACTATCCTGTAGGGCTTGCCCTGTGAAATCGCTCAAGCCTGAAATGCGTGCCCATTCCTCCAATACGTCAGTTGGGGTTCTGAAAGAGGTATTCCAGTTAATTACTGTTCCGCCGCCGAGGGTACTGCCCGCGAGAATAAACATGCTCAAGTCTTTTGTTGAGAGTAGGCCGCGCTTAAGGTATAGCTCCGGTGTGGCTTGAGCCTCCTGGTAGGTGAAATCGGACTCGCTATTGTAGCCGCCCTTTTCCAGCACCACGACGCTCTTGCCTGCCATTGCCAACTCACCCGCGACCACGCCACCTCCTGCACCCGAGCCAATGACTACCGCGTCACATTCCAGCGTCGTCTCTCCCGTAATCATTAATGGCTTTATTGTCTTAGGGGTCGAGGGAGGAGGTGTTGGTGTCTTATAGTCAAGTACTCCCCAGTTGGGATTTGTGCCTTGTGGATTGGGTACAGAATAGAAAATAAAGGTCGCCAAGCGTTTAAGCGCTTGATAGCCCTGCCGCAATTGTCCATTGCCACTATTCGCCATTGCCAGTAGATACTTCTCACGCTGCTCCTGCTGCAGGTTGATAAAGGGCTTTGGATTTGCGATCAATAACAGGCCACCTAGAGGACTAGCCATTAGTGCCAAGAGTTGGCGAAACTCCGTCTGTGTCTCCGCGTTCTCATGTGCAAGGGTTTCCGCTAGCAGCAGCGGGACATGTAGGTCCGCCGCATTGCGCCGGTAGTAGGCGGCAACCTCTTCACTGCTTCCTGCTGGTGGTTCAAGCGAGGGGAGCAGGGTATCGCATACCGCTTCGATAATGGTGAATTCGTCCGGCGAGAGCCAGCCCGCGACACGACTTTGTTGTGGATGTGCATCCGTGGAGGTGGATGAGATGATTGTCATGATTTCTGTCCCCTTCGGCGATGACGCTGTATAAGTACAATTCTATCATATTCGAGATAGCCTATTATTAAACGGAAAAGGGTCATCAAAGATGATGTGGATTATTTTGTGGGAAGGGTATAGGCGATACATCGCAAGCGGACCGGATGTGGAAGAATATAGGCGATACATCGCAAGCGGACGCGGTGAACCTGGTCCCTACGAAACTCGGGGGTTCGTAGGGACCAGGTTCACCGTGCCTGCAGAGGGACAATTCATTGTCTATGCGGTGATCATATTAATGCCAGGCGACGCGCTCCAGCAGGTACATTGGCAGCTCGCTGATAGCGATACGCTGCTGGGACATAGAGTCGCGTTCGCGGATGGTGACGGTCTGGTCATCGAGGGTCTGGAAGTCGACGGTGACGCAGTAGGGGGTGCCGATCTCGTCCTGACGACGGTAGCGGCGACCAATGTTCTGCACGTCGTCGTATTGCGAGACCATGAGGCGCTGCAGCTTCTTGTGAATATCCTTCGCGGTTGTGACCAGTTCTTCCTTGTTCTTTTGCAGTGGCAGGACCGCGACCTTCACCGGTGCTAGCATTGAATTCAGGCGCAGGACGGTACGCGGGTCCTTGCCCGTTGGGTCTGGCTCCTCTTCATAAGCGTCGAGCAAGAGGTTGAGGAAGGTACGGTCCACGCCGCCGGAGGTCTCAACGATCCACGGAATGTAGCGTTCCTTTGTGTTTGGGTCGGTGTAGCTCAGGTCCTGCCCACTATACTGGCTATGACGCGAGAGGTCCCAGTCCTGGCGCCAGTGAATGCCTTCCCATTCCTGCCAGCCGAGCACCGTCCGGTACTCGATATCGAAGGCTTGCTTGGCATAGTGTGCCAACTCGTCCGGAGCATGTTCGCGGAAGCGCACACGGTCCTTATGGTTGACGATGCTAAGGTACCAGTTGTAGCGGAACTCTTTCCAATAGTCGAACCATTGCTGCATCTCGCTTGGATGGACAAAGAACTGCAAGTCCCACTGCTCGAACTCACGTTGACGGAACAGGAAGTTGCCGGGCGTGACCTCATTGCGGAAGGCTTTACCAATCTGGCAGATACCAAATGGCACCTGGACGCGTGAGGATTTGAGCACATTGTCGTAGTCCAGGTAGATGTCCTGGCAGGCCTCACCGCGCAGGTAGGTCTTCATGCGATCGCCCTCGACCACGCCGAGGTAGGTTTCCATGAGCAGATTGAAGACGCGTGGCTCAGAGGTGAGTTCGCCACCGCAGACGGGGCACTTATGCTGCTCAAGGTTTTCTGGCTCAAGATGGTCGACGCGGAAACGGCGTTTGCACTTTTTGCAGTCGACAAGCTTGTCGACAAAGTTTTCGACGTGACCGCTGGCCTCCCACACGCGAGGATGGGTGATAATGGCGCCCTCGATACCGAGTACGTTGTCGTGATTTTGCACCATCGACCACCACCAGTAGCGGCGGATGTTGTTGCGTAGTTCGACGCCCATTGGTCCGAAGTCGTAGATGCCGGAGACGCCGCCGTAAATTTCAGAGTTGGGGTAGACGAAGCCGCGCCGTTTGCACAGCGACACGATTTTTTCAATGGGGACCAAAGGCGTATCCGTAGCCTCTGGCTTATTTTCTGTCTGTGTCATGAATGAGTGTACCCTTTCAATAAAAAAGCCCCAGGCACATATGTATTGCCCAGGGACGACACATGCTCGCGCTGGCCGGGGCCACAACGACTTACAGCATGAAGCGCGGTTCCACCCTGCTTCTTCACCTGTGTGAAGCCACTCATTCAATCCAACTCCGAAGCGCCCTTTGCCCACATCGAATCGCCGACTCGCACCAACCGCCGGCTCTCTGCCATTCTTAATGAGCTACTCCTCTTCATCAGCATTGGAGTATCTATGTTTTTGTACTCGCTTAGTATAACGGAGTGCGTGTAAAAAGGCAATAGGATAGGAAAGAAGGAATATTTGTGTTCTTGATGCCGCATCGTGGCATCAGGAACACAAATATCTCTTTTTAGGAAGGAACAATCTGGGATTGATCTTCGATGAAGCCGAGAATACGTTGCCATGCGTCGGCGGACTCTTGTGCAAACTCGGTATATTTGCGGTCGAAGAAGCTGTGCGGTGCGCCGGGGTAGACGACAACCTCGTGTTGCACGCCTGCTTTATCTAATTGCTTGTCAAGCTGCTGCACCTGCTCCTGGGGAATGCCTTGATCGGCGCCACCGAAGAGACCAAGCACCGGAACTTTGATTTTATCAGCAGCTTCGAGTACTGTTCCTTTTTGCTCATCCATCGAACGACTCAGTCCTGCATAGAACCCAACGACTCCCGCCAATCCCATATCTTCCGTGCCCGTGTAGAGCGAGAGACTCCCACCAAGACAGAAGCCAACGGTAAAAGCCGTGTCGGACGAACCCCCAATGCTTTTAACATGTGCAAGCGAGGCTTTCGCATCTGCCAGGACGTTTGTCAGGCGCAATTGTTGCACATGCGGCCAGAACTCGAATGAGTCGTCACGAGCAGTTAGACCAGCGGTGCGTCCGAAATAGTCCATTGCAACTGCCGCGATACCTACCTCGGCAAAACGCAAGGCAAGTTCCTTATAGAATTGATGCAGTCCTCGTACATCAGGATAGATTACGACCTGTGGCCCCGTTGGTTTGCTGGGATGACCCACAAACGCCGCGAACTTGTTGCCGTCTTCAGCGGTCAATACAACATCTTCGCCACGCGCTGATCCACTCTCGCCTGGTTGGATGGGTGGACGGGAATTATCGTCATAGCACATGAGTGTTTATATCTCCTCTAGCTGTATGATGGTGGGAAAAGATTTCCTCGTTGCATTGTCGCATATTTGACAGGGGATTGTGTAGGGAATGGATCACAGCAAGGTATGTCATAAAAGGGGGAGAGACTTCTCCCGCATGGAGCATGCAGGAGAAGCCTCTAGGCAAAAGGGGGGTAAGGGATATTCCAGGTGCGGAGTAACACCCATCGGAAGAAAATGATATTGCGTCCAGGCATCAAGAGGATAGAAGTGGAGGGAAAGCCCTCAAGCCGTAGGAACTGGCTCAGGCTCATCGTCGTGTTAGCCGTCTGCTTGCTACATAATGAGTATAGTTGACATAACAATAAATGTCAAGGATAAGCACTAGCATATTTGTACTATGGCTTTGGAGAGCGGTGCACGAATACGCCCATGCCGCCCCAACAGCGAGTGCTGTTGGGGCGGCATGGGCGTATTCGTGCACCGCTTTATATGTTACTTGACGCGCTCAAGCAAGATAATGGGGATAATGCGTGAGGTGTTCTCTTGATACTTTGCGAAGCCTTGAGCTTTTTGGGCGATTTCGTTGAAGATGCGGTCGCGCTCCTGGCGTTCTGCAACTGTGGCGTGTGCTTTAAAGCGTTCGGTCCCGACCTCAAGCTCGACATCAGGGTGGGCCACGATATTGTAGTACCAGTCGGGGTTAGTGGGAGCGCCACCTTTGGAGGCAACGATCACGTAGTGCTCACCATCCTTGAAGTATACTAGGGGACTGATGCGCTCCTGCCCGCTCTTTGCGCCAAGCGTGTGTAACAAGAGCAAGTTCGCGCCTTCGAATTGACCACCGACCTTGCCGCCATTCGCGCGAAACTCTTCAATGACATGCTTATTCCAATCGTTTGGACTGCTCATATGTACTCCTTCGATCAGAGAGGATTTTTATTACTTATGCTCTGATTCGTCTAATATTGTGACTTGAGAAGTGTGTTCCTCATGCATCTATAACAACAGCACTAGGAAATTCATTCCTTTGGGGAAGTTTAGTCAGGCTAGAGCAAGCTAAACGATTTTTCGTGCTATACTAGTGATATCTCTGCCCACTTGCCCATCAAATACGTGTCCTACTAAGATGGTTGAATGCTAAAGAAAGAAGGTAGGAGTGAAAGGTGACAAGAAATTTCCACCAAATCATCTTTTGAGTCACGCACGGACTGAACGAGGATGGTCACAGGCAAAGCTTGCCGAATTGCTTGAGACAAGCCCTGTCACCATTAGTCGCTGGGAAAATGGTGTTACTTTTCCCTCACCCTACTTTCGCCAACGTTTAAGCAAACACCTCCAGAAGTCTATTGCCGAACTCGGTTTAATGCCGTTAGAACACGACACCAAAATAGTAAGCATCCTTAATCTACGCAACCCGTTCTTCACTGGTCGCGAAGCTTTACTCGCATTGCTTCACAAGCGTCTCAGTACAACGAGAATAGCAGCTCTAACACCGGCACAGGCCCTGTATGGGCTAGGCGGCATCGGCAAATCACAAACTGCCGCAGAGTATGCCTATCGCTATGCTGAGGAGTACACCGGCGTGTACTGGATACGAGCAGCCACGCGTGAACTGTTGATTGCCGATTTTGTGAGGCTAGCAGAACGCCTCGATATAGCAGAACAACACGGACAAGACACAACGCTGATTGTGGCTGCGGTCAAGCGGTGGTTAGAGTCGCATCAGGATTGGTTGCTCATCCTGGATAATGCGGACGACTTACTTATGGCGCAGGAGTTTCTACCCCAAACTCGTTCTGGCTATGTGTTGTTGACAACACGTGCACAAGCGTCAGGTGCGATTGCTGAGAGTGTCGAGGTCGAGAAATTAGACCTGTTCAATGGGATACTCTTGTTGTTGCGTCAGAGCAAACTTTTGCAGGGAGATGCGCTCCTTGAGAGCGTGCAACCAGAAGAGCGTGCTGCTGCTGAGCGCATTGTCCACGAGATGGACGGCTTGCCACTTGCTATTGCTCAGGTCGGAGCCTACCTTGAAGAAACAGGACGTAGCATTACAGACTATCTCGACCTCTACGCTACACATCGCAAAGAGTTGCTTGCCCACCGTAGTCAACTCTTTCTGAATTATGACGAAACGGTCTATACCACGTGGTCATTATCTTTTCAGCAGATTGAGCAGCAAAGCCCTGTTGCCGCTGATGTATTACGTCTCTGTGCGTTTCTAGCGCCCGATGCTATTCCTGAAGAACTCCTTACACAAGGTGCCTCCGTACTCGATGACGCATTACGCAATGCTTCAACAGACCCCTTGCGGCTTGATGAGGTGCTAAAGGTATTGCGTAACTATTCGTTGGTGCGGCGCAATGGAAATACACATATGCTAAGCATGCATCGTCTCGTGCAGGCTGTGCTAAAAGAGTGGATGGAGAAGGAGACGCAGCGTGCCTGGGCAGAGAGAACGGTACGCGTCGTCAATGCAGCGTTTCCAAAGGGCGACAATACTAAGGACGAAGATCAGCAGTATTATCTCCAATACTATGTGCCTCATATTCAGTATTGTGCAACGCTCATTGAGCAATACGAGTTAGATTTTCCAGAGGCGATTCAATTGCTCTTCTCAGCGGCTACCTTCTTATCCACCTATGGTTTCTATACGCTTTCCCAGACGCTTCATGAGCAAGTGCTGGCCATACGAAGACGTGTGCTGGGGACCGACGAACACCTCGATGTCGCCGAGAGCCTCAACGCACTGGCAATTCTCGCACGTGTCCAGGACCGCTACCAACAGTCGGAAGAGTTGCACCGGCAGGTGCTCGCCATTCGCGAGAAACTACTGGAACCCGAACACCCGATGGTGGCACAGAGCTTGAACAACTTGGGAGTACTCTATCGCAATCAGGGAAGGTACGAGCTGGCAGAACCTCTTCTACAACGAGCACTTGATATTCGTAGGCAAACTCTGGGGGGTGAAAATCCGTCCACGTTGCTCACACATATCAATCTTGCACATCTCTATATCGAACGGAGAGAGTACGATTCTGCTGAGAGGATTCTTGAGCAGACACACTCAACGATTGAGCGGGCACTTGGTCCCGAAGCACCTCTTCTTGCACGCAACCTTCACCTGATGGCAAGGATTGCCTATGAGCGGGGTAAGTATGCTGCTGCTGAGCAGTTCTGGAGACATGCAATTGAAATTCTTGAGAACAAATATGACTCAGAGCATCCCACGCTCGTCGAACACCTCGATAGTCTCGCAAAGCTCTCTTTGGTGCGCAACAACGTACAACAGGCACGTATGCTCTGGCAGCGCGCCTTCTCCATAAGTGAGAACACGCTTGGTCCTGAACACCCCGAAACAATGGGCTATAGCAAGCGCTTATGTGAGATGCCGGGTGGAGACGACAGCAAGGCAACAAAAGTCTTGCCGTCCCCATCATTCCAAAGATGATGGAGGCGGCAGGACTTTGTTCCAGCTACATCAACAATCGTCGCCACCGGGGTGAGGGCAGGGACCATTAGGGTGAAGGTGAACAAAGGCCACCGTATGCCCACTTGTAGCAACATTTGCCAGGGAAGTCATTCCCTGAAGCGGCATTACGCTCAAGGTGAACAACAATGCAATGACCGCGAAAAAGCTTCGAACTTGGCGCATAGCGTCACTCTCTTTCTGTGTGTTTAGACAACAAGTTTCTCTATCCCTGCGGCCACAGAGTGGTGTGTAACCTCAACGCATAGTTACTGGTTACAGAACTAAGTATAGAGAAAAAAGGTGAACAGGAACACCACAGTAAGGGGACGTTTATGGAACGCTGAAGGCGCACAAAAGGGACATTGTACGTGAACGCTCTGAGCGAGGTTAAAGCTGATATACTAGAAGCATCCTTCCCTCTTTCACAAGGTGTGTAGGACTGATTGAATATCCTCTTCGTATCCCAATTGGAGGTACCATTTGCACCAGAAAACGCTGGGTCTACTTTTTGTGCTTACAGCGGCAGTTTTGTTCGGAATTAATGGAAGTCTTTCACGTCTGCTTTTTGATGGTGGAGTGACACCTTTAACTCTAGTGGAGTTTCGGATGCTTGTGGGAAGCGTGTGTCTGTTTGGATTTCTGTCTACACAGCCGCGTCAAGTATGGAGGATACCCCGGCATACGTGGGGCTGGCTAGTGGCCTTTGGACTCACTCTCGCGCTCGTGACCTATACGTATTTTGTCGCCATCAGCCGTGTCAATATCGCGCTGGTGCTTGTCATCCAATTTACGGGACCAGTGTGGATGGCGACAGCTGAGGCACTGTGGAACAGGCGTAGACCATCGTGGTATCTACTGGGGGCACTGCTGCTGACCGTGAGCGGCGTGGTGCTGGTGACGGACCTGTTGGAGCAGAGTCTGGGAGGTATTGATGGAATTGGGATGCTTTTCTCGTTTTTTGCTCTGATTACCTTTATCGCATATCTTGTGCTGGGTCGCAAGGTCGGTGGGTCCCTACACCCTATAGCCAGCACCGCTTATGGTGCAGGCGTAGCAGGGATTTTCTGGTTAATTATCCAGCCTCCCTGGTCGATTCCTGGCA
>CAXTCR010000167.1:0-8991 GCA_964242555.1 uncultured Ktedonobacteraceae bacterium
ACCCATACACTACACCCAATAAGCGTATCTATCTTTGCTCATCATCCACTCCGCCAAGCGGTGGTGTACATGGCATGTGCGGATATTATGCGGCAAAGGCTGCGCTGGGTAGAGCATTTAGTTAGAACGGTACACAGTCAATCTTTGGTTTGATTGACTGTTCTCACTCTTTCCACCTCTTGTTGACGCAAGAGGCGAGGTCTTCGACGCGAAACGTCGAGAGGAAGGTTTCGTAATTTAGAAGGGCAGAAGTAGACATACTGGGCCTCCTGTGAGTAAAGACAACGATGTTCAGCTTTCGCTTATTCTATCCTAGTTGCGAATGAAAGAACAAGGGCACGAGCATTCCTTTTGCTCGTGCCCTTGTTTAGATAGTTTCCTCAATTGCCCCGAGTGCCTTCAACGCTGCTTTCTGTCCCTCTGTCAAACCTGTCACGTGACTGATATTCATGCGTTCGTATGGCCGCTCACTCCTCAATGTCTTACTGCACTGATGAGTTGCTGTATCCCACAGACGGATTGTGCCGTCGTCACTGCCACTGGCGAGAATTGTGCCGTCTGCGCTGAAGCTGATGCTGCGAATACGGCTTGTGTGATCCGTTAAGTGTGCAAGGTGTTGGCCCCTATCTACGCTCCATAGGTGTAGGCTCCCGTCCTCGGTGCCAGTGGCAAGGGTCCGGTTGTCGGGACTAAATTGCACAGAACGGGTCCAGCTGGTAGGGTCCTTTAATGTGAGAAATATCATTCGTGTCTGGACGTTCCACAGGAGGATGGTCCCATCTTCACTGCTACTTACAAGTAGATTACCATCGGGACTAAAAGCTATCGATCTAACGCGATGCGTATGCCCCTGCAATGTATGAATACAACTGCCCGTTGTAACGTCCCACAATTTAATTGTCGTGTCGTCGCTCCCGCTTGCCAGTATTGGTTGCGCATTATTGAAGGCGACGGCGCGGATCCAACTCGTGTGCCCTACGAGCGTGTGAAGTTCGCGATATGTTGCGATATCCCAGAGCTTAATTGTCGTATCTTCGCTGCCGCTGGCATGTGTCCTGCCATCCGGTGAAAAGGCAACCGACCAGACCCAGTTGGTGTGACCCTGTAACGCGGTTATGCGGGAGCCTGTGCTGGTGTTCCAAAGCCATACTTTTTGATCTTGTCCACCACTTGCGAGTATGGTTCCGTCCGTGCTAACCGCTATGCATCTCGCAGCATGGTTATGATCAACCATTGAACGTCTTGTTGCATTGTCTGTGTGCCACAGGCGTATCGTGTGATCCTCACTGGCACTGACTAATGTATTGGAGTTGGCACCAAATGCAATCGACCAGACGCGGTTCGTGTAGCCCTGCATCTTTCTGAGACAATATCCGCTCTCGACGCTCCACAGGCAGACGGCCTGATCTTCTCCACCGCTGGCAAGAAGTTGTCCATCGGGGCTAAATGCGACGGACCTTACTCCGTGTGTATGATTTTGCAGGATGTTTACCAGTGCGCCTGTTTGAGCATTCCACAAACGAACAGTCGAATCCTCGCTACCACTGGCAAGCAGTGTTCCTTCTGGTGAAAAGGCAACCGACCAGACACGGTTAGTATGACCGCGTAGTAGGGTACTGGAAAAGTTCTGGTTCGCGTGCCAAGTGCGTATTGTCTGATCATCACCAGCACTTACAAGGATATTTCCATCAGGACTAAAGGCAAGCGAACGGATACTATTCGTATGTCCAGCGAGTACTTGCTGGCATTGCCTTGTCGAGATATCCCACAGACGTATTGTTGTATCAGTACTCCCACTAGCAAGGAGCTTACCATCCGGGGAAAAGGCAACCGACCAGACGCGATTTGTGTGTCCCTTAAGGAAGTGTAGCAACTCGCCTGTTTGCACATTCCATACACCAATGGTCTCATCATCACTGCCACTGGCAAGCAGTGTTGCGTCAGCATTGAAGGCAACACTGCGCACTCTATTTTCGTGCCCTTGCAATACTCGGCACTCGTGATTAGACATATTCCATAGACGTATTGTGCGATCATCGCTGCTGCTGGCAAGTAGCTCGCTATCAGGACTAAAGGCAAGCGACCATACGCCGTCTGTATGACCAGAAAATGTGTGTAGTAGCTTTTCGTCTGGTACGGTATAGATGCCTATTTCGCCGGTTGTACTGCCGGTGGCAAGCAGATTGTTGTGAGCGTTGAATGTAACAGATAGAATATTGCCGAAGGTGTGCGTAAAAACAGTGTCTCTGAAAGAGGCATGTGCAAAGTCCACATCGATAAGTGATAAGCCCTGTAGATACGCTTGCCAGATTGCTAAAGAGGAAAAGTCTATGTCGCGCAGATCATACTCCATAACAGACAGAAGGTTAATGATGTTTCCCGTTAGATAGCCTTGCATAGCTATTTGCGTGTCTCTTGCAACAGCAAGCTTTTGTTGTAGCTTGGTAAGCAGATTTCTTCTTGTGTCCATTCTTTGTAAATAGGCAGCGATGGGGTACAGAATGAGGCGTTGTTGGTTCTCGCGAATGTAGTTGGAGGCTGTAGCCATCATAAAGGCATAATTAGTCCACGAAGAGGCTACCTGCACATGAAATTCCTTGCACGCTTGCCTCACCAGTTTGTCCGTCACAAATTCCATGATGACCGGTTGCAGGGTGAATTGTCCTGGTCCACGAGGCTCTATTAAAGAGCGACGTTGAAGGGAATGTAGGGCTTCCAGGAGCGCGCCTCGTGATATTGGATGGGCAAAATCGGCACGCAGCCGTTCCAAACTTGGTGCTTCTCGCTCAATGGCTAACCAGAAGAGTATTTCTTGCTCCTGTAGAGTGAGACGACGAAATTGTTGCTCCAAAAGCTCGTCGACATCGCCGAAGACTGCCCCTTCTTCTGCTAGAAATAGGTCAACGTTGCCGCCAAAGATGCCCCCGATATACTCGGAGACTAACGTGAGGGCAAGGGGATTGCCGCTATAGAGTGCCACTAGTTGTTGCCATTGTGTGTCTGTGCCATGAATCCCTTTTTCTGCGAGCAACGCTTGCCCAGCACGTTGGGTTATACCCGAAAGCAGGAGGGTGCGTACTGCTTTTGTTGGTCCCTCCATACGCGCCACTTCTCGCGGTTTCTCACGACTGGTCAGTAGCAAGCAGCTATTGTGTTGTGTCTCACCAAGACGTTGCAGCAATAAACCATAGCTTTCGTAGCCCTCGCGATACATTCCAACGTGCTGCTCTGGTTGCAGCAATGACTCGAAATTATCCAACACAAACAGGCACCGTGTGTCTTGTAAATGGCGAATGAGCAGAGAGATCGACTCCTCTAGTGAGAGTGGAATATTGCTCGTTTGCTCGTTGGAGAAAAAATGAAGCGTCTGTTTTAGAATGTGTTCCAGAGGTGGCGCGTGCTGGACGGAGCGCCAGAAGACAGCATCAAATTCACCCTTCACCTGATTGGTGAAATAAGAAGCCAGCGTTGTTTTGCCTATGCCGCCAAGCCCTAGAATAGATACAACCTGACACGCATCATCGACTACCCATTGTCCCAGTTGGCGAACCTCTTCATCCCGTCCATAGACAAACTGGGTAAGAGGCGCTTCATTCAAATCTTCGCGATGAAGAGTTCTTGAGGTAGGCTCTTCAGATAGCTTCAACTCCTCTATGCTCTTTGCGAAGACTTCGGAAAGCTTCTGACGATAATAGAGGCGAGGACGCGTTTTTCCATTTTCCCAACGGGCAACCGTTTTCGTATCTGTTCCTACACGTGATGCAAGTTCAGCCTGTGTCCAACCACGTTGCTCACGCTCATACTTTACCTGTTGAGAGAAAGGTACATCTGCTGCCATGTTGACCTCGTTTATCCCTTTGGCAAGGAGACGGAACAGAAATGATCAGGAAATGTCCTATAAATGTCCGGCTATGGTGGTGTGCATATCCTTTCGCCCAAGCTATGCTTAAAGTGCGAGGAAAGCCGCAACACACTGTAATGTTGCTTGTTCTTGTGTATCAAGATAAGCCATGTTTTATAGTCTATCAGCAGTAGAGTGTGTGTGCAAGTCTCCTCGATATGCTTAAGGAGTACAGATATGACGCACAACACAGATAGCAATAAAAAAACGTATAACATTTCGTCGTTGAAGACAATAGGTGAAGTATCCTGGCAGACATTATATCCGCTGCTTTACTCATTGGTCAGGCGACAGGTGTATGCTTTACGTGTGCCTGTATGGTATGGGCAGGAGAACGATATTGTAGACGACATTGTGCAGGAGGCGATGCGGCGTATCCTGGAGCGTATATACAGGGCGGAACAGGGCCAAGAGGTGCCAGTCCAAAGCATAGAACATATGATTGTCGCAATAGCGGGCAACTATTGTCGTGACCTACGTAGGCGAGACAAGCGACTTGTGCATCAAGAGCATAATGACAGCTCATTAGGTGAACTGATGCTAGAAGGTGTACGAGCAGAGAATACAATTGATCTAGCAGAAGAGGCAACAGAGCAGGTGTATCAAGAGGAGTTATTCACGCGACTTGCCGAGGCGGTAGCACAGTTTCCAAACAAGCAGCGAGAAGCATTGCTCATGGACTTAGCCAATCGCATGGCATTTGAGGAGCAGCCAACCGCGCTACAACGTGCCTTTTTGCATGTTGGGATACAATTGAGGGATTATCAGAAGAGCGTATCAGAAAATGCTAAACTGCGTGCCCAACAAATTGCGTTGTTGCATCATGCGTATAAGCGTGTAGCACAAGTAGCACGAGTTCAATGTTACGCGGAGGTAGCATAGTAGAAGAAAGCACAATACATAGTTTTTTTAACAACTTACCTTTAAATTCGCGATTATGCCTTTAAAAAGTTGAAAGAGTACTCCAATATGGTGTACTCTCTTTTAGTATTCATAATTTCCTCCGTCTTACAGTAGAGTAGAGTAGTTTTAAACACGTATATTGTAAATTTTAGAGATTACATTTTGCTCTTATGATAAAAATGTTGGTTTACTGACTCGCCTCTTGAGAAGGGAGCCGCTATGCCAAACAATGAACTACATCTACGAGCAGTAATTCTTACTGCTATTTCGATTGAGACTCAAGCTGTGTGTGCCTTCTTAAAGGAACTGCATGAAGAGAGGCATAGTAGAGGAAGTATTTATTATCGTGGGAGCTTTTCAGAACAAGGTATTTCGTGGGACATTATAGTTGCTACGACAGGTGCAGGTAATACTAGTGCTGCTATAGAGACAGAGCGAGCAATAAATCAGTACAATCCACATCTTGTTCTTTTTGTAGGAGTAGCTGGTGGACGCAAGGATGTAAGAATCGGGGATGTTGTAGCAGGTACAAAAGTTTATGCCTACGAATCTGGCAGGGCAGATATTACATTTGAACCAAGACCAGAAGTTGGTAAGCCTTCTTATAGACTAGAGCAACGTGCTCAGATAGAAGCTAATAGGAAAGATTGGCTTCGTCATTTAAAAGAACCTCTTCCAATACCATCGCCTCGTGTGTTTCTTGGCCCTATCGCTGCCGGTGCTAGCTTGATAACATCTCCTGACTCAAGTACGAGTCAACTTCTTAAGCAAAGTTATGGAGATGCATTAGCGGTAGAGATGGAAGGGCATGGATTTACAGAAGCTGTTCGTAGAACGAATCAACATGTAGACTCTCTCATCATTCGTGGTATCTCCGATCTTATGAGAGACAAAGACAAGTCGGATGCTAACAATTCTCAGTACATAGCCGCAGGACATGCCAGCGCGTTTGCTTTAGAAATTCTAGTAAAGTTTGCTCTCGAAGAGCTTGAGCGGAAAAATCAAATAGCCCAGTCAGCACAAAAAGATGGGCTTACAGAGATGCAAAAGAGTCAAGAAATAACTGGACAACAAGAAGCGTCCGAAATAAAGCATCAACCACTTGAAACACAGCAGCTCAACGACCAAGAGCTGTTTGATTTAGATTTGCTCAACCAATATTATCTTAAACTTCAAGAAGAGAAACTCCTTTTTAGTAGTGGTCGGCCCATTTTTCCTGACCAATGCAAAAGTCCTATAAAATTAATGGAGGATTTAGATCAATTCTTTGAAAAGAGTGGTAAAAGTGTGCATCATAATAGTTATGCTTTAAAGAAAAATCTTCGTGATAGTCGTCATCAAATTAGTTTGTTAAGGTCTAAACTTAGTGATCTTCGTGAGATGCCAATTGGATCGCAGACCAGCAAGCAATATCAAATTACTCTTGATGCAATTCGGTCTTTCTTTAATGAGTTAGAGAAACATTTAGAGCGTTTCATCAAAAAATACTAGTGAAAGTGAATTCTATTATCTTGTGTAAAAGGTGAACAATATTGTATACTTGATGCAATTAGACGTGTCAATAAATTTCTTTGTAGTTAAGGTTGTATCAGTGTATGAGCGCACTTAGTCTTTTCAATAGTTCTTTTGAACCTCAAGATTCTCAGGAGGCACAAATTATACGAGGTTTTAAGTCGCAGGTTGAAAGTATCTGTACTTTACTTTCATATGAAGTGAACCTAAGAAATGTGAGTAAAGAAGATATCAATGAATGGGAACAAGAATTACGGGGGATCATAGGAGGAATCAGACATTTAGAACAACTCTCTAGTATTAGCATTTACTTATCTTCATCAGATGCTGTTCAAGAATTGATAGGTAATGCACTCATAAATCTCTATCTTGCTTGGGATATCCTTGATCTTAAAAAATGTCCATTGAGTGAGCGCGAAAAACTATACAGATTACTGCAAAAAGATTGCCCTATGCACCTTACTAATGCCCTTAAATATTTTAATGTTTAAACATTGACAAATAATAATGAGGTAACTCATAATAAACATGAATATAGAAGAGAAATCTACAATATTTTTCATTAGATAATATCTGCTGCGTCTAAGTAGTGTAAAAGCGTAACACTTTATAACATCAAGAAATTTCTCAATTAGGTAAGCGAGGTAAAAGAAATGATAGGGAAAGACAATATTTTTACTTCTGCTCCCTTGTCACTAAACACATTTCAGTTTGAAGCGAAACGATATCAGAGACTTCTTGAGACAACCAAAGCTTCTCTAACGGATTTCTACATGATATTCGTAAGTGAACGAGATGTATGGCCTGATCAGTGCAATCAAGTTCTTATATTTTTAGAAGAACTTAAGAAACCTGCACAAGAGTTCTCAACTTTGTTGAAAACAACAGAAAGACTTCCAGATTATATTGTTCTGCATCGTCGAGTTCTTTTAATGACATCTCAACGTGTAGAAAAACAACTACATATTTTAATTTCACTTCTTACAAACTTTAGCACTTTTTGCAGAATATCATCCAAAAAAATGATAAATCTGCGACAAGAGACGAAAAATGAGTTTGAAGTTCTTGTATGGGCCTTTGATGATTTACTAAGAAATGTTCGTTTTTTTTCTGATCAGATACGTTTTGTGGAGGGGAAAACCCCATTAGGAGACCAGAGACGTGCGTCTCCTCCTAGTGAGTTTCATGAATATGCGAAATATGGCAAGGTCTTTAGTGAATTAGGTAAGAAAGTAGAAGCACAACAACACTTTGAAGAGGCCCTACGGCTTGTAACAAAAAGCAGCGACGCTAAAAAAAAGGCACATATACTTAACGAGTTAGGACGAGTTTACAGTGCTCTCGGCAAAAAAGAAGAGGCCTGTTCCTTGCTCGAAGACGCCTTAGCTCTCGCTGAAGAAGTACAAGATCGCATGAGTGAAGGGCAGATATTAAATAATTTTGGACTCGTGTGTCGCGACCTATTATTGTTGGAAGAGGCTAAGGAGTATTTTGAACAGTCGTTGACAATTTGTCGAGAGATTAAAGATCGTGTGGGAGAGGGAAGAGCACTCAATTCGCTTGGACTATTTTATGAAGGTCTAGGACAGACAGAGCAAGCAAGCCAATATTATGAGCAAGCATTAGTCATACGCAGAGAAATGTATGATAGTAGAGGAGAGGGTGTTACCCTTAGCAATCTAGGTTGTGTTTATGCGGATTTAGGCAAGAGAGAAGAGGCATTTAAATGTTACGAACAAGCACTGAAATTGCATAAAGAAGAAGGAGATAATTGGAACGAAGGCAAGACATTAGCCAATCTTGGACGTTTTTATGCAGATGGTGAATGCTATGATGAGGCGTTAAGGTACTGTAAGCAAGCCTTAGTTCTTCTACGGCAAGTAAGAGACTCCTGGGAGGAGGGGCGGGTAATGAATTATCTAGTGCGTGTCTATGCTAACATAGGCCACAAGGAACAAGCAAGAGCGTGTTATGAAGACGCTCTAAAGATATGCAAAGAGGTAGGTGATCGCAGAGGGGAGGCACGTGTACTCAACAATGCAAGCAAGATATATGACCATTCTCATGACAGAAAAGACGCACAAGAGCAACTAAAGCAGGCATTAGAGATAAGTAAAGAGGCAGGGGATCGAAAGGGAGAGGGATGGACCTTAGATAATTTAGGACGAGTCTATCTACAGCTTGGTCAGGCTGAGGAGGCTCATTTTTATTTTGAAAAAGCGCGGGATGTTCGTACCCAAATAGGAGACCGTAGAGGAGAGGGGTGGACTCTACATAATTTGGGGCTAGCCTCTTTTGAACAGCAACACTATAGAGAGTCACTAAAGTTCTTATTGGATGCCAAGTCTATCTTTGACGAAATGGATACTCCCGATAAAGATAAAACACAAGCGTTTATCAATAATTTATATGATGAAGTAGGTGAGGAGCAATTTCATACGTTGCTACAAGATGTCGAGCAAATGCGAAAAAATGGAACACGCTAGGTATATAAGCAAATAATGATGCGCTCGTTTCGCTAATTGAGTGAAACGAGCGCATCATTATTTGCTTATATACCTAGCGTGTTCGGCACACGTTCCGCGTCAGGAGCAGGTGACGGGACTGTCTTTGGTTCCCTGGCGCTGATGCGGCGTGCGCGGATCATCGAGGCGATGATGGCAATAGTCAGCACG
>CAXTCR010000168.1:0-8955 GCA_964242555.1 uncultured Ktedonobacteraceae bacterium
AGAGGAAATAAAGGGGATTGGGAGAGCATATTTAGTTTTGAACATTTGTACTACACGGAGAATGATACCATAAGGGATAGGCGCTGTCAAGTGATTTTAGAACAAATATTCTAAAGTTTTTAGAACAGCTCGAACATGATACAATGGGCGTTGATTGATACAAATGCAAGGGCATCAGGGCGCCCGCAAGGGGAATATCTGGAAGCGTTAACACAAGACTAAACCGCGTCGGGGAGACCAGGGCACCCGCAAGGGGAATGCCCCTCCCATACAACGCGTTGTATGGGAGGGGCATTCCCCTTGCGGGTGCCCTGGCTCTCTTCCCTATATTTTTTTACGAACGAATTGGAGTACTTCTATATGGCAGAGGTTCGACCCCTTCGGGGCATACGTTACAATATCGACAAGGTGGGCAACATCGCGGACGTGGTGACGCCACCGTATGATGTGATTTCTAAAGAGGCGCAGGCGGCCTATTATGCGCGCAGCCCATACAATGTAATTCGCCTGGAACTTGGACAGACGACGCCGGAGGACGGGCCGCTCAATACGGTCTATACTCGTGCTGCATCGACGCTTGCCGAATGGCGCCTACAGCAGGTGTTACAGGAAGAGACTGAGTCTTGCTATTATGTATATTCTCAGACCTTTATATATGAGGGCCAGCAGTACACTCGTACAAGCCTGATTGCACGTGTACGCTTAGAACAGTGGGACGCACGCGTTATCCTGCCGCATGAGCATACACTGGCAAAGGCAAAGAATGATCGTCTGCAGTTGCTGCGTGCATGTGCCGCTAACCTTAGCCCAATTATGAGTCTGTATGACGATCCGCAGGGACGTATCCGACGCTTGCTCTCCTCATATGCCCAGTCTGCGGAGATACGGTTCACCGATGAAGCCGGCGAGGAGCATCGCCTACATCCCATTCGAGACGCGCAACAGATTGCGGATATCCAAGATTTCTTTGCCCAGCGTCAACTCTATATCGCAGATGGACATCATCGCTACGAAACCGCGCTGGCCTACCAGCAGGAGATACGTGAGCAGCGCAAGGAACTATATCCCGAAGATGCCGCGAATTTCGTGTTGATGGCGCTGATCGATGTGGATGATCCAGGCATGCTCGTCCTGCCAACGCACCGTATGCTCTTTGGCCTGGACCAGCAGAAGCTTGACAGCTTGACGGAGGCCGATTTTGCGCGCTACTTCGACGTGCACAAGGTGCTAAGAACATTTGAAGTTGATTCTGTGCTTCCGCAAATGATCAAGGAGGGTCAGAGTCAGCCTACATTCGTCTTCTCAACAGCTAAGGAGACTTTGTTACTTATGCTTAACGAAGCGGGCAAGCAAGAGATGCAGGGAAGTGGTCATTCGGAGGCGTGGAATAGTCTTGATGTAGCCGTGGCGCAACAGCTTATCCTTGAGCGCATTCTGGGCTTAAATGCTGAGAACATGACGGCTGGTACGCACGTTAGCTACACACGCAACCCACACGACGCATTGCAAGCCGTGCACACTGGGGAGACACAAGCCGCCCTGCTCCTAAATGCAACCCGCGTGCGTCAGATTCGCGACGTAGCACAGGCCGACGACCGCATGCCGCAGAAATCGACCTATTTTTATCCAAAGCTGATCACAGGATTAGTGATCAATCCATTGTGGTGATACATTGTCAACATTAAGATTTCATTCCCCTTGCGGGTGCCATAATCCTTAATGAACAAGGAGAGCATATACACATGATCGTCATCATAGGCGCAGGCTTAGCTGGCCTCACATGCGCAAAAATACTGGCAGAACGCGGGCAGAAGGTAGTAGTCCTGGAGGCATCGGACGCCGTTGGCGGGCGAGTGCGGACGGATGTCACGGACGATGGCTACCGGCTAGATCGCGGCTTCCAGGTCCTCTTCACAGCATACGCAGCTGCAAAACGCCACCTCGATTACGATAAACTCAAGCAGCGCCTGTTCGAACCAGGAGCCATACTCGTCAAGAACGGCAAGCAGTATGAAATCTCCGACCCGTTGCGCGATCCCGCTAGCTTGTTGCCGAGCGTAGTAAATCCGCTTATCTCACCGATCGACAAGGCGCGAACGCTGGCTCTAGTGGCGCAGGTAGCGCGCTTAAAGACAAGAGAGATTTTCGCTGGTGCGGGTCAACCGGATGGTAAGGATGAGACGACCGAGTCGTACCTGCGGCGACTGGGCTTTTCCGACAACGGCTTCATTGACATGTTTATCCGCCCCTTCTACGGCGGCATCTTTCTTGATCGTACCCTTTCCACCAGTGCCCGCATGTTCCAGTTTACCTTCAAGATGCTCGCCGAGGGCAATATTATTATCCCTGCGGAGGGCATACAGGGTATACCGGAGCAACTCGCGGAGGCTTTACCAGAAGGTGCAATCCGTTTTGGTGCACGAGTAGGTGAGGTGCTGGTCAATGATAACCGTGTGACAGGAGTGCGCCTGGAAAGTGGCGAACAACTCGACGCTGATCAGGTTGTGGTTGCGACCCAGAGTAAGATAGCCGAGAAATTCGTGCACAAGTCGCTCCCAACGCAGAGCGTAAGCACAACCTGCCTCTATTTCGCAGGCGATGAGCAACTCTACAAGCAGCGCAAAATCCTACTCAATACTGCTTCTGATGCCTATGTCAACAACGCTGTCCTGTTGACGAATATCGCGCCGACCTATGCACCGCCGCGCAAACACCTCCTGTCCGTCACGGTTCTAGGCAACCGGACGGAAGATGATGAGGTAATCGCGCAGCGTGCACTTGGTGAGATGGCTGGTTGGTTCCCTCGCTCCAATCTCAATAGCTGGCGATTGTTGGGTGTCTATCGCATCCCGTTCGCCCAGTTCGCCCAACCCGTGGGCATCTTTGACAATTTGCCCGATAACTCGACAGCTGTGAAAGGTCTTTATCTGGCGGGCGAGTATACGCAATCGAGCAGTATTCAAGGTGCGATGCATAGTGGAGAATATGCTGCACAAATGGTGTTGAAGGCCCCATTTCCTGTACCCGCTCGCTAAAGAGTTGTCGTAGCATAGAAACAGGGCGCTTCTCTTACGGACGCCCTGCTCTCTTTCAGAACTTATATTTTACTCATCAAGAAGATCGAGTGGCATGAAGCCTTGGGCCTCTATATCTATACCCATGGCTTCTGCTGCTTCGGTCATGATGCGCATGGGACCTTGTTCGAGCGAAATACGCATCATGAGGCGCAGGAAGGGCTGCTCTTGCGCGGGTACGTGCGAGGTAGGCGAGAGCACAGCGGCGGTGGCGAGGACGAGGCGAGATTCCTGCTCACGTCCTGAGAGGTGTAAGAGTTGTGCCTGACGACGCAGACGAACTTCGTAGCGTAGACGCCAGGAGTCGTCGATTACCGCGCCCAGTGCCTCACCGATCAAGGCTTCGAGGTCAAAACGCTGCACTTTGGGTTTAGGCTTGCGGCTCGCTTTTGCGCTGCGTTTGGATGGAGTGCTCGTCGTGCGTTCGTCTGATTGCAACTCGGTCAGCGCTTGATTAGCCCAGAAGCGGTGAATGTACGGTTCGATAGCTTTTAATGGCTCGAACATCCACGAAACAAATTCGTCTAGCGCGTAGAGTTTATCGCCTTGTTGAGCGAGGGCACGTGTTTCGTCATCGAGTGCCGGTAGCGGAAGCGTTATAGGTACTTGCAGCGCCTCTTCGTCTGGTGGCACGCTTTCCAATAGTGGACGCCAGACAAAATATGCTAGTGGTATTTTGCGACGTGTACGCTTATTTATTGCACGTGCCTCTGTGATCAGACTCCGGCAATAGGCGAATGGCACGGTAGCGCAACCAAAGCTCTTCTCGCCCATTCTCGCCACAAGTTCTTGCCAGTGCGCATCATCCATTTCGTCGAGGCCATAGCAATCTTTAATGCCCCACAAGTCGTCGAACAGTATGTTGACGATTTTGAGAAGACCGTCAGGGCGGCGCCAGGAGAGCATGATCAGTTGCATGCCAGTACCATCAACGAAGCTAACTCGCGCCTCATAGTGTGGAAACTGCTGCTGAGCCTCTGTCATGGCCGTGTCTTCTGTTCCCGGGGCAGATTGCATAGTTAGACGGCCAAGCGCGGCGCGGGCAAGACCTTTCAGTTGCCGGTTCGAACTCGTGGCAAGTAGGTGGTTCAGGGCCGGAATTGCTTGCGGGCTAGCAAGTGGGCCAAGCTCCTCCAGAGCCATGATAGTTGCCGTTGCTATCTTGCCCGTCTGACTCTCAAGCAGGGGAAGGAGGAGTGAGACCGCACGAGCGTCGTTGCTCTCACCAAGCCATTGCACAAATGCCAGGCGGCGATCAAGCGGCATAGAGACGACATCATTGAGAATGGCCTCGATGCCCGTCTCATTGTTGCCTACCATATCGAGCAAGCGCAGTTGCATTTGATGCATGGCCGTAGCGGGATCATTGAGATATTCAAGAATGCCTTCGTCCGCCATCTCTGACCCCAGTTCTTTAAGCAGTGGGGAGAGCGTGAGTTTCGCGATATCGCTCACCATGGGGTCGGCCACAAACTCTTCCAACTCCTCCAAATCGAGGTCAGTTGCAAGCTCGGATAGAATATTCAGCGCGGCAGTTTGTGCGGAAATATCCTGGCTTTTGAGCAGGTGCAGCACTTTTTCCCGTGCACCATCGGTCCATTCTTCCTCCAAACGGTCAAAATAGTGCGAGATGGTGTCGCGGTCGATGATTTCGCGACGACTGAGCGCAAGCAGGATGCTATCAATGCTATCCTGTGGGGGGCCTTTACGTCCTCGTGGCATGCGGCTGCCTCCTTTTAATGCAGGAGATGCGATCTATCTATATAGAAAGACGCCCTGTGCTGACTGTTGCGCATTGTAGCATGTCGCAAGCATTCTGTGTAGGGGTGCAGAATTGTCCTTATTTCTCTTTGCGGTCCAAGAGTTCCTGTGCGAACCAGAACGCATCCTCTTTTGAATGTATCAAACCATCGGCGCGGGCCTCGGCAATTTGTTCAAGCAATGTACCTACAATGGGGCCGGGAGGTACATTAAGTTTGCGCATCAGTTCTTCAGGTTGAACGAGATGCGGTGGCAGTGTAACCTCACGTTCGCGAATATAGCGCGTGAGCAGGAGGCGCACGGTGGAGACATGATTCGTCCATGCCTCGGTCAGTGGCTCAGGACCGCGCATTGCCAGATGATCGGCGAGGGCAACGAGGGCAACAGGAATGCCAGTGGGACCTAGATCGACGAAATAGCGTCGCACAGCACGTGGCGTCACAGAATCGTGGCTCAATTGACCGGGACGCATATGATTTGCGACGACTTGACGTATTAGCCGCTGGTCCTGTGTGCTCAAACTTAGACGACGCGCTATGTTCTGCACAAGTGGTACGCCAGCCTGTGGATGTCCATAGAACGTGATTTTGCCGTCCTCCTGTATAACCTGCGTTGTGGTCTTGCCAATATCATGGAGCAAGGCGGACAGTTTCATAACCGGTGATGAGAGGTTGGCAAACTGAAAATAGCCTTCTACCTCTGCCTCGTGTAGCAGGGTTTGGATAGCCACTAGATCATCACGTCCCCTGTCAATACTAGTCGTCTCGATTATCTCTTCTGTCGTTAAGGTTAGCAATCTTGTCAGGCGTTCAAGCGAGGCCACTGTTTGCAGTGAGTGCTCGAACACATCCCAGTGGTGTAAACTGGGCTGTTGCATACCACGTGCTGGACCAAATTCGGGAAAGAGGGGCGCGAAAAGATTATAAGAGTCGAGTAGATGCAATCGCTCGGTTGCACCCTCAGGTTCAAGTAGTGCGTAAAGTTCGGCACGGATACGTTCGGGGGCCGAAAGCAGGAGGAGCGAGGAGTCGCGCCGTAGTAGCTCCTGTGTGGTCTTCTCTATTGTGAGGTTGTAACGCGTGGCGAACCGAATAGCGCGCAGCAAGCGCAGCGTGTCCTGCCTGAACACATCATCCTTGACGACTCTAAGCACGCCTGTCACAAGGTCAGACGCACCACCAAGCGGATCTATTAAGGGAAGTGAGGTCAGGGCATCTGCAAAAGGAGTACCCTTCCCATATGACGCCGCATCATATGGAAGGGGCATTCCCCTTGCGGGTGCCCTGGTTTCTGATGCTTCTATAAAGGAATGGATTGTTTCGGACAAGGGACTGGCGATGGCGTTGATAGTAAAGTCGCGCTGACGCAGGTTAGCTTCGATAGAGCGACCCTGTAGCGGTGCAACGTCCAGCGTAAACGTCTGTGACGCCTGCTTCACGGTGATACGACTGGCCTTCTCATGCATATAGGCATAGGAGCTATTGAGCCTGTTCGCAAGCCTACGCGAGAGCGTGGGCGCATCACCGCTAATTACAATATCCCAATCGGTACAAGTCTTGTTAAGCAGAAGATCACGCACTGAGCCGCCGACAAGGTACGCCTGTACACGATTGTCGCGAAAAAAGTGTGCTGCAAGTTCTAGCAGGGACAGGGTAGACGAATCCAAATGTTGTATACACCCTTTTGTATAAGATGCGAGTAGCAAAACAGGAAAGTATCTACTCTGCTTATATCATATCACTTACGTCTATGTGGGCTAATGGCGCCATTCAAAGCGTAAAGTAAGGACTAACTTTCTATCATAATCTACGATGGTATATACTTAGCTATATCTGGCGTGAAAAGGCGTAACAATATAACGGTCAATAATGTATGTCCCGGACGCATCCTCACAGATCGTCAGGGGACCAATGTTCAGAAGCGCATAGCACAAGGGCTGTCAGAAGAGGAAGCACTGCGCGAACTGGCACAGGACATTCCTCTTGGAAGAATTGGAAAGCCAGAAGAACTGGCCGCTCTCGTTGCTTTTCTCGCTTCTCAACAGGCGGGTTACATCACCGGCGCCACAATTCAAGTAGATGGTGGGTTGATACAAAGCCTTTTATGAAGTTACTCAAGGCCATCAAGCAGTTGTTTCAGTCCTGATCCAGTCGAGATAACTCCGACTACCATCGACAATAGGTAGCGCCACAATCTCCGGCTCATCATAAGGATGCACTGCCCGAATAGCCCCTTCCACTTCTTTATACAATTCTGCCCGTGTTTTAGCTGCGCACGTCCACTCCTGCGCTGTCTCCATCTTCCCCTGCCACCAATACGTGCTCATAATAGGTCCAACTACGTGTACACACGCAGCCAGTCGTTTTTCTACAAGCATTTGAGCAATCTTTTGCGCACCCTCTTCGCTATCTATAGCAGTTGTTATTTGAATGAAATTGTGCATGCAAGTGACCCCTGACCGAATTAAGACAATAATGGTGTTTATTGTATGTCACTAGAGTACGCTGTCTTAGCAAGCAAGTCTTCGGCAGTTATACTTCCTTCATAGACATCTGTAAGCAGTTGTAGGGTAGCTTGATAAATGTGAGGAGGACGCCCAACGAGATTAATATTTGGTGTTAAAGTTATATTTCTATTACGAAAGGCAGGAGTAAGCCACGCTGTTGTAGAATTGCAAGGAAGGTTGTGTTCTATGATAAATGGGCCTATATAACGTTCAGCATACGTTCGACCTGCATAGGCATCAGGCGTATCAATCTCAGTGTAGGGCTTACGGATGTCTAACGAAGGATTGTAAATTTTTGCAAGTGAGCAAGCAAGTAGCACTCTCGCACAAGCACGATTCACGACACTACGAGCGACATCTTCGATACGCATAGCAATATCAGAATTGGTTACAAGAGGTAGATTTATATTGCGAGAGATTCGTTCATAGGTTGTTCTAAGAATGTCTGCTGGACTTCCCATAACTCCACTTCCTTAATAGGGTAGTTAACCCAGAGAACTTCGCTGCGTGGTTGCTTGATGGAGTGACAGTTCTTGGAGGGTTCAGTGATAGCTTGCCAGTCATGATACAGTTCACTCATCAAGGTCCCTTCGTATCCAGATATGGCAACTTTGCCTTTGACATTATGAAGCATATGAGCAAGTTCTCGATGGTCTTTATCTGTCATCTCGTAAGCATAGGCTTTGCTGTCGCCGCGTGAGCTATGGACGTAGGGCGGGTCGCAGTAAAAGAGCGTCTCCTCACTATCGTAACGCCCGATGACCTCAAGAGCGGGAGCGTTTTCGATCTGGACACGCAGCAGCCGTTGTACAATTTCCGAGAGTCCTTCGACGCTACCAAGCCAGCGTGAGACGGCCCCCGCCATGCCTGCTCGACTAGTGAGTAAACAGTTTGCCCAGCGTCCAGAACTTGCGGTTTGAGCAAGCCCACTACGTACCTGTCTTGCGCGGATAAAAAAGCGTCTTGCCTTCTCTAAGTCCGAGATAGTAGTATCTGATTGAGAAAGCGCAAGTTCGAACTCCTCCCGTGAAAAGGGTGTCAAGCCAATCGCTTCGATAAGGGCTTCTTTCTGATTGCGCAACACACGAAAAAAGTTGACAACTTCGCTATCTATATCATTATAGGTCTCGACCGGCGCTGGTTTGCGATTAAGCAGGACTGCAGCTGACCCGCCAAAGGGTTCACAATAATGGGTTGTCTGTGGTAAAAGGGGAAGAAGCCAATTGAGGTGGCTGTATTTTCCACCATACCAGCCAAAGGCAATTACTTTATCCATATGTTTTTTGTCCTTCGTAGATTAAAGATACTATAACACATCTAAGATAGCCATAAGAGAAGTACTTCTGTGTATAGGTTATCTTAATTGCTTAATGCACCGGTACTAGTGAGGCAATGGATGCATTAAAGACGTTCGTCGGGTCATATGTCTTTTTGACCTCTTACAAGCGCGCATAATTGGGGCCATAGGAAGCGGGTAATCGTGCTTGTTCGCTCTCGTCGAACGGGTTTACGTATTCCCCTGAATTGCGTGGGACGCGAGTATGGCGTTGGAGAAAAACTAACAGATGTTCTAGTGAACGTATAAGACGTACGCAAGAGTAAGCGTTTTTAGGG
>CAXTCR010000169.1:0-8943 GCA_964242555.1 uncultured Ktedonobacteraceae bacterium
CACTAATTCTGCAAGCGTGGTGAATACCTGTTTGTTCTCGACTGTGATCATATTTTTTCTTCGTCGTTGAATGCTACACTATCGTTACCCGATGAAATTAGTCTGCGCTGGTGCCAGGAGCACGTTCGACTATATCGTCCAGCATCAGGCGATTCTCGGAAAGGTTCTCTTCAGCCAGAAATGAGCCAAGCGACGAAAGTTTTTGAGGTGATGTAGCGCGGAAGTAGAAGAAAACTATGACGCCTACTACCAACCAGAGAAGCACAATGTACGGAACCAGATTGTAGGGATATGTTTGATTGGGTTGAGCAACTGACCAAAGAGGATATGCTAGTGCAAGCACTCCCAATAGAGGAACAACGATGTGGAGGAGCCAGTTCCTCTTAGCCGACTTGAAGAAGTAACGGATTAGAGCAATGTTACTGAGCATATACACAATCACAATGGCAACTGTGCCAATCGCACCTGTGAAACCGTATGCACCTGTGGCACCAGGTCCTAACCAGACGGCTACTGGGATGCCAACCACAAGCGTAAATATCGTTTGGGCGATAATTGCCGTATAGGGGGAAAACCAACGCGGATGCACTCTTCCCAGTACCGAAGGAAGGATATGGTCGCGTCCCATTGAAAAAATGATACGCGTCGTTGTATTGTGGATAGCCATCAGACAGGAGAAGATACCAACGACAGCACAGATGTCAACAATTTGCACAATCCAGGGTGCGTCCTTCTGAGCGAGCGTGACAAATGGGTTTGCATCGTTGAGAAATGCCTTTAGATTTGCTGGATTGTTCAACCCATAGCCAGCCGTAAGGGCATACATCACAAAGACATAGAATACACCCACGAAGATCAATGCTCCACCAACTGCCAAAGGAACGTTGCGACGTGGATTGCGTGTTTCCTCGCCTAATGTGGCCGCAGCATCAAAGCCAATGAAGGAAAGAATACCAAAAACAACTCCCAGTCCTACGCCAGAAAAGCCGGTTGGAGATGCCGAAGGAGTGAAAACTGCCGCTGTATTTCCACTACCACCAACTACAATGGCAATAATCGCAAGCAGCAAGAAAACCGCTACTTCGACGAGAAGCAGTACCAGATCAACCTGTACGGATGCTTTGATACTACGAATGGAAAGTCCAACGACGATAGCCATACCAATAAAGCTGAAAATCCACCAAGGAACTTCAGTATGAAAGCTCGACAGGACATAATCGTGTGCAAAAGCGCCCAGTGCTGTGAACAGACCGGGAGCTAGGATAGCATAGCCTATCCAGAAGAGCCATCCTGTGAAAAAACCAGCGGTTTTCCCCAGTCCCTGAGAATTGTAGGTATAGAATGAGCCTGATGAGGGAAGTTCTCTCGCGAATTGAACAACAGTATTGCCAACTAGCAAACACGCGATAAACGCTAGCAAGAAAGAAAGTGGAAGAGCTGCTCCTGCCGAAGGACCAGCAGCTGGTGCATTCAGTACTACAGCAAGGACTGGTGCCATTGCGGCAGCCGCAAGTGCAATACCATTGGGAACGGAAAGAACATTGCGTTCGAGACGATGCACTTCGTTGGACTGAGGGTTTGAAGAAGATGCAGTAGCTGGGTTCCTCATTAGTATAACCTCCTATGAGAAAGGAATCGTTAGGCCAAGAAAAATAAAAGTACCCCCTGGAATACTTCTTCCTATACGGACAACGATATATCTGATGTTGCTGTGATATATCACTGGTATACTGTTGAATATAGGGTATAAATTGTCAAAAGTCAATATAAAAGTGAAATACATCTCGGACGCGAGGTAAAGCTGAACAAGCAGAAGTCAAACACGGTTTAGGGAACGACTTTATTTTACCCGTAATGCCCGACTGCAAGACTAGAGGCACCTAAAGGGAACAACTTAAATTCAACTTAAACTCATCAATGCAAGCATAACAGAGAGTCGCTTACAGAACGACTTTATTGACCGTCTACAATTTGTATCCGTACAATAAAGTTGTACAATGTTTTGCTAAACAAGCTGAGGGACGGCAATAGAACATCTATTGCCTGTCCCTCGGCATTATACTTTGTCCTTCTTACGCAGACTGCGAAACCCTCTCGACGTGTGCCCGCTCTTGGTGATAGCGTAGGAGCGCATCCTCTAATGAAGGGAGAAGTTGTCCGCGCTCGCTTACAAATGCTGGTGCGAAAGAATGAAGAGGAATGTCTCTCCCTCCTTGCAGCATCTCCTTGACAGGATGCACTAGCTCCAAGCCAGCACGTTTGACCTGCGTCTCTATTCCATCCTCCCCCGTTTCTGCACTTTCGTTAGCAAGATGCCAAAGTCCACGCGCTCCATCAACCAATAGGTCAAGACAGGCCGAGACGAGGTCAGGAATGTAGGTGAGTGCTGGAAGCGCTGCGACAGGATATCCATCGCTATTGGCGATGTGTAAGGTATCGAACGAGGTAGCTGCAACACTTTCCGCGCCCTCCCTTGGAGGGAGCAAGGCCCCTGTCCGAACCACGAGAGCTGATGGATAATGATGCAACACTTGCTTTTCTACCTGAGCCTGTCCCTCTCCACGGGAACAACAGGGAGCAATAGGACTGCTTTCGACGTACTTCCCTTGTTGTCTTCCATCGAAGACAAGGGCCGAGGAGAACGTCAGCAACGCACACTCGTGTTGTGCGCACAGTTGGGCAAGTAGACTCTGGAAAGAGAGATCAGCCTCTTCTATTGGAGAGTGAGGATCATTCTCCCTCTCTTCTCCATAGCCAGCGGTTGTTGTTGAGATAACTGCCCATGGGTGCAGACGAAGGAACAAAGCACGTAAAGAATGTCGATCAAGCTTCTCTAACTGGTCATTCGTGATATGTTGGTAGGGCAAGGCTCGTATGTCGCATTCACGTGCAAAAGCATTTCCGAGTTCTCCAGTCTCACCAAGAATAAGCATTGGGCGTCCCTGTGGGGAATGCTCTTTTCTCAAGAACGATGACACATCCTCAACAAGCGATGATCGGTAGAGGAAGCGTTCAGGACGCCGCCACCAGCCGGACTGATCAAGAACAGGTTCGTCAAGCTGCTGACCAGTAGCTAACTTGCGCACAACACGGGCGAGTGCTGTTGGACGGGGAGATGCACCTCGTACATCAAACACTCCCGGTTCATAAAAATCCGTAACACGCGTAACGAGATTATTCCAGTCGTAGGCCCCCAGCAGTGACCATGCCGTTACAGCTTGTACCTGTCCGCCTTCCTGCCTGACCTCTTGCGCCGCCTTCCATGCCTCCGTTAGCCAACGGACCTGCTCCTCTCGTGTAGAGCCGAGATGGGCTTCGGTGATCGCGACGGGAAGTTTATAGCGTTCCCATGCATCGCGTAACCGTGCTGCATGCCCTACGGGCAGTTGCATGCCTGTGTCTACACGCACTACCTCGACATCGGCATAGCTCTGACGTCCATTGCCTCCATGAAATGGCAGTGGATAGCGGTCCATGTGTTCATCAAGGAAGCGTTCGCTGGTGAGATAGTAATCGATACCAAGCACATCGGGAATGCACGGATGCTCGAGGAACCATTCCAGTTCCACCTCACTGCAGCCCGACGAGAGCAGGAATTGCCACATTGGTTTCGTGCTGTCTAAACGTCCACAGAGGAGATCAAAGGTCAGCCAGCGCCGTTCGTTTTCCCCCTCGGCTTGCTGGGCAAGCAAAGGCGTACTAAAGATCTTGCCAAGGTCTTCTGTCTGAATCAGTTTTGCCTGTGGATTAACCTGACGAATAGCCTGCATTGAAAGCACTACAGCTCGAAGCTGAGTGAGCAGGGTGCGAGCAAAGGTACGACGGTCACAACCATGTGGATACCAATGTCCATAAAGGCCGCTAAAACGAGCCGTCGTGAGTGGCTCATTGACAGGCGTGTAGTACTCGACCCATGGATAGCGTTGGGCGACCGCCTGAGCAAACTCGGCTAAACCCTCTGCGAACGACGAATTGACAAGACTAGTCCAACGTGGACCACTGCCATGATGGGTCAGTCCAACAATCGGCGTAATGCCAAGTGTGCGCAACCGTTCGAGACGTTGATCTGCCCAGGACCAATCGGCTGTTTCGAGGCCAGAGGGCGCGATCCGTTCCCATTGAATAGGATAGCGAATTTTACGAATACCCAGTTCTGCAAAGAGGGTGAGGTCATCTAAACGATTGACGTGACCATTGCGTTCCAGTTGATCAAAGTAGGTATCACCGACGCGGTTGATGGTACACTCCACACCGCCCCACATCTCAAGAGGCGGAAGGGGAGAAGAAAATTGCATGATCTGCTTGCTCCAGATTTTCATATCGCTTGTCGATCACATCGAATAGACGTGGAGACAACAGTTTGTCCCCTGCCAGATATTCGAGTGTTTTGATTGTGCTGATAAAGCGCATTGAGTTGTTATGAGCGAAGGGAAAGAGCGTGTCTTCACACCTTCTCGAACATCCAGCCCTTAAGGAGAATATTCAGAGAATTCTATCTACTCATATGCAAATAGAACACGCATGCAGGTGCAGAAAGGTAACGTAGAAATTCTGTTATTGTGTTGTCGATTATGTAGTTATACTCTTCTCATCTGTTCCTTCACATAGCGCAGGCCTGCAAGCAGCGTAGCCATCACCAGCACAAATCCTGCGACTTTGCTCATAAACGCAAGCGGAGAACTGGGTGGATCGTCTGTCCTGCCAGAGCGGTAGTTCGCGCTAGCTTGATAGACCGTGCGGCGTGCTCGGTTGAGATTACCAAGGGGGCGGAAGTCATCGGTTGTGTTCCAAGGGTTAAATTCGAGGTCGTCAACCTCTGCCGCCGCTTCCTGTGAGGCAGCAGTACGCAGGTCTTGTTGTGGAATAACCAGTTGGGCTATCGTCTCAAAGGGAGCATTAGACTCTTTCCACTCGATGGTCCCATCCTCGATGGGTGTCGTTGCTTCGTCCACGTAACGCTGTACTCTAAAGTCATAGGTGATTGTCCCCTCTAGGAGTCGCCGGACCAAATCTTCTTTGAGATAGCTCTCGCCCGATAACACTAAGTCGCCTGCCGTGTTGCTCGCTGGTTGTAAGGTGAACTTCACTGCGTATGGTCCAAATTTGCAAGGAGCACGGCTCCAGAACTGATCGGTAGCGAGGCTATCAATCTTACGGGCATCGCGTTGAAGGACTCGAACCATACGAATAGTCTCGAACAGACCCAGACCGAGGAGGAGCTTGATAAAACTGACGACCTTCCAGCGACTCGCCATAGCTTCTGCCGCGACCATGAATTGACGGGCATCACGAGCGTGCGATGCGGCAGCATCTGTCAAAAGGAAATCGTGGAATATTCCGTCTTCTGTGAATACGCGTAATGCAATGCCGCGCAGGTCAGGTGCTGCATCCGATTGAATAGTGCCTGACGCACTCGAAAGGCGAACCGTAGCCCGGTAGATTGCCGCAGGCCGGAAGAAGCCGATGTGCAAGTCCTTGGCAAGGTCAGGTATGACACGAAACTGGGCCTGAACGACTCCAATATGATCGCTAAAGCCAGCGTGAAGCTTTGCATGAAAGGCGCGTCGCACAAACGGAGCGCCTTCACGCTTTTTAAGCTGCTCTTGCACACGCTTGATGCGGTCATTGTAGGTCGCGAACAACCTTTCCTCTGCTCCCTGGCTTCCCCCCTCGTATACTTCCTTCCAATAGGTGCTGTATCGTTGGGGCACTCTCTTGTCAATCATGGCTTCCTCCATAATACAATTGGACGACTCAGGTCAATAAATCGTCATTGCGTACAATCAATTGGCTTCTACAAATGGCGCGAGGAGGACATGTCAGGCTTGGGTTTTGCTCCAAGGGACGAAGGCGTTAGTTCTCCCGCGCATTGCCGGGCGCAGTTCTGGAAAGTGCCGCAATAAAACTGTCATCATCGTATTGTTGGCAATCCACTTTAAACCGGTTTGCGTGTAAATCTCAGGTGTGAAATCGTTGGTGAAGAAGCGGTCACTCTTTAAACGACGCGGAGCTGTCAAGATGAAGACATGGAACGCCGTGTTACTGAAGCCAAAACCCTGTGGCTTGGGTTCTGCGAAGAGTCCAACCATGAGATCGACACGCTCAATGTCACCATCGTAAAGTTGCCGAATTTCGTTCGCCCACTCTGGGTGTTCTGGCGGCACTAACTCCTCGAAACTCCTCACTGGCTCAAGGTGGATCAAGCGACGGAACTGGTTGTAGCGCGGCACCCCGAGTTCGCGCATACGAAGGATGTCGGTGGCAGCAAGATCGATTACAATTCCATCGGGCCGCTTAAACGTCTGGAGGAAGCGCGGATAGTTATGCAAGGTGAGCGCACCTGGATTTGACGTTCCAAAGGAATAGAAGAGATCCCCGAGGGCTACTCGCTCCAACAGAGCATTGGCGCTGCGGTCCGTTATCTCGTTGAATTGTCGTGTCTCGACGAGCTGATTATTTGTGGCAGAGCGGAAACTATAGTCGTCGGGAATGAGCGGATGCATACGGTAGACCGCTACAAACTCTTCGGTATGCGTGTAAGGCGCGGTAAATTGGTTAGTAGCCGAGCCAGGAGTGCCACTAATCACTTCGTTGCTCGAGAGCCGGCCAAAAAGGTTCGAGAGCTTCTCACCCTGCAAGCCCCACCATTCGTCACGCATCGCAGTTTGTGTAGTTGGATGGGCAATAATAGCAGGCGTCCACTCGACGGTATGAATTTTTGCCATCAGGCCGACGTTGATGAGTCTGGCACGATGGAACAATTCGTCATCGGACCAGTTAGGAAACTCGGCCTTAAGCCGGTCGCAGATGGCATTGTGTTCTCGGGCGAAGAGCGTGGACATCATCGCTAGTCCAATCCACCAGCCAGGTTGTTCCGCTAATTGAGCCAGCAGCGGGTCAGGCGGCAGCCCTTGAGGTGTGAGGATTAGTTTCCCATCTTGCCCCGAGCGCACTGCCTTTTGCATGTCGGCACTACTCCCATAGATTTGAGAGCCATCCCACCAGTGTGTCTCAGTATTGATATGCGTAGGAGGCGTGTTATCCGAACCCGGCGGACGCGTTGGGTCAGTGGGAGTGCGCATGATTTGCATGGGATTTTGCCACCAATTATCATCAGGGGCTAGGGGAATAAGCCATGGGTTGTCTTTTGGACTGGTTCCGTGACTAAGCCAGTCACGGATCATAAACTGAATCCAGGCTGCCGCCAGCACATTGAGCGTTTCTGCCGGAATAAAGTTCTCGCGTCCCAGAAGTTTGCGGCTTACCTCTCGTGGGCTAGGCTCAAGGATAGCCGGCTCAGGCTCGGGATAGGCATTTTCAAGTGGAAAGAGGTGCCCGAAGCGGGTGCCCGCGCTTCCCATCAAGGGGTACTGCAAGTCGTTGAAGGTGCCATCTGCTGTGCGTGCCGTAAGATATGCTGCCCCCTGCGGTTGCGGTGTAGGTTGTGAAATAGTTGGCAAGGTAGAGGTATCGTAAAGATTTTTCGCTCGCATAAAGCTGCGAACGCCATCCAGCACCTGAATTCCTAAGAGGAGTGGCAGGCGCGACCAACCTATTTTACGATCAACGTACGAGTCGAGGGTAGCCAGCCAGGAGACGGAGCGGTCAGGATGGCGGAAGTCGTTAGGAGCAACGGTTGTAGGTGCCTGCGTACGCTTGCGCCCTGCAATAACGGCGAGGGCGACCCCAAGAAGAGCTGAGAGAGTGAGTAGTCTTTTAAGCATGTCTTACCTCCATTTAAAACTACATTTTTAGTTCTACATCCACACGCCTCGATTGTATCTTGACTGGTTGTTGACGTTTATACACGATGTTAGTCATGTGCGGGTTCACGAGCAGTATGTATTCATTAGTAAGACGATGTAGCAAAGATGATTTGGGAGGTGAAGTTAGGAAAACTCTAAGAGGAATGTTACACATATGGGGCAATAATTCAGACACCCTTGTGCCGTATTACAGGCTGAATAAGGAGTAATGAACTACAGCCCCTACATCAAAGTCGTTCCGTTAAATCGCACGATCGACGAACAAAATTTACACGAATTAGCCCGCAGGAGAAATGGCTTAATCTTGTACACCCGGCTCAGGCGTTATCCTCTCGGCTTTAGCCCCTACCGCACTATCGGCGGCAGCTACAGGCTCCTCTTCCGTTACACGTTCACGCAGCAGTTGGTACAGGATAATCGCGGCAAATGTTGCAGTACCGATACCACCAAGCGCGAAATTGCCGATGTTGACTGTGAAGTTTCCTGCACCCATGACAAGCGCGACAGCCACTGTGATCAAGTTACGACTTCGCGTGAAATCAACTCGATTTTGCACCCAGATGCGCCCACCTGTTGCTGCGATCAGGCCAAAGAGCGCAAAGGCAAGTCCACCAATGACACCTATTGGAATAGTCCCGATCAACGCGCCAAACTTGGGACAAAAGCCGAGCAAGAGAGCCACAATTGCGGCGATCACAAAGACGAGTGTAGAATAGATACGACTAACCGCCATCACTCCAATATTTTCGGCATAAGTTGTCACACCAGTTCCACCACCAAAGGCAGAAACAATCGTGGCAAGACTATCACCTAGAAATGCACGACCAAGATAGGGATCAAGATCGCGTCCAGTCATGGCGCTTACCGCTTTGATGTGTCCCAGATTTTCTGCGATCAGGATAATCGCAACTGGTGCAATCAGAATCATTGCATTAGCCTGAAAACTCGGCGCGGTAAAGCTAGGTAGGCCAATCCATGCCGCCTTCGCAACCGGTGAAGGATCGATAGGAGTGCCGAAGCCGAAACCATTCGCGAAGAGCAGGTACACTAGATAGCCAACAACACCGCCGATAAGAATAGGTAGGCGGCGTAGTGGTCCAGGTGCATAAATAGCGACTAGCGCGAGCACTAACAACGTGAACAGGGCCATCCACGTATCAAACGGCGTTTTGCTAGC
>CAXTCR010000170.1:0-8901 GCA_964242555.1 uncultured Ktedonobacteraceae bacterium
TCGGTTCAGAAGGTGGTGCTAGTCTTAAAGGCTGTGTAGTTTGAGCGGTTTGCTCCCAGTTGAGGACCCCAAACTTGCCAAGGTCTCTATTCCATTGCTCCCATACGTGTCTTTTCCCTTGTCTTGTTACATAGTGGCATGCAACTACGACCCCTTCTTTCACTTGCAGTTCTATATATCCATCCTCGGACAAAAGACGTGATTTTATCACAGATGCGCGAAATGTACCTGTATACATAAACTGGTGAATAATTTGTTCCAGTGTTGCATAGTCAACACTAAACATGTCATATTCCTCTCCCCCTTGAGAATGCTTCTTGTAATCCACACAGCATAACAGGTACCTCACACTCTTTCAATACTTAATTGCACGAGTTTTTAGCATTAGACATGTTTTATGTGTTCTTGATGCTGATATTCATAGTTATGACCATAGCAAGCTACTCTTTTTTCAGTACTGTAGGGTGACAAGAAAATAAAGAGATACAAACAATTGTAATGTTGAGTATGAAAAGACGTACGCCATTGATGTATGCTACTAAGAAAGCTACGATGTGCTGGCCGTTCCAGCACACTAGTCCACAAACACACCACCAAATGCGTTTACTTGTTGGAGAGTACATGTGGAAGAAATGCATTCGGTGCTGTCAGAAAGGAGAGAGGTGACAACTTGGTGTTATCGTTTCACGACAACGCGCTGAGGACCATATGAAACAAGGACAACTGACATTACCAATGGGAATCACGGTTCGAGATGCTGACGGTGGGCAGTATGTCGTCGAGGCCTTACTGGGCCAGGGACAAAGCGGAGCGGTCTATCGCGTCAAACAGAAATCCGGATCGCACATGCTTTTTGCGCTGAAGGAAAGCATTACTCCCACCCAACAAGAGCGGGAGCACTTTCTGTTTGAAGGTCGTGTGCTTCAGACCTTGCATCATCCAGCCTTGCCTCGTGTGTATCGCATCTTTGAACATGCTTCCCTCAAGCGCTGCTACCTGCTGATGGACTATGTGCCAGGACAGAACCTGGAAATCCTGCGCCAGCAGCAAGCAGACTCCCGCTACTCGCTTCCTCATGCACTCGCACTGCTGGCTCCTGTCGTGAACGCATTGGTCTACCTGCACCAGCAGAAGCCGCCTCTTCTGCATCGAGACCTCAAGCCCGCCAATATTGTCGTGCCGACCACGACGCAGAGAGCTGTCCTTGTCGATTTTGGAACCGCTAAGCTCTTCGTCGCTGGAATGGCCACAACGACATTTGTGGGAGCCTCCAACTACGCTGCCCCGGAACAGTATACAGGAGGAACAACTCCGCGCACAGACGTGTACGGGCTTGCGGCCACGCTCTACACGCTCATCACAACTCGCATTCCCCCCAGTGCGATGACACGCATGATGAGTATGGAGAATGATCCGCTTCCACCAGCCCACCAGCTCGTTCCAACCATTCCCCTCGTCGTTTCTCAAGCTCTCACACGTGCATTATCGCTGAATAGTGAGGCTCGATTTGACTCGGTGGAAGCGTTTTGGCAGGAGGTCACAACGGATGTAGCTCTTTCATCCGCGCACCTCCCTGCTCTGCCGCGACCCGCTTCGGTCTCCCCTCATGACAGACAGGTGCGGGAACTCCCCAGAACGTCCTCTCCATCAGGTACCTATCGAACGCCAGTACTTTGGAGCCGTGGACTTCTCCTCTTTCTTGTGCTTGCACTTCTGCTCCTGCTCCTCCTCGGTCTTGTCATTGCACTCAAGACAGGCATTTTGTGATCCCAAGTTGCCCAGGAAATCGTGTTCGAAGATGAAGGTGCGTCCATGACGACAGAAAACCTATGCTCATTACAGACTATTCACGATAAAGAAATTTTGTGAACGTCATAGCTCTTTAAGGTTCTCTGCGTCCTAGAGATACATCTATTCGTGTTAAAAAGAGAAACATAGTGTTTAAGAAACGCATCTACTCATTGACGTTCAGTGGGAGACGCTCTAACGCTCGCAACAAGCAGGATGCTACTAGATGTATGGAGGCTGCAGCATGAGCGCGAATGTGATGGAAGTCCACACCAAGCTTCCTCGACACAAGCGAAAGTTCACGCTTCTCAATTTCGGCCAGAGCCAGCTCTATGGCCTGTTCTTTGGACATCTCGGCAAGCTGTCGATGATCGCCCTCTACTTTATCTTGACCCAGTGGCTTCATGGCCAGCAGGTCGGCACCACCCTCTTTGGCCAGCATCTTGACGTGCAGTTCTGGAATATCAAATACGCGTGGGATCACCTGCTAAGTAGCGATATCGCTCACGGTGGCCTCGTCCAGTGGCAGTCAACGGCTCAATGGAATGACATCCGGCATGTTGTACGACCATTCATGGAAGGTCTCATGGCCCTGCTGCTCTACCAGCAAATTGGCTTCGATTCACTGAAGTACGAAGAGCAGACGGAACACTCCAAGCCAAGCGCACTCGACCGCCTCCTAATACGCCTACCACTTATACCCTCGCGCTATAAGCCTGTAACGACGGCACAGGAGGTCGCGCTTCCCCTAGTCGTGCTCCTGTTGGGAACGGCGATTGCGATCCCGATGTTCTTATGGGTATTGCCGTTCTTCCACGCGCTCCTGCATGCGGACTGGCTCCAACCACACCTGAGTGCGCATCCCTCTCTGGCGGCCAAGCTTTATACGGATGGCTATGACGCATTTATCATTGGTGTCGTTGCGGGCTTCGCCGTCAAGCGCATCACTCGACCTGTGCTCAACGCCAATATGATGTTCTTTTGCCGTCGCTGGATTGCCAAGGGACGCAAACCACACTGGTGGATGCCGCCTGGGATGCGCTCGACAATCCGAGAGCTTGATATGCGCGAGGATGCGGTCGAGCATAACAAGGAGAAGCTGGCTCTCAAGGGCCGCTGGTTTGGTCCGTCTATCAGCAGCTTCGCGATCGTGCTTCTGCTCCTGGCTATCTATGGATACTACATCATCGCGTACATTGCCTGAGGAATTGCAAAACATTTGACCTGTTGTGCCTGCGGTTGTAGGAGAGGACCGTTCCCTGATACTCTCCTGCAACTCCTCCCTTATCCACGACCTATGAAGGGCATCCCCGTTGCCATTATGGTCAGAAATGGGACATTGACATCGAGGGGGAGGTTCGCCATATAGAGCACCGCCTGCGCAGCATACTCAACATCCATCGTCGGCTCGACAGCAACAGTACCGTTGGCCTGAAGCACCCCGCTTTTCATGCTTGCTGTCATCTCAGTAGCGGCGTTTCCGATATCAATCTGGCCACATGCAATGCCGAAAGGACGGCCATCCAACGCCGTTGCTTTAGTAAGACCAGTGATCGCGTGTTTGGCTGCCGTATACGGGGCGGAATGCGGGCGTGGGACATGGGCAGAAATAGAGCCATTGTTGATGATCCGTCCACCGCGCGGCTCTTGTCGCTTCATAAGCTTAAAGGCGTGTTGCGTACACAAAAAGGTCCCTGTAACGCACGTATCAAGCACGCGACGCCACTGTTCATAACGTAGCTCTTCCATTGGAACCGCTGGCGCACCCATCCCCGCATTATTAAAGACCACATCTAGCCGTCCGAATTTCCCCTCGATTGCAGCGAATAACGTCGCCACAGCTTCCGGGTCGCTCACGTCCATAGGCATAACTAGCGTACGCGAGTCCTCCACACGGGCTTCCTGAACCGTCTGCTCCAGGAGTTCAATCCTGCGTCCTGCTAGCACAACGCTATACCCAGCTTCAAAAAAGAGCAGTGCCGTTCGTTTGCCAATACCCGTTCCAGCACCAGTTACCAGAGCAATTTGCCCTGTCCCATTGGTACCTCTCTCTTGCGCCTGTGCCATGCTATTCCTCGATTTTCTGTACGCGCCCAACCTGTCCATCCACAAGTCGCACCTTGATCCCATGCGGGTGAGTAGCGGAACTTGTCAAAATATCCTTGACGATCCCTCGTGTCAGTTTTCCTGTTCGCTGGTCCTGCTTGAGGACAATTGACACTTCTAGCCCCGGACGTATATCTCGACGGAGGTGTCCATCTGCCATTCCTGTTTGCTTTCTACCACTAGCCCTTATGAAGAGCATCCTCTTTAATCAGCTTCCTACGTGTCTCATCTCTACACACGTCGGACGCCAATACATATACGCTCCAAAAAAGCAAAGGTTAACCATCAAAACCCATTTCGTAGGGACCACCTTCAGGGCGTCCGCCTGTAACACTGCTCTATCGCGTATACCCCTGACAAGGAAAAGAACTAAATCATTTAAAAAGGAACCTGTTCTGCAAACAAAGCCGCCCGCTCAAATAACGCCAGTTTCTCGGGCACCTCCCCCAAAGCTTTGCGCCACCCAAACGTACGCTTTTCAGGCCGGTCATTAACGACATCCAGCAGTTTCAAAGCTACCCACGTTATGCTATCTTACTCCAAACGCGCAAAGAGTGACATATTTTAGAACGTATACCTGCAGGAGCCAGCACAGGTAGGCATTCCATCGTTGAGGTGATATACTACGCGTACGGATTTTGTGCAGTAGCTCCATTTCTCACGGAGAAATCCGAATTTTAAGTAGGCTAGGTTCTTATCAATGACAAGGGTATTGCCCGAAGTAACAGTGTATGCAGGTCCAATGGGTGCTGGTAAAACGACGCGACTCTACGGCAAAATGGGTGAACTGACTCACCTCGGCATTTCTTATGAGGCATATAGGCCGGGAGTGGACGTTCGAGACGTGATTATTGCTCCTCGTGGCTATGTAATGAATGAGCATGCAGCTCTCACCCCAAACTGTACAACCATAGAGTCGCTTGGTGACATTCCAGTTAAGGACCTTGTACAACGCGGTATTAGGACGATCTTTCTGGAAGAGTGGTTCATGTTTGGCTTTGATCAGCAACGGCGTCCAATCTGTAGCCTCTATCGTGAAATTATGGGACGCTGGGCTTTGGCTGGCATTGAGCGAGTCTATGCAGCCGGACTCGATCAAGGAGCAAGCGGCAATCAGTTTGGCTTGGTGGCAGACGCCCGTAGATATGGCGCAAAAGTTGTCGTGTGCACTGCCAGATGTGAATATCCAGTCAATGGTGCACGTGATCCCAAATGCGGACGTGTCGCCCGGAACAGTCAAATCTATGATGCTCGCGACAACAAAGCATTTGACATGGAGACCCTACCTGACCTTCTACCCGAAGGGTTGCGTCCAAACGACCGCTATCGTGCCGTATGTACGCAACACCTGCTCTTACCCCCCGAACGGACAAAGCCCTTTGACCCCCTGCAAACCTGATGTACAGCCTCTGAAGTCCCTTTTCATTTCACTGCCACACCCAAATCCTCCTACTACACCGGCAAAGGTGCTGTAACCATCTTCGTAGGGACCACGTTCACGGCGTCCGAAGCCAATTCATTGGCTATCCCTTCATCCGGCTGACAAGAGAGAGAATAGCGCAAAACCGTGTTATTGAAAGATCCGTCTACGGTTGTATATGATCATAACTATTCCAGCAACTATGAGGGGAAGACTTATCAGCAAGAAAACACCTCCTATTAGCAGAAGAAGCCAGTTGGCGTGCCGAACGAGGACAGCTTGTGCTGGATTGCTGGGATCGTACCAACATGGGTAGGTCTTCTGCACCTGATACTGATCCAAAACAGCTTGCTGACCCGCTTGATCAGAAGAGTATGTATTCGTTCCATCATAACCACCAGTGGTATAGCTGCGGCCATCGGTCGTGTGCACGATATACCTGAAATACGGCGCATAGTCATAGTTAGCCGTGCTCTGAGTATCGGTTGTCTGTTGTAACTGCTTGCCAATAATCGTGCATTGACCCGCCTGATATCCTTGTTGTATTCGTGCCTGAACGCCTGCAATGGTCAGAAAAATCAGGGGCAAAATCAAAAACATCCCGCCCACTAAAATGAACAGGCCGCCCGGCTTTAGGGGTATTTTCCACGTAACTGTCATAAAAAACCTCTCTTTAATAGAAAGAATATCCATTTACTTTCCATGAACGTTGAAAAGAGAGAATTCTCAAAGAGCAAGTGCTCTTCCCAGAAGACCTTGATTTTAGCTGGACGGATAAGCAAGAACCAACGTATCACATACTAATGTACAAACAGTCATGTCGAAGGATACAAAAATGCCTGTACAGGTCCGATTCTTCACGCCCCGCCCACCTGCATACCCCTCATACTCAACTGCACCCGCCCCCGCTGCATATCCACCTTCAGCACCCGCACCTGCACAACTTGCCCAACCGCGACAACGCTCAGCGGATCGCGCACAAAGCGGTCCGCAAGCTCCGAAACATGCACAAGCCCATCCTGCTTGACCCCGATATCGACGAACGCCCCAAAATCCACAACATTGCGCACCGTCCCCTGTAAAACCATCCCCGGCTCTAAATCCTCAATCTTGAGCACATCGTGCCGCAAAATTGGCGCAGGCAAGGCATCGCGTGGATCGAGTCCAGGCTTCTCAAGGTTCTCTACGATATCGTGCAGCGTAGGCAGACCAACACCAATCTCTTTCGCGATATCGGTCCATGCCGCCTCTTCGCTCCCTCCCGTTGCGTTACGGTTGCGCGTGTTCAAGCGACCCAGACTGTTCTGGAGTTTAATACGTTGCCGAAACAATGCGATACGATCAGCTGGACGTGTAGCCTTACCCTCGCCCTCGGGCAAGAGCGTAAGCAGCGTGCGCGCAGCATTGTAGCTTTCAGGATGGATAAACGTATTATCCAGCATCTCAGCCCCGTTAGCTATCTTGAGGAAACCCGCCGCCTGCAGGAAGGTCGAAGGACCAAAGCCCGGCACCTTTTGCAGCTCATCTCGTGACTTAAAGGTCCCATGCTCTTCGCGATACTTGACGATAGCATTTGCGACACGCGTGTTGATGCCCGATACGTGTTTAAGCAACGCGGCGGAAGCAGCGTTTACCTCAACACCAGCGAAGTTGACGCAGGAAATGACCACGCGGTCCAGCATGGCCGCTAGCTCTTTCTGGTCAACATCGTGTTGATACAGTCCAACACCAACCGCCTTCGGGTCAATCTTGACCAGTTCCGCCAGCGGGTCCTGCAGTCGTCGGGCAATGGAGATAGTCCCGCGCTGTGTAGCATCGAGCGTGGGAAATTCCTGCCGTGCCGCCTCCGATGCAGAGTAGACCGATGCCCCCGCTTCGTTGACGATGACATAACCGATCTGCCGGCCCGTCTCCCTCTCCAGTTCGCGTATCAGTCCAGCGACCAACTGCTCCGTCTCACGCGACGCGGTGCCGTTGCCGATGGCGACTACGTCGATGCCATATTGCCCTATCAACTTGCGCAGCGTTTGTTGCGCTTTCTCAGCCTGAAAGAGATACAACGTATCAGACTCTATATACTTGCCGTTCTCATCAACAATCGTAAGCTTGCAACCCGTACGAAAGCCAGGGTCGATACCAAGCACTTTTTTAGCACGTAACGGCGGTTGCAACAGCAGATTACGCAGGTTAGCGGCAAAAATATTGATGGCATGCTCTTCGGCACGACGCGTCAATTCTACGCGAACCTCGCGCTCCATCGCAGGTGCGAGCAAGCGTTTGTAGCCATCCTCCATCGCCTCAGCAAGCAAATTGGCAAACGGTGATGTCGCTTTGACAGGATGATGACGTGTAATATTGCTTTCCACCTGCTCATAAGGTAGGTCAACCCCAACACGCAACACGCCCTCACGCTCGGCCCGGTTTAAAGCCAATATACGGTGCGGCACCAGCTTCGTCACAGGCTCGTTAAAATCGTAGTAAAGCTGATAGACGCCATTTGGATCCTTCTCAGCAAGCTTTTCAGGTTCCAACGCCTTCGCACTGAGTGCCGATTGCTTAAAGAAAGTTGTGCGCACATCACTGCGTACGTTGGCATCCTCAGCAATCATTTCAGCAACGATATCTGATGCCCCGGCATATGCTTCGAGGTCCGTTTCGACACCCTTCTCCGCATTCAAAAATGGACGCGCATATTCCTCCAGTAGCGCCGTAAAGTCGCCCGTACCCTCTGGCTGTTGCAGAATAATCTCAGCAAGCGGAGCAAGCCCCTTCTCGCGGGCAACACTTGCCCGCGTCTTGCGCTTGGGACGATAGGGCAAATAAAGGTCCTCAACCTGTTGCAGCGTTGTAGCCGAGCTAATCGCCTCACCCAGTTCCTGCGTAAGCTTGCCCTGTTCATCGATAAGCCTGCGCACATCGGCCTTACGCTCATACAGTGCACGAATCGAAGCTGCCTTATCAGCAATCGCCTGTATCTGCACCTCGTCAAGACTGCCAGTCGCTTCCTTGCGATAGCGCGAAATAAAGGGAATAGTGTTCCCCTCATCCAGCAGCGTAATCGTCTGTACAATCTGTTCGAGTCTCAGGTGTAACTCACCCCGAATAACCTGTGCAATATCAATAAGCGACAGAGCACCATTCGTCGCTGAAATCATCTGTTGTGCCTGTTCCTGCATAGCCAAAAATATGCCTACCTTCCACATGTCAAAATACGAATCGAAGAGCATTAGCCGCATAAATCGTAACATAAACGGTCAAGCTCATATTACACTGGTAAGGTTACTATGACCGTTTTCGTAAGGACCACGTTCACGGCGTCCAAAGCCAATTCATTGGCTCTCCCTTGCTGAACCACCATGCGAGAAATGATCCACCGTCTCTAACATGGTCATCACGAAAACGTCTTTTAGGAAGATAGGCGAACGAGCAGGGACCGATTGGTCACGTCCTCTTTCTTGCCCGCACAATACCGGCGAACGTTAGAGAAACACTTGTAGGGGTCTAATTCCATTACACCCTTCGACAATTTGATAACGTCAAAAGGCATAACCACCTGTACGGGCCTGCATTCCATCACGCCCTATCCA
>CAXTCR010000171.1:0-8861 GCA_964242555.1 uncultured Ktedonobacteraceae bacterium
TAGTTGTCGAGGTACCGGCGCTACCGCCGATTTTTACGACCATCGTCATAGCCTTCGTCTCCTCTTTTACACCGGATGTAGGCCGGGAAAGCTTAAGCCCGTCGTCTCATCCCAACGGTACATACTGTTCATCACCTGGACTGCGTTGCCCGCCGCGCCCTTCATGAGATTATCAAGGGCTGCCATGACCACGACACGTCTCGAAGCAGGATCATACTCAAAACCGATATCGCAGTAGTTGCTGCCTGCCAGGACCTTGGGTTCGGGATAGCGATACACACCACTGCGCTCCTTGACGATGCGTATAAATGGCTCTTGCGCATACGCCTCACGATAGAGCCGCCACAGCGCTCGCTCGTCAACCTGTTCGCGTAAAAACACATGCGCCGTTACCAGTACGCCCCGCACAAGTTCAATTGCCGTTGCGGAAAAGGCAATAGTCTGGTGCAGCGGATTCCCGTTTAACATCCCCAACTCCTGGATCAGTTCGGCAGTATGACGATGACCAGTTGGCTGGAATGAGCGTACGGCACCACTCCGGTCGGGATGATGGCTACCCGCACTAGGAGTTGCGCCAGCAGCTGACGAACCAACCTTTGCATCGACAACGAGCGGAATGCGCTCATCCGTCAACCGTGCACGAAACAGGGGAGCAAGCCCTAGAATAGCGGCAGTAGCCATACACCCTGTTCCACTCACTAATGTTGACTTGCCCAACTCTTCTCTATGTAGTTCAGGTAAACCATACATGGCTTGCGCTTGCAGAGACGCTGCCGGATGAGCCTCGCCATACCACTGCTGGTAGAGTTCAGGCGAACGCAGGCGAAAATCCGCTGAAAGATCAATGACACGTGGCGCAAGTGCTCGATAACGTTCAATAGCTAGTGATGATGCACCATGTGGTAGACATAAAAACAATAGATCACATGATGTCAGGTCGTCGGAACGACAGAAACGTAGTGTGCAAAGCTTGCGTAGATTTGGATGAGCACTGGAAACATATTGCCCTGCATGACTACTTGACGCAACCTGCGTAATTTCGACCTGCGGATGGAAGAGCAACAGGCGTATCAATTCGCCCCCTGTATAGCCCGATCCTCCAACAATCGCGACACGAATAGTAGTCATCACAACGCTCCTACTCTTACGCGACTTAACACATACTGGAGCATCAAACCAGGGATATCGACGCCAGTAGGAGCGATGCTGTTGCGAAACTCCATCGTCGCATTGATCTCGTTGACCAGGAAACCATGTTCTGCGTCTTCCAGCACATCCACGGCTAGGATACCACCTCCAACAGCTCCAGCGGCTCGCACACACAGTTCATCGAGTTCGGGCGTCACTGGACAATTGCTTGATACTGCTCCACGCGCGGTATTCGTAACCCAGTGCTCACTCGTACGGTAGATGGCACATATCGTCTGATCGCCTATCACAAAGGCCCGAATATCGCGTTGTGGCTTGTCAACATATTGCTGGATGTAGTGCGTAGAGTGCTGGTAGCCGCCAAGCGTCTCCTGGTGTTCCAACACCGCTTCGGCGGCATCACGATCATTGATACGAGCAAGCAAGCGCCCCCACGAACCTGTAACGGGTTTGAGCACAGCCGGATAGCCAAGCGTCTCTATTCCACGAACGGCATTTGGCGCGTCGAATGCGATCAACGTGCGCGGCGTCGGTATCCTTGTATGCAACAGGGCCAGTGTGGTCAACAGCTTGTCATTGCACGTCTCGGTTACAGCCGCCGAATTGAAAACAGGAATGCCCCAGTGCTCCAGAATATGCAGGACCGCCAGACCACGCGACTGGCTCATACTGCGACAAAGTACGGCATCATAGTTTTGCCAGCGTGGATCAGGACGTGCAAGGTCCAGCAAGAGTTCGCCATCATCTATGATGTCGTATGTCACATTGCGACGCTCCAACGCCTCGATCAACAGCTTCTCTTCGACGCGTATGCGCGATGTGAGTAGAGCGATATGTGCCATGTTATTCGCCCCAGTCCTCTTCAACCTGCGGCGCCAAAGCCACGGCAGGGTGCTCCAGACTCAACACCTCTAGCTCTGCATTGCAGTCGGGACAATAGATAATCTCGTTGACAAGCAGTCCCTGCAGGTTGATTGCCGCATCGCATTCGGGACAGTTAGCGGTTACATTGTTTGTGCGAGTTGTATCCATGGTTTCTCCTCTTTGTGTTGGTCAAATCGACAATAAAAAACGCCCTTTGCCCTCCTTATAGGAAAGGACAAAGAGCGTGGAAAACGCTTTTGTGGTACCACCTTCATTCGCTGATGCCTCACGACACCAACCTCATCCTGATGAATAATCACTCATCATTTTATCGAAATTCATCAGGTACCTGATAACGGAGGTCTCCGACCGAGTTCTAATCTCGCCATACGGGTCTGATGTATCACACCTGTTCACAACGTGTACGGGTCTGATGTATCGCACCCAGCGATTTCTTCTCATAGCGCGAGGGTCTTTTTTCACGAGGGTCCACATATGGGCGTCCCAGCTCTAGCCCACTCTCTGGATGTGTCACAATCCGTTACTCGTCCCCGCATAGCTTTTTGTATTGAATTGTTTCGCTCACTCAGGAAGAGGTATAAGAGACCAATAAAAAAACGCCCATCATCCTTCTCTCTGGGAAGGACGAAGAGCGACTTCGTGGTACCACCTTCATACGTTGCTATCTCGCGACATCAACCTCGTTCTGTATGCCTCAGCGTCGGGCAACGCTTTATGAAAGAAGCCCGTATTATTCGATTCATACAGGTACCTGATAACGGAGGTCCTCCGACCGAGTTCTAATCTCGCCATACGGATCTAATTCATTACGCCCTGTCCACAACATATACGGGTCTGATGTATCACACCCCGTACCACCACACCCTATACATCCAGCGATTTCTTCTCGTAGCTTCAGAGTTTTATTCACAGTAGGGACGTATGAGCTTTTCACCAATCGCTCACTCTCTGCTCGCCTCATCAAACCGTTACTCGTCTCGTCAAAGCTGTCTCTATTTGTTTGTCTTTGTGATGATAGAGATATACCATGCGCACATGGAATTGTCAATGCTTTTCTAACCCATTGGCGTAGAAATTCCTGTTTGTAGATATTTTACACAACACAATGTCGAAACGCATAGCAAGGTAGTACACAGCAAACGCTCAGAGAACACTTCTTCTTGAGTTATGCAATACACATCCACTATGAGCAATGAACTGCTCAACGACGGACGCCCTGAAGGTGGTCCCTACGAAACTAGAAGATTTCGTAGGGACCACCTTCAGGGCGTCCGCCTCTATGCCGATGTATCACATATACTTGCTCTAATGGTACGGCTCTGATGTATCACACCCGCTTTTCCATCACGCACCCGCGTACCCAATCACATCCGACCCACCCTGCACACCACCAGTATTCCAGTACATTGGACGCTCCGCAACAAAGTACGCACCATTTGCCCCTTGCACAGTCATTGCAACCGCGCAGGAGAAACGTGGATCGCTTCCGGTATTGAGCAGGTATTGCCTGACAAGGGCTGCAACGTCGACGGTTGCGCGTGTATGCGCCCTTACCACAATGCCACCCGGTGAATAACTATGCCCATAGTTGTTGAGCAGCGTGAGCGTGATTGTCTGATCACTTCCGGTTGGATTTTGCAGCGTGAGCCACTCGTTGTACCCAACATTTGCATAGCCCTCTGCAAAGGTATACGAGTTCACCGTCGCGGGTCCAACCTGTCCAATGATATCCGAACCACCGCTCGCCATAAGCCCAAAGCCATTGCTACTCGTAATAGTGTGATTATACTGGAAGAACATTTCACGCTGCACCACAATTGCCGCACCTGTTGAGGACACATCGGCAGAGACAGTACCGGCAGGAGTGTTCGCGTTGACGTTCCACATTACCTGACTCATCGAACCAACGGAAAGTGTAACCACCTTTGTGGAGCCGCTGCCAAGTTGCAAGGTAACAGTTACACTTGCTGCTGCGTTTGCTGTGCTATCAAGATTCGAGATCGCCAGATATTCCTGAGACCTTCCACCCGTATAGCCCTCGGCAAACAGCCAATCATGCGAGAGTGCTTGTGTTCCGACGACGGAGGTCGCTCCAGAAACGGCGCCAGCATTGCCAGCAGTTACACCGGCAAAGTAGTCTGGTCGCTCTACCACGATGGGCTGCGTCGAGGTCACAACGGCGGCGACACGCATAGGCAGACCAGCACTGCTTGGGAATAGCGTGCCTCGTTGTCCGCTACTAAGATTAATACTTTGTGTTCCGACCGGGCGACCATTAGCATAATATGTCGCGGTTACGGTCGCGTTGCTACTGGTTGGAGGATTTAACGCGGTCAAAAACGATGTGAAGCCTTTTCCCGTTGGAATGTCGGCAAAGTAAAAGGTCTGGCCCAGATGCGTTGCGCCAACGACATCGCTGCCGCTATTGATACCGTGCCATGAGAAGTACTGTGGACGTTCAACCACAACACCGCTGCACGAGGTTGGGTCTACTGACACGATCGCGGAGACCGATACACCTCGTGCCTCCGTGTAAGGAACACCCATGTCGGCGTTAACCGACTCCGTCCAGCGTGAGGCAGGCGTTACTGTAAAGGTCTTGGTGACTGCATTACCTGTCTCAGGCAAATACTGGACGTTAACAGCACAATTCCTGTTAGAATCGGGGTTATCAATGGTCAAATACTCTTTAAACGAGGCCCCAACGCGTCCCTCGGCGAAGTACCATACACCGCTCACGGGTGCGGTAGGAAGCGCATACCTATGCAGGCGTTGATAGATTGCAAGCCCATAGCCAGCCGCTGGCGTACCATTGTAATCGGTAACAAGTAGTGGATAGGTACAAGTATTACCTCTTACAGCCCACGCAAAACTCACCCAACCAATTTGATGCGCATCGAGGTACGAGAGCAACTGGCTCTCGTAGGTGCTATCGCAATCATATTCACCACTTTCGGCGGAAACTACGGGGAAGGTCTGGCTTGGTACACCAAAGGCGGCATCCCATGTGTTAGGCAATTTATCCTGGTAAGGATAATAGGGATGCGTATCGTACACAAGGTTGGAGCCACTGAGCTTATACGTACTTAGTTGACTCAGGTCGTACCCCCACTGCATACCACCAACCAGCACAAGGTTGTTTGCGCCCGTTCCTCGAATGGCATTGACCAGCGCCTGCATCCCAACACTTGCGTATGTAAAGGTTTTCGTGCACTGACAATCGTCAGAGTACCCACGATCATTTGTCATCGTACAGCTACCGGACCAGCATGTCCATGTCGCAGGATGCGGCTCGTTATATGCCTCGAAGAAGACATTTGTGTAGTTTTTGTAGATGGGCGCGACCTGTTGCCAGAACGTCACGCTATCAGCGTCCGGCATAGCCCATGGTCCACCACCCTGTCCCGATTGACCGGCGGCATCGGTCCATTGCAGATCGAGCATGACATTCAGCTTGAGCGAGGTAAGTGTATCAACAACCTGCTTGACCGTATTCTGATAGTGTGAAGCGGTACACGGATAGCCAGGTGCTCCATTTAACCAGAAGCCCTCTGAAAGGGGTAGGCGCACAGTATTCGCGCCCCAGTAGGTCCCTGTTGTCGTGTTTACGCCAGCACCCAGATACGCAAGGTGTTGAGCATCCAGCGGTCCCTCACCCGAGCAATTGTATTCGAGGCCGTCGCGTGCTATTCCATGAATGAGATATGCTTGCCCGTTCTTATCAACAATCGAATTTCCCTGCACACTATACGGACCGTTCGCAGTAGTACTATATGCGGGATTACTCGTCATAGCAGCATGGGCAGTATGTGTGTCAGCACGCAGAAGAGGATTGAATAAAAGGATACATGCTGCAAGAAGGCTTCCTACTAGCAGGAATAATACTACATTTTTTACATATGACAACATTGTTAATTCCTCGCCTACCCATAAATAATACGCCAATCATAGTAGATGTACTTCAAGCGTCAATATTCAAGCCCTGTCATCAAATTACTTATGATAAAGAACGTTGGAGAAAAAGTGTTCTCTATAAGAGCATTACTTTCGCACTACACAATACTCCCTATCGGCTCCATCTGCTATAACATTAATCCTTCTGGCACGTAGTAAATTATGTCTAACTAAATGTACTATGATTTTGTATATAGACACAGGTTGACTTATACTTGCAGCGGGGAAACGCAACCGTCTACGCCGGGAGACTTTATGAGGAAGACACTTATTTCTATACATACATATCGAAAGGCAACTGTATCAGCAGTGTGTCTTATGTTGCTACTTTGCCTGTCAGCTTGCAGCGGCCACATTGCGGGACCAGTGGCAGGCGGAATGGAGGAAAAACCTGCAGCAGCAACTCCTACACCGACAGCAACTCCTAGCTCAAAAATTGCCATTATTCCTCATGTACCTACTTTCGGGCCGTCCCCAACTCCACAACCCACATATGGCGCCACACCGACTACCCAACCAACGCAGAAGCCTCAACCTACTGCAACTACAGGAGGTAGTGGTGGCGGCACTACTGGCACCGGCAACGGTGGTTCAGGGACAGGGACCGGTAATACTAACACACACGCTCCTGTGCTTGCGTTTTATTACCCATGGTATACACCCTCGACATGGTGTAGCTGTAAAATGTCCGACTTACCCACCACCCAGTATAATTCGAGCGATGATGCGACAATTGACCGGCATCTTGCGGAAGCATCTGGGGCAGGCATCACAGGCTTTATTAGCTCCTGGTGGGGGCCTGGCGACGTAACTGATACAAATTTTGCGAAACTCCTGGCACATTCCGCCACACTGCAAAATAACAGTGGCTATTCTTTTACCTCAACTATCTATTTTGAAAGTGACGCGCCTGCATTCAATGGAACGACCAATATGGTCAACGCGCTGAACTACATGGTGGCGCACTATAGCAACGACCCCCATTTCTTTCACTGGCAAGGCAAACCTGTGCTCTTCTTCTGGGACCCACTAGGCGGTGGCAGAACGCTGGCACAATGGGCCTCTATTCGCAGTCAGGTTGACCCCAACAATACGATGATCTGGTCTGCCGAGGGCGTTTCAATGTCCCTGCTCAGTGTTTTCGATGGCATTCACCTCTTTAGTGGTGGCTACTGGGGTATCCAACATGGAGATATGCCAACGGTCGATCAAGGCTTTCGCAGCCAAATTGATGCATATAACGCCGCCAATCATACACAAAAGATATGGGCCGCGGGCGTCATTCCCGGCTACAATGATACGCGTATCCCTGGACGCACTGGCACCTATATCGTGCCGCGCAATAATGGTGTGACCTATCGCACAAGTTGGGCAGCGGCCCTTTCCAGTCAGCCCGACTGGGTTACGATTACCAGCTTTAATGAGTGGTTCGAAGGTGCGATGATCGAACCAAGCGTCACCTACGGCAACCTCTATCTTACAATTACACAACAATACACAAAGGGTCTTCACGGGTAATAGAATAAGCGCAATTATTTCTTTGTGCTCGAACTATTAGAAATGCATAAGAGTTTTTGACTTTCACAACAATATTGTCTCTTTTTAGCACGTCTATACGTGTTATTCAATGTTAAGACTATGACGAAGTTCTTTATGAACAAGTCCGATATAGTTTGATTTGAAGGAAAAAGGAGAACTATCTTGGCAACACATACAGCGATAGTAGCTGCGGCTTTCGAGAACGAGCGTGATGCCCGCCGTGCTCTCGACGCGTTGAAACAAGCAGGTTTTGGGTACGATCAGGTTGGCGTTGCAACACAGGGACAGAGCGGTGTAAATCTGCTCAATGATCTGTCTGATCTCGGTGTCTCGCGCGATTTCGCATCTTACTATGACCAGCAATACAGAAATGGTCGTACAGTTGTTTCTGTTCGCCCAGATGGTCGCGACGACGAGGCTCACGATATCCTCCATCGCTACAACGGCTATGACTACGAGCACCAGAGCGGCTACACTTCACAGAGCAGCTACGCAACAAGCCAGACAGCAACAACTGGCACCAATGTTGCGGCCAATCAGGGATTAGTTTCTGAGCGCACAGCCGACGACTATGCTTCAGACCAGTATCATCAGCCCCGCTCATTGAGACTTCGCGAGGAGCGCCTCAACGTTTCGAAGGAGCGTGTACAGGCCGGTGAAGTTGAACTGCACAAGGAAGTTGTGTCACAGCAGCAGACGGTTAACGTTCCTGTTACCCGTGAGGAAGTAGTCATCGAGCGCCATGCTGTTACCGATGGCACAGTTGACAATACGCCTATCGGCGAAGGCGAAGTCATTCGCGTTCCCGTCAGCGAAGAGCAAGTGAACGTCAGCAAGGATACAGTGGTCACAGGCGAAGTCGCGATCGGCAAGCGTGCGGTCCAGGAGACCCAGCAGGTCACGGATACCGTTCGCCGCGAAGAGGCCCGTGTCGACCAGCAGGGCAATGCGATCATTCATGGTGCCCAGAACGACACCCTGCATGGCAACGCAACAGACACTGATCTCGATAACACCACCAACCGCAACATCTAACTCTTAGGAGTTGAATACGTGGTAAGGGTATAGCAAACTATATACCATAAAAGTAGTTCCTACGAAACTCCGGTTTCGTAGGAACTACTTTTATGCGTCCGCTCTAGTACCGATTCACTGGCTATCCGTCTTTTCCTCATTAGGCTTCGTTGGACTCCACAATGGATAGGAAACATGCACTAAACGGTGAAGAAGTATCGTCAACAAAACCAGCAGTATGATAGCAAACAAGAGAATACCAAGTTGTAAAGGCTTTGTCAGAATGCCAAGCGAGATGATAAGCGTTGTAGCACCAGCAG
>CAXTCR010000172.1:0-8750 GCA_964242555.1 uncultured Ktedonobacteraceae bacterium
AGCTTGACCAACCTGAGCCAGGTGTTCTTGAACCAGATTTCTCCTGAGACGTTCTCTAGCAACATGAACAAAACTATCAGTTCTTAACAAGTACGCGGGGTTTCCTTCCATGCGGGTTTGCTTTAAGTGCTGGCTTATTCCTAGCCTCGCGTCCTAAAATTAGAATACATAGTAGTTTCCTCTTCATCCTTGAGGAGGAAACTACTATGTACAGGTGCAATATGCCTGCAGGAGTGAGATTCCCAACTCAGATAGGAGAGCGCAATGAGCGCAATAACGAAAATGCCAAGGACGGCACAGAGGTCCAACTTATTCGCAGTGTTCTGGACTATGCCAGCACTCCTCTTTTACGTTGCCTTCGCCATCATTCCTCTCTTTATTGCTCTCTACTACAGCTTCACGAGCTGGAATGGCTTGGCCCCCGCTCAGTGGATTGGCTTAGGCAATTGGCACGCTCTATTTTCCGATCAAGTTACCCTCACATCTCTCTTCCTTACGATCCAGGTCATGGTGATCAGTTGGATCGTACAGACTCCTATTAGTATCTTGCTCGGCGTCTTTCTGGCTGGGAAACAACCCTATCGGAATGTTTTTGGCGTCCTGTATTTTCTGCCATTGCTCTTTTCCGCCGTTGCTATCGCGCTCACGTGGCAGAGTATGCTTGACCCGAACTTTGGCTTAGTCAATCCCCTGCTCACGGCAATCGGCCTTTCAGGATTGACAAGAGGCTGGCTTGGGGACCCCCACTTGGCATTTTACACGGTGCTGGTCATTGTGAGCTGGCAGTTCATTCCGTTTCACACACTCCTCTACCTCGGTGCTACCCGGCAGATTCCCAAAGAACTGTATGAGGCGGCCACTATCGATGGCGGTGGACGTGCCCAGAACTTTTTCGCCATCACGTTGCCACAGTTGAAATATACGATCATCACCTCGACCACCTTGATCTTTACTGGCTCCCTCACTTACTTTGACCTCTTCTGGGTGGCGACGCAAGGCGGCCCCGGGTACGCGACCCGTGTACTGCCTCTCCAGATGTATATTACGGCCTTTCAAAATGAGCAGGTCGGCTACGGGAGCATGATTGCGGTTGTCTTAGCCCTCTTTGGTATCGTCCTTTCGTTTGTCCTGTTGCGTTTTAGTGGCTTTAGCAAAATGTCGAGTCAGCGGGAGGGATTATAGGTATGGCAACTCATTCTCAGGCACACAACACGTTAGACGCTGAGCTAACGCACAAAACAACGATTGCCGCACCACGACCACGCAGACCGTTCACCCAACGTAGCCTCTGGACGGTTGTCCCGGTCGTATTCGGCGTACTATGGCTCATCTTTTCTTTTTACCCGATTCTCTATATGTTGTTCACAAGCCTGCGACGACAACAGGATCTGTTCACGGACGTCCCCTGGTCGTTTCCATCGCACCCCACGCTGGAGAACTATGCCAACGTGTTGGAGAACGGATTCTTTACCTACTTCGCCAACACCGTTTTCGTTACTGTCGTGAGCGTCTTCGTGATCGTGGTGGTCTCCCTGCTGGCGGCCTACGCGATTTCTCAAGCACAAAACCGCTATACGCGGAACATCTTCAACCTTTTCTTGCTTGGACTCGCGATCCCTCTGCAGGCAACGATCATCCCAATTTATGCCATTGTCTCCAACCTGCATCTCTACGATACCCTGTTAGCACTGATTCTACCCTCTATCGCCTTCGGTATTCCTCTGTCGATTCTTGTGCTCGTTACCTACATCAGAGACATCCCGCATGAATTGCACGAGTCGATGCTGCTGGACGGTGCTACTCACTGGCGCATTTTGAATAATCTAGTTCTCCCGCTTTCAAGGCCAGCGATTATCACCGTCATCATTTACGAGACGATCCAGGTCTGGAATAGCTATCTCTTCCCGCTGGTTCTCACTCAGAGTCAGAGTGTGGCTGTGCTTCCACTTTCGCTCGCGAACTTCAAGGGACAATTTACGACCAATGTCCCGGCTATTCTAGCCGCGGTCTTCCTGTCAGCGGCCCCAATTATCCTACTCTACATCTTTGGTAGACGCCAATTGCTAGGTGGCCTGGTTGCGGGCTTTTCCAAGTAAGACAGTCAATGACCAGTCTTGCTCGCCAGCACAAATATGGACGCAATGAACTATGTAAGGAGGATTTGCTTGTCAACTTTATCTTATCGCAATCCGGGCGTCTCAATTGAGGAGCGCGTTGAAAATCTATTGTCACTCATGACGCTGGATGAGAAGTTAGCTCAACTGGGCTGTCTCTGGAGTACGGAGTTCATCAGTACCGGAACCTTCGATGCCGATTTTGTTGCCCAGAAGATGCCGCACGGCATTGGACAGGTGACGCGCATCGGAGCCTCTACGGGCCTCCATCCCAATGAGAGTGCTGCATACATGAATGCACTTCAAAAAGTAGCTCTCGAACGTACACGGTTGGGTATTCCGATTATGGTGCATGAGGAGTCTACTGGCGGTTTCTGTCATCGTGACGCGACAGTCTTCCCGCAAGGTATCGGCTTGGCAGCTACGTGGAATCCAGAACTTGTTCGAGAGGTGGCAGGGGTCATTCGTACACAAATGCTGGCGGTTGGTGCTCGGCATGGACTGGCACCCGTTCTTGATGTCGCTCGTGATCCACGCTGGGGAAGAGTCGAGGAAACATATGGAGAGGACCCCGTGCTCATCGGTACTATCGGTACAGCCTATGTTCAGGGCCTGCAGAGCGACGACCTATTTCATGGTGTGGCTGCTACCGGAAAACACTTTCTTGGTTACGCCCTCTCGGAGGGTGGACGCAACTGGGCGCCTGTTCAAGTAGGCCCAAGAGAACTACGCGAGGTATATGCCGAACCGTTTGCTGCGGTGATACGTGACGCCGGTCTCGCGACAATTATGAACTCGTATTCATCAATCGACGGCCTACCCTGCGCCGGTAGTCGGTCTATTCTCACCGATTTATTACGCGAGGAACTCGGCTTTCAAGGGACGGTCGTTGCCGATTATACGGCTGTCGTTATGCTTATGAGGTATCACCGTGTCGCTGCTAACAAAGGAGAGGCGGCTCGCCAGGCCTTACTTGCTGGCCTAGATATGGAATTGCCGAGCATCGACTGCTATGGAGAAGAACTGAAGGTTGAGGTTGAGGACGGTCGTGTCTCGCAAGCAGCGATTGATACTGCTGTTCGCCGTGTGTTACGGCTCAAATTTCAACTCAGCCTCTTCGAGCATCCCTACGTTGATGAAGAGCAAGCTAGCACTGCCTTCCAATCACCAAAGCAGCGTGGGCTAGCCCGCAAAGCAGCAGCTGAGTCAGTCATTCTCTTGACGAACACGGGTATCCTGCCACTTTCGCCAACGACGAAGCGTGTAGCAGTGATTGGGCCGGGAGCAGATGACGAGCGGCTCCTGCAGGGTGATTATCACTACCCTTCTCACCTCGAAATGATCTACGCTGCACCGCAAGACCTGAATATGGGTGAATTAGCTGTGCCGCAAGCCAACGGCAAGTATGCGCCCGGACCATACTTCACCCCCCACATTACTCCGCTGGCAGGACTACGTGCCGCGCTTGGGCAAGAGGTAGAGATTCGCTATGCGAAGGGATGTGACGTTCTGGGTGATGATCGCTCAGGCTTTGAAGAGGCACTCCAGGCTGTCAACGGAGCAGGCATTGCAATTGTTGTTGTTGCTGGCAAAAGCGGTCTTTTGCGGCCAGTCACGGTGGGAGAGGGAAATGATGCGACCGATCTTAATCTCACTGGGGTTCAGCAAGAGTTGATCAACACGTTGGCACAAAGCGGGACGCCGTTGGTTATTGTGGTGCTCAGTGGTCGCGTCCATACGCTCACCTCGCTTGTCGATAAAGCTGCGGCCCTCTTACAGGTTTTCCCCTCAGGAGAGGAGGGGGGCAATGGGCTGGCCGATATCCTGACTGGTAAGATAAACCCAGCAGGCCGTTTGCCGATAAGTATGCCACGGTCAGTTGGACAGATACCCAATTATATGGGTACGCGGGCTGGTGGAGACCGTGCGATGTTCTTTGGCGATTATATCGACTCGCCGACCACGCCCTTGTTCCCGTTCGGGCATGGTTTGAGCTACACAAACTTTGCATATGAAAACATGGTCGTACAAGCGAAGAGCAGTATGGACCCTATCGAAGTGACGGTCACTGTGCGCAACACAGGAGCGTGCGCTGGTGACGAGGTCGTACAACTCTACTGTCGTGACGAGATTGCCTCGATAGCTCGCCCTCAAAGACTGCTCATTGGCTTTGCACGCCTCTCGCTTGATGCTAACCAGGCACGCAGAGTAACATTCGCCGTACATCCATCGCGTCTGGCCTTTTATAATCCCGATATGCGGTTTGTGACCGAACCAGGGGCATTCACCTTTAGCGTAGGCGCATCCTCTAGCGATATTCGCGCAGAACAAACCGTGACACTTGAGGGAGAAATTGCTGAGTACAGACAACGCGAAATTATCGCGACAAAAGTTGTGATCGACTGAACCTTATGATAGATAGCCGCTATGCGCGAACAGGCAGCGAACTAGGCGGACTATGCGTGGTAGAAGACGTGTTGCCCACAGGAACTCGTGTGTGTACGCGTTTCCCATTGCAAAGGAGTGATGCTGTTCAACAAGAAAACACACATACAACTGCATGTGTGTTTTCCCAATTGTCGTCACTATTGACGTAGTGCGTCTCTACAGGACGTTTTAGCTATACCGCGTTTAACACTCGCTATGCCCACAACTATAACACTTACGGCATCCCTCTTCGTACACCATCGTGTTACAGCCACACTGTGGACAGAGGTTGCCCGTCACGGTGAGGTGCGTCAGACTCATTGGCGCATTGCCGTCTGGAATATGCTTTCCATTCGTGTGCTCATGCTCCTCTACTTGTGTCGCCTCGACCACCGGTTGCAACGATGCCATATGCAGTTCTAACGCGCGCGCAACCGCATCTGGCAACGAACGCACCTGCTGCTGGCCAAAGCCAACCGAGCGATTGCCACCGATATTGCGCAACTGGTCAGCAATCTCCTGAGCACGTTCTGCTTGCGAGACCGGACTCAGAATTTGCAGGTTGAGCGAGATCAGGCGACCAAGTGCCTCGGCCAGTGCCGCAATGTCGCTACCAGCCTTACCAACGTTGACAAAGACCTCCAATGGACCATCAGTATCACTATTGATCGTGACGTTGATCTTGCCCTCTGGCGCGCGTACCTGACGCGTATAGCCCTCGACGAGTGCCGGTCGATGCTTGATGCCATCGTGAATGCTCACAACGGTAGGTGCCGCAGGAGCCGCAGCTTGTTGCGCCTTCTCCGCCGCCTTTTTCTCATCCTCGACACGCGTCAACACGGCATCGCGTGAACCATCGCGATAGTATGTGATACCCTTACATCCCATCTCGTAAGCGAGACGATACAACTTCTGTACCTGCTCAACGGTATGCTCATTTGGTGCATTGACCGTCTTGCTGATACTGGAGTCCGTGTACTTCTGCACCATCGCCTGCACACGCACATGCTCCTCCGGCGTCAGGTCCTTCGACGACACGAAGTAGTTCGGCTCCTCCGTCTCATTGGGATGTGCATCGCGCCACTCCTGCAACAACGGATGGTACAGGATATGCTCGCCTGTGCGGTCACGTCGGATCATCGCGAAGTCATAGACCGGCTCGATACCCGAACTTACACCCGCCAGCAGACTCGTCGTACCCGTTGGCGCTTGTGTTAACAGGACCGCGTTACGAATACCCTGCTTGCGAATCTTCTTCTGTACATGCTCAGGTAAGCGCTGGATAAAGCGACCCTGCATATACTTATTGCGATCAAACATCGGGAACTCGCCCTTTTCAGCCGCATTATCCGAAGACGCCTCATACGCCGCATCGCGAATAGTGGCATAGATGCGCTCGATGATCGGCAACGACTCCTCACTGCCGTACGCGATCTTCATCTTGATCAGCGCGTCCGCAAGACCCATCGTCCCAAGACCAGTGCGCCGCGTCCCCATCTGTGCCTCTTCATTTTCCTTGATGAAGTACTCATTCGCATCCACCACATTATCCAAGAAGCGCATCGCCACCTTACTCATATCCGCTAGATGCTCCCAATTCATCTGCCCGTTTTGCACGAACGCAGACAAATTTAATGCCCCTAAATTACAAACGCCAAAAGCCGGTAATCCTTGTTCGCCGCACGGGTTCACACATCGAATATTCTCATAGTACCAGGTGTTCGACTCCGTATTATATCGATCCATGAACACCATACCGGGTTCGGCAGACTCCCACGCAGACTTACAAATTAGGTCCCACAAGTCACGAGCGCGAATCGTCTTCTTGACCTCGCCTTGCCACATTAAGTCCCATTTCGCATCATCCTTAACCGCCGCCATAAACTTGTCAGAGATGGCAACCGAGAGGTTGGCGTGCTCAATTTTACCTGCTGTTTTCTTGACCGTAATGAACTCTTCTACATCAGGATGCGTGTCATCCAGCATAAGCATAAGAGCCCCTCGCCTTGAGCCCCCTTGCTGAATTACATCGCCCGTTGCTACTGAATACAATTGCGCCCAAGAACAAGGTCCCGACGCAGTCCCATTTACTGTCTTGATGTAAGAGCCACGTGGTCTCAGTGTAGAAAGATTGATGCCAACACCACCACCACGAGCCATTATTTCCGTCATAAGTTTAAGGTTATCAAGGATACCCTGACGGCTATCTTCGGGGCTTGGGATAACATAGCAGTTCGAGACGACCACACCGGCTGAAACGAATGAGTGATCTTCCTCAACCTCTAAATCCAGCACGACGCCAGAATAATCTTCAACAGCAATTTCATCGATACGTACCCACTTTAGGTTATCGTATTCAAAGTACTGCTTTACATCAATATCGCGCTCGGGAGCTTGGACATCAAAGAATTGCTCAAAGAGCGGTCCACACTCATTTGCAGTTGCTTGAATACGGTATGCAGGAACTCTTCCCAAACGATGAGTATTCTCTCGAATTGAGAATAGATATCCTAAACGAAGTAGGAGCTGGTGAATTTGAGTAGAAAGTGTGCGATTTGATAACACTATTCCTAATTTGTTATCAGATACATAACCATCAGCACTAAACAGTCCACGAAGCAATGCTGTTGTGAGTTCAGATGACAGATGCATCAATGTACCTGGAATCCGCTTACTATGACTGTAGCAACCCAGAAATGCTTTGAAGAACTCACCAAGGGGCATAGAATTTACCCATAGGTCGTACCAACGTTCTGTACTGCTCAATTTGATAGAAGGCTCTATACCAAACTTTGCCTCAATAATTCGAGCAGTCTCTTGCGCTTCTTTCTGTTCCTCTAGCGAGAAAACAATTTTGATACCAGATGGAATATCTGTGCCTGTGCGATGAGTGACACAGCCATCACCGAGCCAACGTCCTAGTAGGTAGCATAAATCGCTATCGAGTTCCAGATGGTCGTGTAACTTATAGTGTGTACCCCAATCTGATACATAGCCATGACTGCCGCGTGTCGTAGCTTTGAAGAGTTTGCCGTCCTTCGTCTCATATCCTGAAATATAATCCTGAAGGTAAATTGTATCAGGAGAATGTTCCTCACCATTATGAGCAATGGCAACATAATCTCCTGGTTTAATCTCTTTAGCGGGAATCCAATCTGGCTCATGCTGCAGCCGTAACCCATCACGAGACTTGTGTTTGTTTACCCACTCAGAACGAACAACATGTACTTTATGCTCACCGGTTAAGCGTAAATCATCATAGCCCACCTTCTTGGGTCGAATGATGTACAATGTTTCTTCTGTCTCACGCTCGAATCTATGCAGCACTGGACGCAAACGATTACGGTGCGTTACTACAAGATCACCAATTTTAATCTGAGAAAGTGGTTTATATCCCTCTGCTGTAAGCACCTCCTGATCAGGAGGCATACAGTTATAAAATGTTACCTGATGCCCAGAGCCGGCACCGGCGAGGATGCGTCCGCCGGGGACGAACTGGAAGTTTGTGAGAACCTCGTAAAAACGTTTCTCCCAGTAGGTTCGCTTCTCCTCCGTCTGCTCAACGGCAGCAATGCCGCGTGCGACACGTGCCCACGTATCTTCGGGGTATAACTCTAATGGCTTTCCGCTTGCGTCCTTCAGCGAATATCTATCTATAAAGACCTTGTTGCGTATGCCCTCTAGCTGTGTCTTACTCTGTGCGTCACTCGACGAGCCGCCAGTGGCTTGCTCTTGCTGCTCCAGCATCAGTGATAGCTCCTTCTCTTCCTATGGACAATCTACGAATTTTGAAATACTCTATACGAGGCACGAAAGTTTGTTCTTACATTTATGCCTACGCAACACAGTATACCTATAACAAACGCGAATTACAACCCTTTTGACACAACATATTGATCATTTTGTGTAAATAGCACAAGATATTGATACTCAGTAATATGTGCTAGAATAGGGCATGTCTTTTTGAAACTTTTCACCACAAAAAACGTGTTTTGGTACACACTCATTATCGTTGTACGTAGGAGGCTTTATGCGCGCTGAGATACTTTCCTGTGGCACTGAATTGCTGCTCGGTCACATCACTGATACAAACGCGACCTATCTCGCCCAGAATTTGCCCACGCTTGGCATCGACCTCTATTTTGTCTCGCAGGTTGGCGACAATCAGGGACGCATCGTCGAAACACTGCAACGAGCATGGCAACGCTC
>CAXTCR010000173.1:0-8725 GCA_964242555.1 uncultured Ktedonobacteraceae bacterium
AAAAGCTGCCAAATATTTGACTGGGCCAGAAATTTGTGACAATCACCATCACCACCAAACAAAGTTCTTTATATATCTAAATTCGCGCTCTTGGCGTGGCTCTCAATGAACCTCTTACGGGGAGCAACTTCGTCACCCATGAGCATGTTGAAGATTTTGTCGGCTTCGATGGCCTCTTCGACGCCCACTTTTAAAATGGTGCGCTTGCTTGGGTCCATTGTAGTGTCCCAGAGCGTTTCGGGATTCATTTCGCCGAGACCTTTATAGCGACCAACCTCTGGCTCTTTGCCATTATGCGTCGCTTTATACTCCTCGACGATGGCGTCCCGCTCTTCTTCTGTGTAAACATAGCGCGTCTGCTTGCCGACCTTGATGTGATAAAGCGGCGGCTGCGCGATGTAGAGATGCCCATTGTTGATGATATCAGGCATGTGGCGGAAGAAGAAGGTGAGCAACAGCGTGCGAATGTGTGCCCCGTCAACGTCGGCATCGCACATGATGACGATGCGACCATAGCGCAGTTTCGCCATATTGAAATGCTCGTCGATCCCAACACCGATTGCCGTGATGATATTTTTGACCTCTTCGCTCTTGAGCACTCGATCAAGGCCAACACGCTCGACGTTCAGGATTTTACCACGTAGTGGTAGGATTGCCTGAAAGTGACGGTCGCGCCCTTGTTTTGCACTTCCACCAGCGCTATCCCCCTCGACGAGGTATAGTTCACATCTATCAGCACGTCGCTCAGAACAATCTGCAAGTTTGCCCGGCAGGGTCGTGTCGAGAACATTTTTGCGCTGCACGAGATCGCGGGCGGCACGAGCGGCTTCACGAGCTTTGGCGGAGAGCAGACACTTCTCAATGATGGCTTTGGCCTCGCTCGGCGTCTCTTCAAGGTAACGGGCGAGCATCTCCGTGGTGATCGTTTCGACGACGGGACGTACTTCAGCGTTGTTGAGCTTGCTCTTGGTCTGGGCCTCAAACTGCGGATTGGGTATCTTGACGCTGACAACGGCGGTCAACCCCTGACGTACGTCATCGCCTGTCAGGTTGCCATCCTTCTCTTTGAGAATGTTGGCTTTACGCGCATAGTCGTTGAGCGTACGCGTTAAGGCACTACGGAAGCCGGTAATGTGCATACCGCCATCGATTGTATTGATGCCATTTGCGAACGAGAATTCGGTACAGGTCCAGCTGTCGTTGTACTGCACAGCTAGCTCGACCTTCATGCCATCAATATCGCGAATCGTGCTAACAGGACGTGCCTGCAGCTTCGAACGATTCTTGTTCAGGTAGCGTACAAATGAGACAAGACCACCTTCAAAGTAGAAGGTTGCCTCGCGGTCGGTACGTTCGTCGATCAAGGCGATGGTCAGTCCCCGGTTAAGATAGGCCATTTCGCGGAAACGCTGTTCGAGGATGTCGAAGCTATAGTCGCGCGTCTCCATGACGGTTAGATCGGGCATGAAAGAGGTCTCCGTGCCTGTGCCTTCAGCGGGACCAACATCTTGCAGTGCAGTGACCGGTACACCCTTTTCATAGCGTTGACGCCACAAACGCCCTTCGCGTTTTACATCGACCTGACACCAATCGGAGAGAGCGTTGACGACCGAGACACCTACGCCGTGCAATCCACTACTAATCTGGTAGCCGCCGCCGCCGAACTTACCTCCAGCATGTAGCACGGTCATTACGACCTCAAGCGTCGACATACCGGGACGCTGGTGATGCTCATCTACGGGAATACCGCGCCCGTTATCGCTAATCGTCACAGAGCAATCGGCGTGAATAATGACGCGTACAGTATCAGCCTCACCGGCCATTACCTCGTCGATACTATTATCCACTACTTCGTAGATGAGATGATGTAAACCACGTTGATCGGTTGCGCCGATGTACATGCCTGGACGTACGCGTACAGCCTCTAAGCCTTCAAGAATCTGAATGTTTTGTCCACCATAGCCACCATCCTGACTACCGTTACTTGTTTTCTTATCATTACCATTATTACCAAAATTACCGCCACTACCGGTTTGCGTCTCAAGTGGAGCATGTTCATTGGAGTCATTGTCGGAGGGGAGTTGTTCCGCAATCATAGATTCTCTTGCTTTCGCCATAACACCAGATTTCCTTTTAATTCAATAGCCATAGATGCTGGAAGATGCGATAGAGTGCCAATTGCTTTTATACTGGTAGCGCATGACAATAGCGCGCCTCCCTACTTCTCGTTTCTATAGCCTTGAGCACATGAGGTTCAGGTAGTATAGAATTGAGAAGAAAGGCAGATGTTGGGCGGTAGGCCAGACCGCGCCTGTGGTATAGTATTCTCATACAGCCTGGAAAAAGTGGTAAGACTACTACGTTTTCGTCCCACTATTATATCACATTACGGCCAAAAACAAAATAAATAGAACACACAGTCAATAATGTAATATGATGTGTAACACATTATTGACTGTGTGTTCTATTTATTTTTACTCGCGGTAGCGGTTGCCGCTTAGTTGACCACTGCTCATAGGCATACCATTGGCATTTGGCACAGCCGCCATGTTAGGCACACCCGGCATAGAGACATTGGCAACGTTAGTGGCACAGTAGGGGCAGAAAGCCCAGCGCAGTTCAAGGAGACGTTCGCACTTGGGGCATGAGCGCTTTAGCTTCTGACTACAGGAGGGGCAAACCTGGAAGTCAGACTCGATACGAGCGTGGCAGTTAGAGCATGTCTGGCGCTCTGTCATCTCCGCCAGTAAGGACTCTTCCTCAAGTTGGCGCTCGTAAATCTCTGCAAGTGTTTGACGAGGGCGTAAGATCATATAGATAAACAGGCCACCAACGAAGAAAATAGCGACCAGCACGGTAGCAAGAACCTGCGATATCATGTCCTGTGTACGTGAGCGAATATCGCGGAACGTCCAGATAATCAAGCTCAACCAGAAGATAACCACAAATGCAACGGTACATCCGATAAGTGGCCCAACAAACCCTTGCAACGTCGTTAGAATATTTCCACCAGAACCAGTGGCCGCAAAAACAAAATGTGTATAGGTATTCACAGGACAGAAGCCCCCTTCATAGGATAGATTGGTACAAAAAGAAAGTCATAGATACAGACGTACTGCACTCCACTGAAATCATTTTATCTACTCGAACACTACAACGTATCGCAATAAAAGATGACGACAGTATAGGACTATAGGTATATGTACGTTATAAACTCCTGTTAATAAGTGTGCCATAAATAGATATACGATGGCAAATGAGCAGCGGATTTTGGCGTCTCCATATACAAAACGATTGGAACCTATAGAAAAGTCACCTCTTCTTTACACTGTTACCCCAGATGTTCACACCTCTACTAGACTGGCAAGAGTGCTATGACCGTTTTCGTAGGGACCACGTTCACGGCGTCCGAGTCGGCCAATTCATTGGTTATCCCCTTGTCCGACCGACATGCGAGAGATGAGACATCGTCGCCTAAGTGAACCCTACGAAAACGGTTCATAGGAAGCTGGGCGAGCTACTACATATTTGCTCCTCTATTATAGAACTCCTTCTCGATACTATTCTATCGGGCGAAGAGCCTCAAGTTTTATTATGTAATCCTGTATAGCAACGGAACAAAAGGGGCAAATACGAAGGAGAGAGTGCATTGCTCACACTACCATATGCGTATAGCACTGTTACTGCATCGTGGACGCAGAACAAACGATTAGGAGTTTTTTCGAAAACATATTTGTAAGGGCGTGATAGAATGAGTGGGATAAAACACACATATGTTGAGAAGGAATGATTCTTTATGGCCCTTACTATAGGTATTATCGGTTTGCCACAGAGTGGTAAAACGTCATTATTCAACGCCTTGACAAAGGCAGGTGCTCCAGTGAGCGGGTATGCAGGCAATACTGTGCAGGCGAACATAGCAATGGTGCAGGTGCCGGACCCACGCCTACAGCCGCTCGCTGAGATTTTCAATCCCAAGAAGACAACGTATACAACGGTCGAGTTTGTAGATGTCGCGGGCATGGGACAGGTTGCGAAAGAAAAGCAGGAGGAGCGCAAGGGACTGAGTCCCGAATTCCTCGGACATATCCGCAACGCCGACGCTCTAGCGATTGTGTTACGGACGTTTAGCAATAGCAATGTGCTCCCTGCCAACGGCGAGATCGACCCGAACCGTGACCTGGATAGTCTCAACGCCGAACTGGTGTTAACTGACCTCGCCTCGGTTGAGAAGCGTATCGAGCGCACCACGAAGGCCGCGAAGTCTGGCGACAAGAAATATGTGCAAGAGTTAGAGGTCCTGCGCAAATTGCAGGACGCGCTCAACGAACTCAAGCTGGCGAGCGAGGTCGAGCTATCACAGCAGGAGCGCGGTCTACTAAGCGAACTCTTTTTGATCACGATGAAGCCGCGCATGTATGTCTTAAATGTCAGTGAGGATGTGCTAGGCGAAGCCCAAACGGTCCTGGCGGATATCAGTACTGGTAAGGAGACGCGGGACCTAACTGGTGAACTCAAAGGCATCGCGACGGTCGCACAACGGGCGAAGCACGAGGGTGCAGAAGTCGCGGCGGTCTCTGCGCGTCTGGAAGCGGAGCTTGCCGAGTTGCCAGAAGAGGATGCGCAGGAGTATCTCGAGTCGCTGGGCCTACCACAGTTAGGTGCAGACCGCGTAATTCAGGTAGGCTATCGCTTGCTTAACCTCATCACCTTCCTAACTGCCGGCGAGGACGAGGTACGGGCGTGGACGGTCACACGCGGTGCGAAAGCACCGGAAGCGGCGGGCAAGATTCACTCTGATATCGAGCGCGGCTTTATCCGTGCTGAAGTGACACGTTACGAAGATTTTATGTCCACAGGTTCGTTTGCGGCAGCCTCGAAAAAGGGACTGCAACGACTGGAAGGCAAAGACTACGTTGTGCAGGATGGCGATATCGTGCACTTCCGCTTTAACGTAGGAAAGTAGTAATAACAACAAAAAATGCACAGACAATGTTTAGGCGATATATCGCCTAAACATTGTCTGTGCATTTTTTGTTGCAAGAACAACATATGAATTTTTTTGTCTCACTTTTGTTGTGTCATCCGTGTAAGCTGTAGCGGAGAAAACACCTTCCAATGATTTGTACATGAAGTACTTACAACATCGTCTAGGAAGAGCATGTTTATGAGTCATGAGTTGTTGCCATCATCGCAACAAACGTACATTCCTGCCGTTACGATTTCCATCGCAACGTTCAAACATTCGTGGGGAAAGCTACCAGTTGCTACAACGGGTGCACCTGGACGCATCTGCGGTGAGGCGCGACGCATCGGCTATACAGGCAAAAGCGAAAACGACCTTGCCCTCTATCGCCTAAAAATCAGACATGACAATGGACTCCCTACAGTGACATTGCCGAGCCTTTACGTAATCAAAAATGGTCTTTTCGTGGAGTACTAAACACTGTATTTTGACAATCTCACACCTTCTAAAGAATTTTAGGACTCCCTTGATCCAGTCAGAATTGCTATGAGCGCCTTGAGCACCTCTTCATCCTGCTCTTCAAAGACGGTGCGCGGATCGAGCAAGAGAAAATTCTTTGCGATGCGTGCAATGATGGGAGTTGTGTATAGGCGCAACCTCTTCGCAAGTTCTTCCAGAGGCATCGAGATGCTTGTCCCGTCCAGCGTTACAAGTGTTGTGGGAAGCGTTTCACCGGGAAGGGAACCACCGCCAATAGTGGACTCACCGCGTTGCACCCGTGCTGGTATACTATGTTCCTGCAGACGTGTCACCCATTGGATGGCACGCCTATGTATTTTTTCGGGATGCGTAGAGATCATGCGCCAGATAGGAATATATGTTTCAGCCTTGCTATGTTGATAGTGTCTAAGCGTTGTTTCGAGGGCCGCAAGAGTCATCTTGTCGATACGCACAGCTCGCATAAGTGGATGCTTCGCTAACTTGGCGATTACAGGGGCTTTACCAAGTAGAATACCGGCTTGTGGACCACCAAACAATTTGTCGCCAGAAAAACACACAATATCGGCACCTGCAGCAATACTTTCCTGCGGTGTCGGCTCATGAGATAAGCCATAGGTCTCGCTGTTTAACAGACAACCACTGCCAAGATCATGCATCAGCAGCAAGCCGTGTTGGTGCGCCAATGTAGAGAGGTCGACAAGGGGCGTCTCCTCGGTAAAACCAGTAATAAGGAAATTGCTGGGATGGACAGCGAGGAGCAGCGCCGTTCGCTCAGTGATCGCCTCAGCATAGTCTTTGAGCCGTGTACGATTCGTGGTACCTACCTCGACAAGCGTACATCCACTTTGACGCATCACATCAGGAATGCGGAAGCCGCCACCGATCTCAACGAGTTGTCCACGCGAAATAATAACTTCGCGCCCGAGAGCGAGCGCGCTCAGTCCCAGGAGGACAGCGGAGGCGGCATTGTTTGTGACAAGAGCGGCTTCGGCACCTGTCAATTCAGAGAGCAACGACGCGACATGCGTATGACGGGAACCACGTTCTCCCGCTTCTAGTTCATATTCGAGGTTCGAGTACCCGCCCGCCACTTTTTGTACCGCCTGTAACGCTTCATAACTAAGCGGTGCTCTACCAAGATTAGTGTTGATAATTACACCTGTTGCGTTAATGATGGGACGTAGATGGGGCTGTTGCTCTGCGTACAGGAACCGTTCGGCACTGATGAGCAACTCATTATAGGAGGGACATTGTGAGCCAGCAAGAATATCTGCACGAGCATGGGCAATACAGGCGCGAATAGCGCGTACAGTGAGCGCGTGTGAAAATTGACTCGCCAATTGTTGCCCGATATCTGTGTGCAACAGTTCATCGACGGAGGGAAGGAGACGAAGCTGATGCTGGTCAACTGTCATGCCGGGTCTCCTAGTGTAGCGAGTAGTACATCGTGATGGCAAGGCTATTGGCAATTTTGCCCATGACCGCACGCAAGTCTGCATCGTTCAATTTGCAGATGGCATACTGGTCAGCCAGAAGCGTACGAAGAATAGGGTACATCAATTCGGTTTTTACAAGGCTATCGGTGTCAAACAATGGGTAGTCTCTCTTGAGAAGAAGATGGTGATAGGGTCGCAATTTACCACGATAGGAGGTAAGCGCGACTACATTAACCGCTCCAGCGTGGCGACAGAAAGGATCACCCGAAACAACAAGCGCGGGATGCCAGTCCAGGATACGCTTTTCTTCGATGCCCGGCGGCAAAGAAGGATAACCAAAATTTACCCAGTACACCATGCCGAACTGCACAGGCGTTTGATACGTCAGCGCATCTGGTACAAGTTCTGGAGGATGAGGCATGGTTTACAACATATCTATTCTGCTAATATTACGAACGAGCAAAGGCAACGGGGGCATAAACGGCTGAGTCACTTGACTCTAATTGGGCGTGGAAACAGGCACTTGCGAGTGACCAGGAGCGTGTAACGAGGTTGGTGCGCTCTTCGCGCTCTTCCACACTCTCGTCTTGTAACGCGAGTGCAATGAGTTCCATATCGTGCTCGTACTGCTCGCGGAGGAGGGAAGAACGGCCAAAGTCGTAGTTTGTTGCCATAGTGAAGCTACCTCTTTATTCCTAGTCCATGTATTCCGAAACCAATAACAACTGTACCCATTCAGAATTGCGGTCTCTCCGCAACATGCTTATTCCGTGGAATCTGGCATGCAAGCCGCGAGCTAACGAGTGTTTAAAGGGAAGGTATTTTTCTCCAACGAAAGAGATTATACCAGCAAATTGTGCAAGAAGCAATGCTTTTTGTCACAACTTTATAACACTTATGAACAACATCTGAATATCTTTGTACTTCTCTACTTATTGTAGCACATCGAAAAATAGGGAAGTTTGTTTTAAGCAAAGAATAGGAAAAATGGACAGGACAGAAAATGCTTGACACGCGTTAGAGAGTCCGTTATAATACACGCGTCGATCACTCAGAATGAACTGGTGTGTTCCTCAACCTGGGTAGTTACCAAAGCGGTCAAATGGGACTGACTGTAAATCAGTTGCGAGAGCTTCGGGGGTTCGAATCCCTCACTGCCCACCCATGCAAGGCGGTTGCGCCGCGTATGCAAGGTTGGCCCGTGTGGCACAGGGGTAGCGCGCAGTCTTGGTAAGACTGAGGTCATGGGTTCAAATCCCATCACGGGCTCCAGTGGTTTCTTGAATGGTGCTTGCACCAGATGCCCTCTTCGCTCTGGTCGCATACCGCCAGAAATCCACGCAGGACATAAAAAGCTTTTGCTGCCATCTTCTGAATGAATCGTTGTTCTCCCTTTTCCTTAGTCTCAAGTATGGGAGACGTGTACCAAGATAGGGCGATCATACAACCAGGGGATGGCTGCTGCATGTCTATACTACTGTTAGTTGGTCGCAAGTGTTCGTAGAGACCAAATGTATCGCGTCCCTTTGTTAACAATTGATACGGAATCAGGGCACGATACATTGATCTACACGAAGAAGGATTGCAGGAGGAGCCTTAAAAGGCATGGCAAAGAAGAAATTTGAGCGAACCAAGCCGCATGTGAATGTGGGCACGATTGGCCACATCGACCACGGCAAAACCACCCTGACCGCCGCCATCACCAAAGTGCTGGCCACGCTGAGTGCCACCAACAAGTACACCGCCTTCGACCAGATCGACAAGGCCCCCGAGGAGCGCGAGCGCGGCATCACCATCGCCATCGCCCACCTGGAGTACGAGA
>CAXTCR010000174.1:0-8356 GCA_964242555.1 uncultured Ktedonobacteraceae bacterium
AAACAAGCAGAAAAATGGCCTTCGCCATTTTTCTGCTTGTTTTTGTTTATACCGTGCGCCTTCGTGTTGTAGAACGTAGTATAATGGAACACATTGACCAACTATAAAACATGCTTGAAAGCGTTAGAGGCAAATGAGACAGCACTCACGAAACATACTACTGGATATATTACTCCTACTTGCCACGCTTATTGTAGCCTCATGCGGGTCTCAAGCTGTCGCGTCTCAAACAACAACAGCAAAAACTACTACGAGCATTCCTACAAAAGCACCGCAAAGGACTCCTACTACGGCACCTGTTACATGGGGACACCCTTATCAAGACACTAAACTAGGCTTTAGGCTGCAAATACCCGACGACTGGACACTATCAGCAGAGCCGGGATTGCGCTCTCCTGCACGTATTTCAGCTCTGTCACTCGTTCAGCAGCACACGATAACCCATCAACTTATCGTGCTCAGCGTCATCCAGAGTCCTACGATGCCCGCTGCCTTCGCACAACGTGGTACCCCCACAACTCATGTTGGACAATATCCCGCCTTTAATGCCGACCGTAATGGGCGCGAGGGTAAAATTCCCTGTACAGTGCGCATATTTTTAGCACAAACCGATTACGTTGTAGCCGAATGGTGTTCTCTTGACGCACCGGCACACGTCTCACAATTTGAGCGCATTCTTTCAACCTATAGACCAGCACCAGTTGGCTTCGTTGCCCATCCTTCACCCGCTTCTGCTCCACAGACCTGCGCCCAAGCACAACAATCGCGCAACTACACTCCCACAACCCAATGGGGCTGGCAACTCGGCACGCCAACGTCCACCTATCCTGCTATTGGTTGGGGGAAATTGCTGCCGGGAGCGTATATCTGCACCAACCTGCAATCGCCCGATCCCTATCTCTTCCAATGTACCGAGCTTGCCAATCGCTTTCTCTACGAGCAATGGGCCTTACCCCATCTCCCTGGTAATGCCGCGCGCTACTACGATTACTACCAGGATGGCGTCTATCATCCCGGCGTCATTCGCGACTTCCCCGTCGGCAGCTATCAGCTCTCCGACGACGCCACGCAGGGCAAAAGTGCATTTCGACCCTCACCCGGCGATCTGCTGGTCTTTCAGGACGTTCTCAATTCAAACATAGGCTGGAAATCAGGTCTCAGCACCGAACCGGGTCACGTTGTTGTCGTCACAGGCATAGATGACGCCCACGTTTACATCGCGCAAGAAAACTACAATGAGACACAGTACTTTCTCGCCCTCCCCATCACAAAGGTGGCCAATGGCTACATCATCACCGACCTCAGCGGCTGGTCCAACCGCGTCGTCCGTGGCTGGATACACTTCACAATCAACGGTGGTCCTGCCGCATAATACTCGAGAATAGGGATATAATGTAACCATCTCAGACTGCATGAGGCAGTCTAAGATGTTACGTTATATTGCTACTCCAACTGCTCCTTTTTCCAGTTCCCGAATGCGTTGCGCCGCCTCATCCCGCGTAATCCTTCCCACAACCAATTCGTCCAGCACACGTTCAAGAGTTTCGACTTGCGCTGGAGGGATTGGCACAATGGGAGTCGTGCGCCTCATAAAGCCAGTAAAAAGTCCTTCACGAAGGGCTATTGTTAGGTAGAGCGCAGTCACGATACTACCCACAATAAACGCCGCCAATCCAGCGTCCATGACCTGCAGCCAGTCAGCAATAGGAGACCCAAACAGGAATGTTGCCCATGCATACAGCGCAACCGCTCCACCGATCGCAAATGCCAGTATACTAGCTCCTAATACAGCCAGCACAAAGCCTCGACGTGCCCCTGCATATACGGTCGGCTCTGCACCATTCCGTCGCCACAACAAGAAATCCAGCGGTATATAGACAAGTCCTACGACTATCGCAGCAACGTTCTCTTCCCATATCGAGGATGCTGGCGAAGCACTATGGGAGGCGCGCAGTACGCTGTACAATACAAATGCGATTCCAGACCAGAACACAAACGCCGGTATAATGGCAGCAATAGTGGTCTCCGTTGCCAACACCGCACGTCGCTCGATTAGTCCCCTCTTCGCGACCATCATTAGCAAAAGATGATACACTCCGACAATGAGTATTCCTAGCAATATAAATGGCGCGAAATCATATTGTGCATTAGGTCCTACCACGTCTTGCAGCGCAAACGAAATCTTGAAGGGAGGCAAAAGCACCAGAAGCATAGCCTTATAAAATCCCAACAATAACAGCCCAATACCGCCAGCACTGCTTAAGAAATGCAGGATAAAACGCAACAATTTCGAGTTATCACTGCGCGTCAACCAGCCATAGCCCAACCAGAATGCCACAAACCATAGCAGAGTCAGCAGCAGAAAGCTGATATTTTCGCTGTGACAGGAGCCAGTATTTCCACAATATTCACGCGCACCCGTTCCACTAAAGAAGAGCGCATCAATCAGACTGTTGACATATCGTTCCCACACCGTAGCAAGTAATACGAGAAAAATTAATTGTACCCCGTACACATGGAGACGCTGAAATGCCAAAGCAGCACCCGTCGTAACGAGCGTGCGTCGTCGCTCCAGTTCGAGCAAAATGACAACGCAAAGTGCAGGAAACGTATAAGCCAGAGTACCTGCAAGACCATACTGTTGATTATATGCAAGCTGTCCCAATACAGAGAAACCTATAAACGGCACCGCCAGCAAAATGCCAATTGCCTCTGTCGTATTGAGGAAAAACGAGCGTATCGCACTTGTGCCAGCCATAGCATCGTTCCGTATATCTCGCCGGATCAACCAATAGTGCAAGCCCCCTAACAGACCAGCAATAGCCCACGAGACTAGCGCGAACACAAGCGATTGCGTAACGCGTGCCGAGTCGGGCACAGTATTATATGAATCCCGCAAGAAAGGGATGAGGAGGAGAACAGTATTTAATAATTGCCCCAGCGCGACTGCAGCAAAGACCACCAAAACAATAAAGACAGTGTAGAGGTAGAAGCGATAAAGATTGTGAACCATATATACCCCCATAGCATAACAAAAAGGCCAAATGTCAGCGTTCGTATGTAGTACAGTATAAGCACACCTATACCCACACAAACGTGTCATTTGACCCATTTGCTAAAGAATTAGAGCATACGTCAGAGCTTGCGCTTATCCTCGACCCTCCGCAATTTGCCACCCTCGCTCCTCGGCACCGTCCCAGGTGGCACAAGCGTGATCTTGATGCCAATGCCAAGCGTCTCACGAATGAGATGCTCTATACGCGAACGCAGCGCGTGCATGGCGTGGTCCGCCGCGATCACATCATCAGCAATAACTTCCTGTGCCACGTGCCTGAAGACCTCCTCGGTTAACTCGACCCTCACCTCTACCTCGTCAAGCGTACTCTCACGTGTCACCACAACCTGATAGTGTGGCGTCACCTCTGGAATACCCTTCAGGATCTCCTCAACCTGCGTCGGGTACAGATTCACGCCGCGCACAATCAACATATCGTCAGCACGTCCACGAATCGCCCCCATACGCACATGTGTTCGTCCACAGGCACAGGCCTCGTGCGTAAGATAGGTAATATCGCCCGTCCAGTAGCGCAACAATGGCATTGCCTCGCGCGTCAGGTGCGTAAAGATCAATACGCCCTCTTTGCCATCCGGTAGCGGCTCGCCCGTCTCGGGATGCACCACCTCAGGATAAAAGTGATCCTCCCAGATGTGGCTGCCCGCCCGCGCCTCGATACACTCCTGCGAAACCCCTGGACCAATAACCTCGCTCAAACCATAAATATTAGTCGCAGCAATGCCCAAACTGGCTTCTACCGCATCGCGAATCGTCTCCGTCCACGGCTCCGCACCCAGCAAACCAACCTTCATACTAATCTCTTGTGGCGAGATGCCGCGCTTTTTAAACTCCTCACCCAGCGTTTGCGCATAGGACGGTGTGCAACAAATCACCTCCGGTTGAAAGTCAAGGATGAGCGTTATCTGCCGCTGTGTCGCGCCACCAGAAACAGGCACAACCGTCATGCCAAGCCGCTCCCCACCATAGTGAATGCCAAGCCCACCCGTAAATAGCCCATAACCATAGGCGTTATGTAAAATCATTCCCGGCTTCGCACCCGCTGCAGCTAGCGAACGCGCATTGACCTCCGCGAATACATCTATATCATTCGCCGTGTAACACACAACCGTTGGCTTACCAGTCGTGCCACTACTCGCATGGATGCGCATCAGATTCTCACGCGGGACCGCGAGCATGCCAAACGGGTAATAGTCGCGCAAGGTCTGCTTCTTCGTGAATGGCAGCTTGTGCAGGTCCTCGATACTAGAAATGTGCTCAGGCTTTACCCCAACTCGGTCAAGCGTCTCGCGGTAGTAAGGCACTTGATGATACATATACTCCACGATGTTATGCAGACGCTTGCTCTGTAAATCGCGCAGGGCCTCACGCGGCATAGTCTCAATTTCTGGATTAAACATCGGAGTATCGTTTCACAAGGTCCTCACGCACAGGAGCAAACGACTCAAGTAGTTCGGACTGAACAATAGCCTTTGCCGTATGAACAGCATTTCCCGGAATAACAACCGCATCGCCCGTACGCAGCATTTGCTGCTCACCCGCAATTGTGAACTCCACCTCGCCCTGTAGCACAACCGAAATTTGTTCGTGAACATGGGAATGCTCAGCCGCGATTGCGCCTTGCGCCATCGAGACACGCATCACCATTGCTTGCCTCCCCGCAAGAATTTGCGCGTCTATGCCCGGGAACAATTCCATCTTTTTCTCGTCAAAAAGGTGTGTCATGTGTTAAGTTCCTCTTTTCTTTGTCACTAGTCCAGCATCACCTAGCTCAATATCGGTTCCTCTATTATGACATATACAACAGTTATAAATCGAACCCGCTCTCCCTCAATAATTCAAACCCACTCCCCTTTTGTAGGGACCAGCTTCAGCGCGTCCAAAAGCGATGTATCGCCTATAACTTCTGTAAATCATCCCTCATCACATCAACCTGTTACCAACTCATAACAAAAAAAATACAAACACGGCAGTTGATTTCGTCAACTGCCGTGTTTGTATTTGAAGTTTATGCTATAGATGCAATTCTTCTATCGTGTTCAACACCTCTTGCGCATGCCCCTCAGCCTTCACCTTCGGCCAGACTTTACGCACAATCCCGTCTTTGTCTATAAGAAACGTCTCGCGATTAATGCCCATGAATTTCTTCCCATACATACTCTTCTCTTTCCACACCCCATATTGCTGCGAAACAGTGGTATCAGTATCGGATAAGAGCGGGAAGGACAACCCGTATTTGTCTGCAAACTTCTGGTGGGATGTAATATCGTCAGCACTAATACCCAGTACGACCACACCCCGTTTTTGCATCTCATGATCGGCATCACGGAACGAGCAAGCCTCAGCCGTGCATCCAGGCGTGTCATCTTTTGGATAAAAGTACAAAACGGTCGTCTTTCCCTTTAAATCGCCCAGATGAACCTTGCCATCCTTTACCACCTTCTCGTCCCCAACAGCTGGAAGCGTAAAATCAGGAGCCGGTTGTAACTCCTTCACCTCTGTATCACTCATAGAAGCACCTCTCTTCAAAAGTATTTCTCTTAAAGTCCAAACTTTGGTTAGTGTACCACATAAAAAAGGCAGACCTTGCTATGGAACAAAATAGCTCACATAACAAAAGTCTGCCCATTTGGACCTAGTATTCTTTATACAAAATCGGGCGCATCCTCCTCTTTCGCACTCCTACTCCGAGAAAAGACTTCGGGCACGCGAAACACCGGTTGTTTCAGTTCCCCGCTTCTCGCCTCATGCACCAAATTCCAGATTTTCTCTGCCTTCAACGGCATATCCACAGTGGTCACGCCATAAGGCTCTAGCGCATCGATGACCGCATTCACAATCGCAGGTGGGGCAGCGATACAACCCGCCTCACCAATTCCCTTCGCCTCCAATGGATTGGTAGAGGAAGGTGTCTCGATAGACGCATTGATAAACGTCGGAAACTCTTCTGCGACCGGCAGCGCATAGTCCATAAACGTACTCGTCAGCAATTGACCTTCCTCATCATAGACAACCTCTTCGTACAGCGCTTGTCCAATGCCTTGCGCCAGACTCCCATGAACCTGAGCCTCGGCAAGATACTCGTTGAGGACGCGCCCACAATCATCTGCCGCGACATACGTCAACAAATGCACCTCGCCCGTATCCGTATCAACCTCAACAACTGCGATATGTGTTCCCGACGAAAAGGCCGAGTTCGAAGCACTAAAATCACGCCACGCCGCTAACCCCTCAACCGTTGCCCCATTGACAGGATTGGGCCCCTCATGCTCGATTAGGTCGGGGTTCTCCTCACATAGTCGGGCAAGTTCACCAAATGCAATACGGCGCGAGGGCACTCCACGTACCGCTACGCTTCCATTCTCCACCACCATATCTCCAGGTGCCGCCTCTAGCATGCGCGCCGCCAGATTCACTGCTTTCTCTCGTACAGCTTGCGATGCTAACAACACAACAGACGCTCCGTTCTGCGTGGTACGACTCCCAAACGTCCCGATGCTAAACCCGGGAAGCGCCGAATCGTTCATACGGACCTGTATCGAAGAGACTGGAACATCTAAAACATTGGCCGCGATTTGCGTAAAAGCGGTGAAGTGTCCCTGCCCATTGTGCGAGACGCCGCTCTGCACAAGCACCGTCCCATCGCGCTGGATACGTACCGTCGCAGCCTCCTTCGGCATCCCTTGACGTGCAGGGCCGCCCGTAACTTCAACAAACGAAGAAACCCCAATCCCTATCTGTAGCGGATGTTGCGCCGCTCGACGCTCCTTTTGTTTCTCTCGCCAAGAAACATAGCCAACCCGTTCGAGAGCGATATCCAGTGCGCGTCGATAGTCCCCACTGTCATACTGGACTCCCGTAAGCGTCTTATACGGGAAGACATCCGGCGAGAGAAAATTGCGGCGACGCACCTCGGCAGGATCAAGCCGCAGCTCACGTGCAATTGCATCCATCGTGCGTTCCAGGATATACGTAGCCTCAGGTCGTCCCGCCCCTCTATACGCCGCCGTCGGTACCTTGTTCGTAAACACGCCAACAACAGCACTCTCTATCGCCTGTATCTTATAGGGACCATTAAGCATATAGGTAGTTCCAGCTGGGACCATCGCAGTACTACTCGCAAGAAATGCTCCTAGATCGCCTATCGACGAAACCCGAAGACCCAGCAGGTCGCCATCTTTGCTACAGGCCGCCTCGATATAATTAATCTGCCCACGTCCATGCACCTGACTCTGCAAATTCTCACTGCGGTCCTCAATCCATTTGACTGGACGACCATATTGCACCGCCAGATATGCCGCAACCAACTCTTCGCCGAGAACGCTCGTCTTTGTGCCAAATCCACCGCCTACATCAGCATTGATGACGTGGACGTTCTCGCGTTTCAGTCCAAGGAAACCCGCAAGCAAATCGCGCAATGTATAGACCGCTTGCGAGGACACCCATGCGGTAAGCTGTCCGCTCTCCTGTTGAAAATGGAACAAACACGCCCGTGGTTCCATAGGACTGGCCGCAACTCGTTGGTTGACAACGCGCAGACACACGATATGGTCTGCCCGCCCAAATACGCCCTCGACATCGCCCCCATGTGAAGAAAGAGAGAAAGCTGCATTTGTTCCAAGTTCGTCATAGAGAAGAGGAGCTGTTGCCTCTGCTGCCTGCTCCGGATCGACAACCACCGGCAGTGGAGTATATTCCACATCAACAAGATCACACGCGTCACGTGCTGTATACGGGTCCTCAGCCAGCACAACTGCAACCGGATCGCCAGCATAGCGCACAATCCCATTCGCCAGTGGCCTCCGTTCTGGCTTCTTTAAATCCGCCACAGGAAACGTGTTCAATGTTTTCATCCCGCTCATGACGCCAGTTCCGTCAAAAGCAGCAACCACACCCGGCAAGGACTTCGCCTCTTCCAAATGGATATGCTCAACTCTCGCATGAGCATACGGACTGCGCACAAATGCCGCGTAAAGCATAGCTATTCTTCCATCAGGTAGCCTCACATCATCGACATACTTGCCATGCCCCGTTATCAGCTCGTAATCCTCCACACGCCTCTCTAATCCTTCAGGAATTCGCGATGTCGTCGTCATATATCTCTTCCTTTTAACTTGTGCAGACTTTTCCTCTCAGTGTAGCACATTGTGAAAGAGATATTCCTCCTCAAAAGCAATTAAACCCATAAAAGCCTTTTCGGAAACTGCACGCCCGTGTATAGTAGGGTAGCCCCCATAAGCGTTAACGTAAGGTTCGAATGGGGACCAGGGCGCCCGCTGCCTG
>CAXTCR010000175.1:0-8317 GCA_964242555.1 uncultured Ktedonobacteraceae bacterium
ACGAAGACCCCGGGCTTGCGGCGGAAAACCTACAGTCGCGCATTCGTGGCAATATTATGATGACGCTCTCTAACAAGCTTGGTCCACTCGTGCTGACCACAGGCAACAAATCCGAAATGGCGACGGGCTATAGCACGCTCTACGGCGACATGGCGGGCGGCTTCTCCGTCCTGAAGGATGTACTTAAAACGCTGGTCTTCGAGTTGTGCGTGTACCGCAATAGCGTTAGCAACACACCTGTGATTCCGCAGGAGATCATTGACAAGCCGCCATCTGCCGAATTGCGCCCGGACCAGAAGGATAGCGACAGTTTACCGCCCTACGATGTGCTCGATCCCATCCTGAAAGCCTACGTTGAGGATGATCGCAGCATCGAAGAAATGTTGGCAATGGGTTACGAACGTGCTACCATCGAGCGCATCATCCGCCTCGTCGATATCAATGAATACAAGCGGCGACAGGCTCCCGTTGGCGTTAAAATCACGCCCCGCGCCTTCGGTCGCGACCGTCGTTTACCAATTGCCAACAAATTCCGCGAAAAACTGTAGGTTTGATAATCCACAAAAATTGCACATCTTCGGTGCGCAATTTTTGTGGATTATCCCAATACCTTCTTTCGTCGTGCCTTTTGCACAACCGAGAGCCACTGTGAGTCTTGAATAGGCGGTTGTGCTGGACCCTCCAGTTGCGCCATTGCCTCGGTAATCCAGGTCAGTTCGCTCTCTAAACGCATGCGCATATAGGACAACACCAGTCCCGCATACTCGTCGACGAACGCGCTTTTGTTGCGTTGCCATTCTTCCATGTAGTTCAGCAGGTCGATTGACTCATCACGTCGTGCCTGCAGCTGCTCGATCAACGTTGTGCGCTCATTGCCAGCCGGTCCCCAGAATAGCATTTTCAGCAGCAACTCGTCGCGTGTCGGAATTGGATACTCGCTTGCCCCCTCAAGCCAGTGTGCCAACTCTTGCCACCCCCGCGCGGTCAACTCGTACACCCGCCTATGCCGGCCTGCGTGCTCCTCTTCCAACGCCTCGATCAAACCATCCTGCTCCAAGCGTTTAAGGTGTGGGTAGATACTCCCAAAGCTTGACGCCGAGAGCAGGGCTGCCGCTCCCTTCTCAAATTCCACCTTCAAATCATACCCAGAAGATGGTTTTAGGCTAAGCATCCCCAGTATGCTATGTTCAATTGCCATAAACTCCCCCCGTCCTTCGTAAAATGTGTCGCTATTCCTACAACGTACCAGCCCTAGCCTATGCGTTACTTCACAGGATAACTTCGTTATATATGGTATACTGGTCATAGATACGATGTTCGTACGGACCCTATGTATGGCATCCACATCCGGCAATTCATTGCCAACATTCGTAACCAATACGATCTCGTACGGACCCTATGTATGGCATCCACATCGGGCAGCTCATTGCCAACATTCGTAACCAATACGATTTCGTAGGGACCACATTCATAGCGTCCGAGTCGGGCAATTCATTGCCAATATTTGTATCTCAAAACGTTGTCGCGTATAGTAGCGCATGGGCCGATGCACAGGAGGGACATCGGTTGACGAGGTGGAGACCGTTCGGATACGTCAGCGGGGAGTCTCCAGGAGCGATCACACTCCTAGCAAGAGAGCGGGCAAAACCAGTTGGCAACAGCTGGCACAAGACGCGCTCAGTGATTATGTCGTGTGTCTGTATGCACAGGATACCCTGGCCCGTCATGCTCATTTTTAGGCACACACGTAAGGAAGTGAAAATAAACACATGTGCGGTATCATTGGATACGTCGGTCCACAGAGCATCGACGTTACTACCCTATTGCTTGATGGCTTGACTCGTCTCGAATATCGCGGCTACGACTCTGCCGGTATCGCCGTCCTCACCACAGATGGTACGCTTGAACTACATCGACGCGCTGGCAAAATCGCCAATCTCGTCGCCTCTGTCTCCAACGGCTCACATCCCGCCCACGGACCGCTCGGCATCGGACACACGCGCTGGGCGACCCATGGACGCCCAAATGACATCAACGCTCATCCACATGCTGATGCTACCGGGACCATCAACGTGGTGCACAATGGCATCATCGAGAACTACACCGAACTCCGCATGGAACTGCAGCGCGAAGGCTATGTCTTCCGCTCCGAGACCGATACAGAAGTATTGCCTCACCTGATTGCTCGCGCCTACTTTGGCGAGGCGCAGCACGATCTGGAGCGCGCCGTTCGTTACGCTCTACGACGTATTGAAGGCTCGTACGCTATTGCGGTCGTCAGTCGTGACCAACCGGACCTGATTGTCGGAGCGCGTCATGGCGGTGGCCCGCTCATTATCGGTCTTGGCGAACACGAGCAATTTCTGGCCTCGGACATTCCTGCTATCCTGAAACACACGCGCTCGATCAAAATTCTTGACGAGGGCGAGATGGTCACGCTGCGACCAGAGGGTGTCGTCATTACCTCTATCAAGGATAGCTCAGTTGTAGAGCGTGATCTGTTGGTCATTGATTGGGATACCGAGGCGGCGGAAAAAGGCGGCTATCCACATTTTGTGCTTAAAGAAATCAATGAGCAGCCCGATGCCATCCGACGCGCCCTGCTTGGACGCGTCCAGAACGGACAACTTCACCTGAACGAACTTGAACGTATGCGACAGGCGGGCTTGCTCGACAAGGTACAGCGCATCATCATTGTTGCATGTGGCACATCGTTCCACGCCGGCCTGCTTGCCAAGTACGCTATAGAGCAGTGGGCGCGCATTCCCGTCGAGACCGTAACGGCGGCAGAGTTCCGCTACAGCAATCCCATCGTGGGACCCGAAACGCTGTGCATCGCGGTCACACAATCGGGCGAGACTGCTGACACCCTCGTTGGCATCAGACAGGCGCGCGAATACGGCGCTCCTGTGATCGCTGTAACCAACGTTGTTGCCAGTGCGATCACGCGTCTCTCCGATGCCGTTCTCTACCTGCAGGCGGGTCCAGAGATTGGCGTGGTTGCCACAAAGACCTTCGTCGCCTCCGTCACCGTGCTGTACATGCTCGGCCTCTACCTTGCACAGCAGCAGGGACGCATCGCGGACGAAAAGGTAAGCGAGGCTCTGGACGCACTGGAGCGTATTCCAGCACAGATTCAGAAGATACTCGATGAGGCAATGAGTTCTGAAGAGGACATCATCGCCCCACTCGCGAAGCGTATGTCGGGTGTGAGCAGCATGATCTTCATTGGGCGCGGCGTCGGCTACCCTACAGCTCTGGAAGGCGCCCTCAAGCTCAAAGAGATTTCTTATATACATGCTGAAGGTTTCCCCGCTGGTGAACTCAAGCACGGCTCTATCGCCTTGCTCGACCCTGATGTACCCCTTGTCGCTGTTGCTACCGCTTCGCACGTCTACGAGAAGGTTGTCAGCAACATGCAGGAAGTGCGTGCTCGCGATGCTCACATCATCGCCGTCGCCACCGAAGGAGACGAAAAGATCAAGCAGCACACCGACGACGTAATGTACGTCCCCGCCACACTCGAAATGCTCAGCCCCTTGCTAGCAAGCGTGCCCTTGCAGCTGTTCGCCTACTATACAGCTGTAGCGAGAGGGTGCAACGTCGATCAGCCAAGGAATCTGGCGAAGTCGGTGACGGTGGAATAAAGATGGGATAGGGCGTAAGCCATTTTTGTAGATGGTAAATAAAGTCGTTCTTCGTTAAATAAAGTTGTTCCCTAACTGGACCTAGTAGAAGAACCACAAACGTTTCCTATAAGCTTGTGGTTCTCTTTTTTGTTATTCATGGATATTGGACAAGATCATGTATTCGTTTTAAAACAGTGTATTCAGCAAATTGCGCGAGGTGACAATGTGCTCATACATGGCATCTCGTGTCAATTTGGCATCACGCTGCTCCAACGCATTCAGGAGCGGCCAGTGCGAGACCATTGTTTTGGGTAATGCCTGATGAGTTGAAAAATAATAACGCCAGAAGCGCAAATTATGTAGTAAGATACGCTCTGTTGCATCTCTCAGGAATGCATTATGTACGATTGAGCTGAGAAAGCCATGGATGCGCTGATCGTCATCTAAAAAGCGCATCACATCAAATTCATTGCGTGCGTCCTCTGCTGACTCAACCATCTGACGCAAATCGGCAATGTCGGTATCTGTTGCATGGTGAACTGCGAAATAAGCGTTACCACACTCAAGTATCTCGCGTGCCTCGAATATTTCTCGGACGAGTTCAAGTCCGATCGGCGCAATCATCAATCCTCGACGAGGCATGACGATTATCAGACGATCAATGACCAGTCGCGCTACCGCCTCATGGACAGGGGTTCGCCCTAAGCCAACTTCTGCAGCAAGCGTGAGTTCGTCTACCATCGTACCCGGCTGGAACTGGAGTCCAATAATCTTCGTGCGTAGTCGTTCGTAAGCGATATCACTATCTCTTGCTTGTTTCATGTAAGTTTACCGCTGTAATGTGGATTTATACTCATCCGAGAGTGGTTTCCTTATCCCTTGGGAAATAGTGTGGACCGTCACTTTTAGTGTGCCACGTTCTACAACGAGTAGTTGACCATTGTCAAGTTTTTCCCACCCATCATTTTGACCTAAACCTGTTGACCCAATCATAACAGCTTCAGGAGATACACGATAATGTAGATGGAAGTAGTCAGGCTCTTTTTGTGCTAATGGAGCATTTACATCGTAGTCATTGAGGGCGTAAAGTGCGTCTGGAGTGAGCAGTAAGCAATTCAAACTACTTGAACGCACCTGCTGATGGATGTTGTGCAGGAGTGTGCGAAAAGCTTCAACGGGAGAAGAAGTCTGATCGATAGCCGAGAGCAGGGCTAGAAAATAGCGTTCGCTATCCGTTGTTCCTTCGATCATACTTCTAAAGTGTGAAGCAATCAACGTTTCCAGTGCTTCGCAGGGGGAGATAGCACCGTTATGCGCAAAAGCAAACTTTCCATTTGTGAATGGATGGGTATTTACATTACACAAAGGAAAGCCCGCTGTTGCCCAGCGGACATGGCTAATACATGTATCAGTATAAACCGAATGTATCAAAGAGGAGAACTTCGAGCTGCCATAAGCCGCTTCTGGTGTTCTAGACCGATGTAGAGTATCTTTTTCATCATACCAAGCTACGCCCCAGCCGTCTTTATGAAAACGTGATACTTCGACCAGTGCATCGAATATCCCTTCAAGCTGCTGAGCGATCATCACTGGTTTACGAGCAACATAGCCAAATAAACGGCACATAGAGTGAGTCTTCCCTTATGAAACATTGCTGAAATAATTGCATGAAATGCCACCATCAAGAACAATAGCTTGTCCCGTGAGCCAAGCGGCGGCATCTGATGCAAGAAAAAGTGCGAGTTCTGAAACGTCTTCGGGACGCCCAAAGTGACCCAATGGAACACGATCCAGGCGAATCTTGCGTGCTGCCTCATCTGCAAAGAATTGGCGTACATGTTCGGTCTCGATTGGGCCTGGACAAAGAGCGTTTACACGAATGGCGAATCGCCCGAATTGCACGGCCAGTGAATGTGTCAGAGCTACTATCGCACCTTTACTGGCACTGTAAGCATCTTGTGGTTTGGTGCAACCCATAATTGCCATGAACGAACCCATATTTACAACTGCTCCGCCACCTGCTTTGATAATATGTGGAATAGCATGTTTGCAGCAAAGGGCTGTTCCACCCAGGTTAATGGCATAGATGCGTGCCAGCAATTCAAAATCAAGATCGAGTACGGATTCATCTTGGTGCGGCATAACTCCTGCGTTATTAAAGAGCGTGTCAAGATGTCCCCAATGCTTCACTGTAGTCTCGATTGCTCCCCTGACTGTTGCCTCGTCAGTAACGTCAGCAAAGAGTGCGATGGCCTCGCCGCCTTTGGCAGTGATGCGCTGTGCTGTTTCTTCGGCTTTGTCCTTGAGGGCATCTATAACAGCGACTTTTGCGCCTTCCTGTGCAAACAGTTCAGCACTAGCTCTGCCCAAAACACCTCCTCCACCGGTAAGAAAGACTACTTTCCCCTCCAATCGCTTCATACTCTCTCCTCTACACGATAAAGTTGCACGGCATTCGAATGCCTAAAACTTATAGAAGTGGTTGCGAATTTCAAAGTCAACATTCTGCTTTGCAAACGCTTGCTCCTCTGAGCGACGAATCGCCAGGTATGCTCGACTCATTAAGTCTCCCATTGCATCTGCAAGAAGTGTATCCTGTGTCAGGTTATCCAGTGCTTCGTGCATGGATGTGGGAAGCCGGCGAATATGGTTTTCCGCACGTTCGGCGTCACTTAATTTCGACGGATCGTGTTCACAGGGTTGTCCAGGCTGAAGTCGTCGCTTGATGCCATCAAGCCCCGCTGCTATCAAGCCCCCTAATGCAATGTAGGGGTTGGCACTGCTATCTACCGACTTGAGTTCAATGTTATAGGTCTGTTCTTCTCTCCCCCAGAAAGGAGAGGCAACGCGAACAGTTGCCTCTCTATTATCGAAGCCCCAGGCGGTATAGGCAGCACTCCATGTTTGAGGTTGCAGACGGCGATATGAATTGTAACTCGGGCACGTCAGGGCGATGAGCGCGGGGAGGTGATCGAGTATGCCAGCAATGAACTGACGACCCATTTCACTGAGGCCACGTGGCTCATTCGTGTCATAGAGCAAATTACGTTGACCACCAGTATTCCAGAGACTGAAGTGTACGTGGCAACCGCTCCCAATGTCTTCGGGGAAGGGTTTGGGGGCAAAGCTGGCAAGGAGATTATGACGTAACGCCACACCTCGTACGGTGTCACGCAATTTGATCTGATTGTCTGCGGCATGAACTGCGGGGGCATGATGAATGGATATCTCCTGCTGCCCTGGTCCATACTCGTTGATTGCCTGTTCAACAACGATATCTTGCTCAATGAGAGCCTCTACGATGTCATGCATGACCTGTGCGGAAAGGTCCAGGCCAATTGAACTGTAGACGGGTGAGTGGTCGAAAGGAACGTAGAGGCCATTCTCTTCACGTGCAAGGTAAAACTCATTCTCAAAGGTTGCCTCTATCTTTATGCCGATGCTTTCTGCTTCGGCAACCATAGCCTTCAAAAATGAGCGTGGGCAAGCTCCCCAACTGAGATGATCTTGATCGAGCAGGTCGCAGATAATACTCGCCTGCCCCGGCGTCCAGGGTAAAATACTAAATGTATCAGCGGAGGGTACCAGCCGTACCTCGCCAACTGGTTCCATACCTTCAACTTCGATGAGATTCTCTAAAAGATTGATCGCCATTTGGGCACGCGTAAGTCCAAGTCCTTCATGTAGCTTGTTCGCTACGTGTGAGACGTGGAGAGCCTTAGCGCGGGTTACTCCACTATAATCGCAGTAGATAAAACGAACGAGTTGAACGTTTGCCAGTTTTGCTCGATTGATGAGTGCGGCCGTATCCATCTTTTCTCCTCGCTGTGCTAGAGCATAACATCTCCACCATTTGGGCCGAGAGTCTGACCCACATAATACGTAGCGTCTTCAGAGGCCAGAAAAACAGCTGTTGGCACGACCTCATGCACTTCTCCAAAGCGACCAATCGGCAGTTCTGCCAACTTCGCAGCTTTCCATTCCTCGGTCTCGGACGCAAGCAAGTCGGTAAGAATTGGGCCGGGGGCAATTGCATTGACAAGAACATTTCTTGTCGCGACCTCACGGGCTAAAGCTTTGGTAAATGCTATCACGCCTCCTTTGCTTGCGCTATAGTGTGCTACTTCCGTGCCTCCGATATAGCCGAGTTGTGAGGCGATATTGATGATACGCCCCCAGCCCTGATTGAGCATAGAGGGCAAGACAAAGTGAGTACAGAGAAAAGTGCCGCGCAGATTAACTGCAAGCACACGATCCCAATCTTCCACTGAAAGCTTCTCGACCAGGGCTTGCGTGAAGATACCCGCATTATTGACTAAGATATCAATGTGTCCGAAGGTACTCTGAACAGTCTCCACCATTGTTCGCACTTGTTGCTCGTTGGCAACGTCTGTGTGGACGTAAAGAGCTTTGCGACCGCTCCGGCGAATGGTTTCTAACACTGGAACTGCCTGCTCGTCAGAAGCAATATCGGCAATAGCCACATCCGCACCTTCGTGTGCGAAGGCTTCCGCAATACCTCGACCAATACCATGTGCCGCTCCAGTGACAATCGCTGTCCTGCCTGTAAGTTTACCCATATAGAAACTCCTCCGTCTGTACCGTCTAGGGAAATCCTGTTACTCCGATACAGTTACTGAGCTTTGTCCCCAGGTAGCTAGAATATCTGAAGATGAAACAACATCGAA
>CAXTCR010000176.1:0-8307 GCA_964242555.1 uncultured Ktedonobacteraceae bacterium
AAACGCGCGTGTTTTGTATCGCTTGCTATTCTTCTATTGAGGCAAGTGTTGCATCGTTGGCCCCTTGTACTTTGAATGTACTTGACAATGAGATGCCTAAAGTGGCGAGACAGCCCATGCCCATAGCGCACATCAGGAGGCCAGACCATGCATGGAAGAAGACAACCATGGCGGTGACGCTTTCTGGCGGAATGTGTAGAATGCCGCTGAAGATGAGGAGCGCGACGACCTCGTTACTCCCTACCTGTCCAGGAGGATTGGGTAGGATGTAGAACAGGTTGTAGAGCATGTAGCCAAAGAGGGCCTGGGTGATAGTGATGGGGTGTCCAATGGCCCAGAATGCGAAGAAGTTGTACAGGCCATCGAAAAACACGGAGATAGCGGTAAGGACTACGGCAAGTACGAGCGTTGCAGGTCGTCTCGCGCTGAGAAGGAGCGTATCTACAAAGCTAATCACAAAGGCTTCAACTTTGCCACGGATAAAACCTGGTAGAATTTTTGCCCCGAGTTGTAGAAGGCGGATAGCAATTGAGCGTTTCCAGCCTGTAAAGACAGTGAATAGAATCAGTCCAACGAGACCTGCATTGGCAAGTCCGAGAATAGACCAGACGATTCTATTCATTTCTATACCGAGAAATGGCATGAGTACGATGAGGAACAGAGCTGGAAGTAGGTCCATTGCCTTGTCCATGGTGATGGTTGGCAACGATTGACTAAAGGGCAGGTGTGAAATGCGCTTCAAGATAAGGCTTTTGGCAAGTTCACCAGCGCGAATGGGAAGCACAAAGTTGAGAAATACGCCGATTAGAAAGAGCTGAATAATTTTGACAGGACTTACTCTACGTACGGGATTTAAGAAGAATTTCCAACGTATCGCCCGGAAAGAGAATGCCATGACGAATACTGTACTCGCAAGCAACGTCATGATAATACCCTGTGTTGTTGTAAGGTTATGGCGAATAATGTACCACGTCTTTGGTACATTAACGAACTGGGCGGCGGCAATCAGTAAACAAATACCTACCAGTATTCCTAATGCACCGCGAAGCCATGGCGAACTCAACAAGGAGCGTTTTGTGGACCGAGATGACGTATCGGGCATTGCTGGTGTGTTGACAGGTGGTACCACACCAGGGGTAAGTGTGCTTTTCGAAGCAGGATCAATAGTAGAATAATGTATGTTAGCGTTCCCTTGCTCTTCATTCATGGTTTCCAAATGAACCAATGTAACGCGATTCAAAGTACGACGAGAATCAGTTTCCTCTTTTTTGTTATATGACAGCACAAACACCTCACGAACTAGTGTGGATGGGTATAGTAATACATATCCTATTTGTGCTGACGATAGTGGGAAACGAATACTAACATTGTATAAAAAGTACTATGTTACCTATTAGAAGTGGATTAAATCGACCAATATAAATATTTAATGTATTTTTAACTGACAAACACAAAAGGAGCGTGCTAACACGCTCCTTTTGTCATCCAGTCACCGGGTTAATTCCAGTTCTCTACGCCGACAATCTCGCCTTGCGTGTCCTCGAGCCAACGCTCCATATCAATGGCAGCGCGGCAACCATCACCGGCGGCGGTAATGGCCTGACGATAGCGATGATCGGTCACATCACCAGCGGCAAAGACACCAGGGATGTTTGTCATAGTATTTTCTTTAGGGATGATGTAGCCTGTTGCGTCCATATCAAGGATGCCTTTGAAGAGGGCAGTATTAGGCTGGTGGCCTATGGCAACAAACACGCCCTGCACTGACAGCTTATGCTCCTCACCAGATTGCACGTTGCGCAGCTGTACACCGGTTACGGCGTCATCACCGAGCACCTCGACAACCTCTGTGTTCATCAGGACGCTGATCTTTGGATTGCTCATGACACGGTCCTGCATGATCTTGCTAGCACGGAAGCTATCACGGCGGTGAATTAGCGTGACATGATTGACGTAACGTGTCAGGAATGTAGCCTCTTCCATTGCAGTATCGCCACCACCGACGACGATCACGTCCTTGCCCTTAAAGAAGAAACCGTCACAAGTTGCACACGCAGTAACGCCACGCCCCTGCAAGTGTTTCTCGCTGGGCAGGCCTAACCATTTCGCGCTGGCACCTGTTGCAATAATAACTGCCTTGGCTTGATACTCGCCAGAGTCGGTGGTGACAGTGAAGGGGCGTTTGCTCAAATCGACCGCTGTCACATCTTCCGCGAGCATTTCCGTGCCGAAGCGACGTGCCTGTTGCTCGAACTTCTCCATCATATCAGGGCCAAGAATACCGTCTTCAAAACCTGGATAGTTCTCAACCTCGCTCGTATTCATGAGCTGCCCACCTACCTGATAGCCCTGAAACATCAGCACCGACAAATTCGCACGAGCCGCATAAATTGCCGAGGTATACCCTGACGGACCCGAACCGATAACAATAACGCCATAAACTTTTGCCATGATAGTGTATCCTCGCTTGTTTTTAATGATGAGTGCTTCTGGTTATAGTAACACAAAGACCTGTTAATTTATGCCAGATATAAGAGGCGTAGTACAGGAATGAAAAGAATATATCTATACTAGTCTCCTAGTAATGATAACAAGGAGCTATTCCCATGAAAGTTTCATGGACTGCGATGCCTAATGGAAACCTCGTTGACAAAGGTAATCTAAACGGTATAATGCTTACAGCGTATAGTTGCGAGACATTAGAGACAAGTAGTGTGCCATATCCAGAAGGAAGGTAGCAGCTATGTCGATTAGCTTTCACGATGTCGAGAGACTACAAGCCCTCTATCCTGAAAATCAGATTGAACTGAGAGAAGGTAGGCTAATTATTATGAGTCCATCAGATAGTGTGTCGGCAGCTGTTGGTATGCTCTTTGGTTCATTTTTAGTTATGTGGGTTCGTAGTCATAACTTAGGAACGGTACTAGACTCGAGTATAGGTTTTCGACTACCCAATGGGGATTTACTTTCTCCTGACGTTTCGTTTGTATCGCGTGAGCAGCTCAAGCAGCTCCCTCGCTCTTATCTTTCAGTCGTGCCTGAGTTAATTGTAGAAATTAAATCAAGTAGTGATCGTATCCGTGAAATGGAACAGAAAATTGCCCTTTTTCTAAGGCAGGGTGTGCGTGTTGGTATTTTGATTGACCCTGATAAAAAGACTCTTTCCGTTTATCGTGGAGCAGGAATGACAACTGATCCTAATGGAGAAACTGTTCTACAGAAAACAACACTGCAAAACGATGACGTTCTAACTATTCCAGAACTTTTCCCCGGTTGGGAAGTTGCGATAAGCAGCATATGGCCTGCTGTTGATGATTAGTACAACCTAGTTATAGAGAAAGTGGTGCTAGTGGACGCCAGAGCAATATGGCAAGATGCAAACAACAGTACGGGCAGACGTATATAGTCTGGGCACAATACTGCATCAAATGCTTAAGGGTATTAGCTTTGATAACATGCAAAGTCGGCCAATCAAGGGAACGGTTGATTGGAGGAAATACGAGATTGTGTTAGATGTGCCGCAGCAGACGGCAGGTATTTACTTTGGTGTCCTGCTTGCTGGTAGCGGAGGTGTTTGGTTGAGCAATGTACAACTTGAGATTGTGGGCGAAGGAGTGCCGACGACAGCTTAGTAAGGTGACAAACACGCACCATACCTTTTGTTTCTCCTTTCACCGCATCAGCTATTAAGAGGTGTTGTATGCTTGCAAATCTACTTTGGAACTATACAGAGGGTCGCTTACGTGCTTTGTGGAGACAAGTAGTTCAGCTTCTCTTGCTTGCTATACTCATCACTCCTATGACATATGTCGTGTACTGGTTCCTGCTCTTCTTCGCAATTGGATTGCATTGGCTCTTCCATATTCCGGCCTCAACAATACTTGGGCTTCTTGAATTACCAAGAAACTCTCTTATTAGTGCAAGTTCAGTTATTCTTAGCATTTGGATCAGCGTCCGTTTTTTCAACCGAGAAAAATTCTCCCTCTCTAGTTTTTGTTTTAGCAAAGTATGGTGGACTGACTTTTTCTTCGGATGTGTACTTGGTGTAGTGTTGAATGCCGCTGTATTTCTTGTAGAGTGGTTTTTGGGATGGATATCCATCAAGCAGCTTTTCTTCAATGATGTTGCCCAATTTCCTTTTGCTGTAGTGCTATGCATAGGATTGGTCAATTTTCTCTTGGTCGCACTTTTTGAGGAATTACTGGCACGAGGATATCCTCTACGCAACTTTGCTCAAGGTTTCAATATTGCTCCTCTTGGACCTCAAAGAGCTATTCTTCTTTGTTGGTTGCTCACTTCGTTGGTTTTTGGTTTCGGCCACTATGCTAATCCTCATGTGACTCTATTAGAGTTGATCAGCATTAGTGTTGCAGGATTGATGATAGGTTTAGGCTATATCTTAACTGGTAGCCTCAGTTTCTCTATCGGTCTCCACACGGCCTGGAATTTTGCGCAAGGGAACATCTTTGGTTTTTCTGTTGCAGGTCAATCTCTCTCAAAATCTGCCTCACTACTAGCTTTACAGCAGAAAGGACCCGACTTGTGGACAGGCGGCATAGTTGGACCAAATGGAGGTTTGGTATCTATTTGTGCATTTCTGTTTGGAATATTAAGCATACTGTTCTATGTTCGCTTACGTTATGGCAAAGTTACCTTGTCCACTTCTTTAGCACAGTTTCAAAGAAGCGTACATAGAAATTAAGGCTAACGTTATAGGTGTTAAAGCTGATTTGTGATGTCCTTATGATAATCAATTTCCGAGTAGGACGTGACCAATGTGGTTTTTCGGAATGTGCTGAAGTGGTTCCTACAGTTTCCTTAATACCTGTAACATATCTTGCACGATTTGTTCGAGTGGGGCGAGGGCTACGTATTCTTCGGCTGAGTGTTCGTTCATGACGCCTGTGGAGAGGGTGAAGGCTTTAATTTTTGGACGGAAGCCACTGGTATCGCTGCCGATAAAGGTCGGTTGCAAACGTAACTGCTCGCCACGCTGCTCTAAGACTGCTTTGTAGGTTTGCAATAGTGGCTCGTGTTCGTCTATCTTATAGCCATCGGTATGCGTTGTGAAGGTGATGGTCGTGCTGCCACCTAGTTGTTGGGCCGCTTCTCCAAATGTGCGCTGTAGTTCTTGTTCGTACTGCGCAATTTGTTCGGCTGACTCGAAACTGCGCAGTTCGCCTTCGAGGACAAGCTTTGCGGGAATGGCGTTACGCGCACTTCCGCCTGAGATGCGACCGATGTTGATGCGGGTCCTGTCATTGGCGAGAGAACCGGACGGGTAGCGTGTTTGGCGGAAGATTTCTAGAGCGTTGACGGTGTGTGAAAGGTTTTTTCCTGGGTGGCCGGTGCGACCTGTGATTGTGACATCGAATGCTTTATAGGCTGCACCTTGTGAGACGACGACGCCAGCTTCGAAGGCATTGTCGAACACGATGCCCTGTTGTGCGGGCCAGCGCGAACTGTCGAAGCCGCCAGCGCCGCACATACCGGCCTCTTCCTGTACAGTGAAGACGAGGAGCAATGGGGGATGAGGTAACTGTTGTTCGAGAAGAGTGCGCACGATTTCGAGGATAATAACGATGCCAGCAGCATCGTCGGCACCCAGATTGGTTGTACCATCACTGTATAGAACGCCATCACGCATAATTGGAGTATGTCCAAGGCCCGGGGGAACGCGGTCCATATGGGCGTTCAGAAGGAGCATTTCCTGACCGGTGCTCTTATTGCCTTCAAGAGTAGCAATCAGGTTGCCGGAATTATCTATGGAGGTAGGCAGGCCAAGCGATGAGAGCTGTTGTTCGAGATAGCGCCGTACCTGATCTTCATGCCCTGAGGTGCTGGGTATGCCTATAAGCTCGATAAGTGTTTTGGTGAGACGATTGAGAGACATTGTTGGACCTTCCTAAATATAAGATTAAAAGATGTATATAGACTATTAGACTATCACATAAATGGGTGGGACAGAGCGAGGGCATCCTCATTGTTTATTGAGGTCAGTTCCGCTATAATGGGCGCTAAGAATACCAATGCACTACTCTTTGCTATAAAGGGGAACTTTCGTCGATGTCTCGTAGTTCCGTAGAGTTAATGGGGATGCCAGAGGAGCTTTTTCACTGGGTCCCGGATGAGATGGTTGTGATTGTTCGTTTGCCGCGTATGCCTGTGGATGATACGCAGGATGTCGTTGCCGAACAGGTGCGCAAACAACTCAATGAATTTCTCGCGCAGTATGGTGTTACCCTTGAGATGTATGGGACACATGGACGTTGGAACGATACACCAACAATGCCACCAGTTCGACGGCGTTCTTTTATCTTTGGGTTGCATAAGAAGCAACCGTTAATCGCCATCTTTTTTCACGCGCGACGTACAAGCCCTACTGTGACCGATCCTCTACCGCTTGCGCTCTCGCATATACAGGCACATTTGGAGCAACTAGCGATGGCGGGTTTGCAGATTGTGTCCGCGATGCCGAACTGGTTAGTGACGGCGGCACCTTTATTTTATGCGGATGGAGGAGCAGCGATTGCACCGCGTCCGGCACCACCACTAGATATTCCCTCATCAAACAATACGTTGCTAGGGTGGCATATTGTATTAGCGGATGCGAATTTCCCGCTTGACTCAAGGGAGGGGGAGGATGTGCTGGTGGCCATTCTTGATACGGCGCAGCATCCAGACCGAATACGGAGCGCGGCGAGCCGGCTGGAATTGCGACGTAACTGGCTGCTCCAGCGCCTTGCGGGTGATTTACGCAACGAAGATGGTTCGTTCGCGATAGAGTATGATCGTTACCCGATTAGCAACGATGTGCGTACGGGACGTGATAGCTATGGGGAGGCGCGCTACTACCTCATGCCAGATCATGGTGTGTCTGTAGCTGGACTGGTGCGCGATGTGGCACCGAAGGCGCGTATTCGATTGATTCGCATACTCAATGACTACGGTGGTTGCGATCTCTACAACATATTCGCAGCACTAACCGATCTTGAGCGCGAGGTTTTTTCAGGCACGATTCGCCGGCTGGTGATCAACCTTAGTTTGACGATCATGCCCGATATTCGGCGGTTGCCCTTTCTGTGGTTTGACAACCGGCAATGGCCGACGACGCAACTATATGGAGTGATGAGGGTCATCAACCATATCGAAGAGGGTTTACGCTTGCTCTTCGAGAGTCTGCATGCACATGGGGCACTTGTGGTGGCGGCGGCGGGAAACGACTCCTTGCAGGTGATACAGCATGGAAATGCGCCCCGACCACCACGCGCTCCAGCGCGATATGAGACGACGCTGGGTGTCACGTCGGTAAACAGCAGTTTTGCGCCATCGAACTTTGCCAATTCTGCGAGTATTCCGCCTTTTGATACAGGAGTCGCAACCTTTGGTGGTGATGGTACAGGGGTAACTGATAGCAATGCTTTACCAGACGCGGTGCGGGGTATCTATATTTCGCCGACCTTTCCAACAAGCGAGCAAAATACAACGGGATGGGCCGATTGGAGCGGTACCTCGTTTTCTACGGCGATTATGAGCGGTTTAGCGACGCATCTTATGGCACAAGGTTGGTCGGCCTCGAATATCCTGACGCGTCTCTCTGCTGGTCCAGAACGGCGTACCAATACGTTGTTCGGGTCTAAGCCCGACGCTCCTAGTTTGCTTGCGAATGTTGTGAGGGTGCAGCAACGTTTTGGATTATGAGGAATAATGCGCTTTGGGAATGTGTTGCAGTGTAGTGAGAGGCGTTCTTTGTGTGCGTTGCCTTGACGCTTCCATTTGGATAGCTTATAATGTGAATGAATGGAACGATAAGAACGTCCGATATCTACATGTAGAACAACTACAAGGAATGAAACAGAGGAAAGATACATGATCGAGCAGAATCAGGAGATGGCGGTCGAGACGACTACGATCAGCATGACAACTGCTGCGGCAGACAAGGTAAACGAACTCCTCAAGCAGGAGAACGATCCAACACTTGGGCTGCGCGTTTTTGTGGCTGGCGGCGGTTGCTCTGGCTTGCAGTATGGTATGACGCTTGATGAAGAGCAAGAGGGTGACACCGTTATTGCGCTTCACGGCTTCAAGGTCTTCGTTGACGAGATGAGCGTTGGCTACATCGCGGGCAGCGAAGTGGACTATGTTGATAGCCTGATGGGTGCTGGCTTCACCGTCAACAACCCAAACGCGGTTTCGACCTGCGGCTGTGGGCATTCCTTCAAGACGGCTGCTGATAGCGGCGAGTCAAGAAGCTGTGGGTGCGGCCACTAAATCTCAGATAATGAAGAACGTGGTGCTGTATGCAAG
>CAXTCR010000177.1:0-8281 GCA_964242555.1 uncultured Ktedonobacteraceae bacterium
GATTGGGATTCAGTTCGAGCACGATCAAGCCCCGATTTGTGTTGATACCAGCGCAGTAGGTCTTCTTGGTGTCGATGCTCAACGTTGGAGCACTGGAATAGCTATGTTTTGTGGCATTGTACGTCGTCGCGTCGGGAGCGGGCGAGGTATCAGTAATCTTGCTGAGAATGCTTGATGTATTACAGACAGAGGCTACCGGCTTTGTCTTTGTAACAGGTTTCGGTAAGGCAAACGGTCCCAAATGATAAAAATACATAACAAAAATACTGAGGCCAACAATTAAAAGCACTGTGAACGTTGTAGCCCACGGGTAGCGCGCCACACCACGTGTGGGTGGTTTGTAGCCAGGAGAACGTCGTATAGGTGGTTCTTTGACCTCAACCTTGGGAAGTGGCGTGGCATGAGCCTTTGCTATTTCTGCCGCCCGCCGGCTAGCATTTCGTTTTGTCGTCTTTGGCATAGAATTTCTGTAATTGCTCCTTTTTAGTACGCGGTCGGTCCGCTGACTCACGTTGTCCCTTAAGCTGTTTTCGCTATAATAACGTTCTCATCCATCGAGGTCAAGTGCTTACATATACTTTAACCAGCAGCATGAGAAGAATTTGTCTTCCTATGCTGCTGGTTAAAGTATGTGTAACTTATGCAATTGATAGCGTAGAAGCTTGGTCCACGCGACCATTCGTGGGAGCAGACTGCGCGAGCCGGTGCACCCACGGCACCATTTCGTTAGGTGAGAGATGCGCTAGCTGAACAAGGTACTTCTGATTGCGCTTGACTAGGTAGCCACGTCCAGGGGCCATATCACTTAAACGGATGCCGAGCACTTGCGGATCATTTGGATCGCCACCGAGCACGATGCCAAGACGAGTGGCACGCACTGGTGTAAGCAGTGGATCGCTGCGCATCAGATCGTTGGGTGGACCAGCGATAATTACATGGAAGTGTAGGTCTCGCGCCTGTGGCATAAACTCCTTCAGGTCATTGAAGGGATTTCTGGACAGGACGCTCAACTGATCATAATCATCGACGACCAGTACAAGCGGTGTCATTGAAGCTCCCAGGACCATATTGAAGTCGTCTTGCATCTGCTCCAATTCCTCGCGCAGTTGTGCACTACGCTTACGCAATTCTTCCTTGAGACCCTCCATGACCCGAGTGAGTCGTTCCTCTGTATCTGCATACATAGAGACATTGGGCAAGCGCTTCAAAAGACGAGAGCCACGCCGGAAGTCAACCAGGATAACCTGCGCATGCCTGTATACTGGTGTTGCCAGCATTAGGAGACATGTTTGTAACACCGTTGTTCGCCCAGTGCCCGGACCTCCAGCTATTATCGCATGAGGAGTGTCGTTGTTGAGATCGAGTGCGATCGGACGCAATGTAAAGTCTTCCACGCCAACGCGAAGCGACAGGGCTTGCGCTGGAGGAACACTCTCCACGATGTTGTCTCGTACCCCTGGACCAGATACCGCGTCCATCAAAAAGTAGTCGGCACGTACATACTCGGGCAAGAGTCGAATAGCTGGCGCCTGCAATGCCTTTGCCGTTTTCCCATCTCGCAGGAAACTTGTCACCAGGAGGTCAAGTTGGCTCGTTTGTTCGTCATCGTCATCTCCTGGCACCGGTAACGCGATATGCACCTCCTCAAGCGTTTTGCCTCGTTTGTAGCCACGTCCCGGTAGAGCAGGATCGAGAGTCGAGGCATCACTCTTGCCAATCAGCATCATCGAGTCGGTGTATTCAACTAAACGTAAACCAATACGCAATTCAAACAAGCTGAGAAGTTGCATCGGTATCGCGACTGGACGGTCAACCGATATCACGAGATACACACCGTATGTGCGACCCTGACGTGCGATAAGCAAGAGACGGTCTAACTCTTTGTCATGTGCCTGCTTAAAGTCGATGAACTTGTCGATGACCAGCACCACGGCGGGCATCTCTGGCAAACCACTCTTTTCGGCACGCCTCCGCTGATAGGAAAGAAAGTCGTCGAGTTGATTGGCGGTACAATACTTTTTACGCTCGTCGATGATGCCCTCTAGCTTACGCAGAAGACGACTAATGTAGTCGGTATCGCTCTCACTAAAAACACCACCGACATGCGGCAAGCGCTCGAAGACGCGCAATGCCTGCCCACCAAAGTCGATCAGGTAGAGATTGAGTTGCCCGGGTGTATGGGTTAGAGCAAGCGACGTAATCAGTGTCCGCAAAAAGACACTTTTACCACTGCCGGACGCACCACCAACGAGCACATGACCACCGTTTCGTGGCATGTCCAGCATCCATGGTTCCTGTCGCTGCTCCATAGGGAGGTCGATCATACCCATCGGGCATGTTAACCAACCGTAGTGGGGCTGTTTGCTCTCAACAGATTGCGCTGGGAATAGACGCCGTACCTGTTTGTACACCTCCGTCAGATTGATGCGATGTGGCAATGGTGCGGGCCATGGCTTAAACAGGTCCAGACCTATCGTTTCCTGATATGGCTCAATCAGGTCCATTAAAATCGTTTGATCGATGATCTCACCATTGTTTGTAGCAGCTTGCTTCGCGGCTAGCGCGGTCTCATTGGCAACGCGCGCAGGCAGCGAGATACGTGCACTCTGAAACAGGTCAAAAATCTCTGAGCCTATTTGAAAGTAGGCGCGCCCGGGAATTGTGCTTGGCAGCAGTGCCGCTTCCGATCGTCCCAGCATATCACGACTATCCTGCAACGATGCGACACGCAAACAGATACGAAATTTGAGGTTTGACCAGATATTGGGGTTGACTGAACCCGTTGGCTTCTGTGTGGCCAGAATCAGGTGTACACCAAGGCTACGTCCCTTCTGCACCACGCTGACAAGACCATCCATAAAGGTGGGGTGTTCTTTCGCCAGCTCCGCGAACTCGTCAATGATGATGAAGAGATGTGGCAAAGGCTCCATTCCCTTTGGGTTCTGTGTTCGCATTGCGATATATTCAGAAATTTTCTTTGCGTTCGCGCCACTCAACACATGCTCTCGACGCTTTAACTCGCTTTTGAGCGCGACCAATGCGCGTTCGGTAAGCTTGCCACTTAAGTCCGTCACCATACCTACAGTATGCGGTATCTTTTCGAATGGCTTAAATGCCGCACCACCCTTAAAGTCCACAAGCACGAAATTCACTAGATGTGGATGGTGTGTTACCGCTAACCCAACAATGATCGATTGGAGCAACTCACTTTTGCCAGCGCCTGTGGTACCTGCAATGATCCCGTGCGGTCCGTGTACATTGTCGTTAAGGTCGAGCCAGATGATGTTGTCAGCATCACGTCCTATAGGGATACGCAACATGCCAAAGCGTGGTTGACCATTCCACCATCTTTCGGGATCAACCTGATCTGCGAATGGAACGTCAAGTAGATCGAGTAGACGTACATTCGTTGGAATATCAGCTGCATCATCGTCATCAGAGACAACAGAAATCGCGCTCAAAGCGCGAGCGATACGCCGCGCATGGTCAAGCTGTATCTTATCTGCCTGTACGCCCTCCAGCGTCTCGCGCTCTACACCGATACCAGCATAGGTGAGCATGCCCTCTTCCGATAAACGCACAATTCCCCGGCACTGGCTGGGAATCGCCTGCTGCTGCGCTACTAAATAGATAACAGAAACGCCAAGTTGCTCGCCTAGCTTAAATGCGTGTGTCAATGCTGGATGCTGGCGCACATCTACATAGTCGTGCACCACTACAACGAGATGTGGCAGCGAGACAGGCTGCATAGCTGTCGCACTGGAATTACCATTTTGTTCTGCAATCTTAGAAGCTCGCTGACTCAGTTCTTCCAGCATAAAGTTGAGTAGTTGTATTGCCTCATCCTCCCCTACTGCTGTCAGCCTTTTCAGCTTGCATCCTTTGATAGGTGCCGTATGAGGCAAATCTTCAAGCCACTCCCAGTCTTGCTTCTGCGATTGTGGATAAATACCAAGAATACGTACATCCTCGGGCGAGTGATGTGTCACAATCTGACACATCATCTCATGCGTCAAGGCCGCTACATCCTGACGGCGTCCCGTAATGCCTAATGACTTTACTTTTGGTAGCGAGATACCACATGGTATATCATCGACAATTGCAAAATCATGCTTGAAGCGTTGCACTTCTGCCGCCATCGAGTCAACCACCTCGATATCCGGCACGTTTATCATCACCGAAAACGGTTGTTTGCCTTTGCCAACGCGTACCTTTAGGAAGTCGGGATCGTCAGGACGGCGCTCCCATAGATGCTCTCGTTGCTTAATCTGCTCCTCAAGCCCCTCCGGGTCTGGGTCGGTCAACAAGGCCACGCGGCGCTGCTCCTCAACCTGCTTTTTGAGGTGTGTTCGCAGCTTTGTAAGCATTTTTTTGTATTTCTTATCGTTTTCACGGTTTATTCGCCGGACCGCCTTGGTCCTTTGTCGTGTTGTAAGAACAGAGGTAAGTGGACCCATTACCGAAAAAATCGCCATTGGTAGGAGAAACGCGAGTTGTTGCATAGAAGCATGATTTACAAGGATATAAATACCAAACATAATGCTAACAGTAAATAACGGCATAAGAATTGGTAGTAGACCCACAGGTGGTGGGAGTTGCTCTTTTGTAGGCGGTTTCGGAACATCAATTGTCTCTTTCGGCGGCAACATAAAAATGCGCGGGGGACGGTTAAATACCTCTGGTGGCGCATTTTGAACGTTCCCTAGCCTTGGATCAACGGTTTGCGTTTTTTGCATAATGGCTACCTCTTGCGTTACACAACAGCTACAATCGCAAGGTTTTCTTTATAGGACTCATTATTATGCCCCCGTACCGACACATGTCGATGCGAGGGCATAATAATGAGTCCTGTTTATCGCGTAGGACCTAGTTGAGGCTGGAGTCAGCCTGCTCGAAGCGGGTTGCCGTATCTTGCAGGTGACGGCCCAGATCTTCGCCGGTTTGCACGATGCGCTGGGTGGCTGCACGCCAGTCCTGATACATCTGCTCATAACGCTGACGACTCACACCCTGCCAGTCACCCTCAACGGAGCCTGTGGCGCTCTGGATCTGAGGCTCGATGCTGTTCTGGATCTGATCGTTCAACTGAACAAAAATTTGGCCCAAATGACGAAGCGCATCTGTGTTAATATGAATTGTGCCCATGATAAATTTCCTCCATAATCGTGCGAATAATAGTATTGTATTCGTCACATATTTTTAATAGTGTGCAGACGTACTGTGCCAAGAATAAATAAGTGTTTCGAGCACTCGTTGTCACTCGTTCGTCTACTCATTTGCAGTATAGACACTGCCACCAAATAGACAAACAGACATATAAAAGCTGTGATCACTAGCACTTTTTTCTGTCGCGCAACACCAATTTTTGTGGATAAGTACGTGCATAACATTGTGGATAAGTGGGGATAACTTTTCTTTGATGGTGGATAAGTAGGGGATAAGTCTGAAAAACACTGACTTTATGCACTCCTTCCGCTCGATAGCTACACAAAGATATCCACATATCCACATTCCTCAAAAATAGGGGGAGTTGATTTAGCAAGCGTTTTAGTCTACACTTTGGAAACACGCAAGAGGAGAGAGCAACACCAATCAACACCACAACATACTATGCCCAGTATGTCTTTGTGTCGAACATATGTGCAAACAAACATGCTATAATCACGTCAAGCAGTAGAAAAACGCACCTATGTTCCCGGCTTTTTTGATGCCCGTAGCGTTGATTCTGTAGACCTATCTATGTATTTGTCTAAATTCTGGCGTTTAAACTTGTTTCTATACCGTATGTCCTTGTAGATGGAGAGCTTGAAATCGTGGAAAAGCTGTTACCTCAAAATATTGAGGCCGAGAGCAGCGTACTCGGCAGTATCATTATTGATCCAGAAGCAATTGTCCAAATCGCGGACTTTCTCACCGCTGAGGACTTCTACCGCGACGCACACCGCACCATCTACGACGTGATCATCCAACTCTATGAGCAACAGCAACCCGCCGACTTCATCACGATCTGCGACGAGCTAGAGAGCCGTGGCAAATTAGAGAGCGTGGGTGGACCCAGCTATGTCACCTCGCTCATCAATCAGGTCCCAACCAGCGGCAACGTCGAATACTATGGGCGCATTGTCGAACGCACCGCCATTCTGCGGCGCCTGATTCATGCAGCCGGAGAAATCGCAGCCACTGCCTACTCTGAGAGTGACGCCGAGGTCGCGCTCGAAAAGGCTGAGCAACTTATTTTCAATATCAGTCAGCGTCATGCCCACGTCGATTTCTCGCCCCTGCGCGATATTCTCTCGGACTACATGTCCAAACTGGACCAACTACACGAGCGACGTGGCAGCATCGTCGGCGTCCCCACCGGCTTCGCCGATCTTGACCGCATCACAGGTGGGCTGCAGCGCTCAGACTTAGTTATTTTAGCAGCGAGGCCCGCGATGGGAAAGTGCGTTCGGGCGAACACACTTATAGATCATCCAACTACAGGAGAAAGACTTACAATAGAGGAGTATGTCAAACGCCAGCTTCCGCAAGTCATGAATATTTCAGATGAGGGTAAAATATGTTCTGCCTCTATATCGCATTGGGTAGATAGTGGGATACAACCTTGCTACCGTGTTCAGACACGCCTAGGCCGAATGGTAGAAGTTACAGGACATCATCCATTTCTCACGGTCCAGGGATGGAAACCACTACATGATTTGAGCATAGGGCAGCGTATTGGTGTCCCTACTTCTGTGCCTGTATTCGGAACTGATGAAAGTCTACCGGTGGACACAGTGCGTTTGCTTGCATACTTTATTGCAGAGGGAGAGCTTACAGGAAGCTCACCAGCATGTACGAATATGAACCCGATTATCGTTGATGACTTCAAGTCAATGGTAGAAACACATTTTTCTGTATGTAATTTAAGACAGGGAAGCATTACGTACAAGGGTGCACAACAACAAAATTTATACACAGGGCGCGGTATTGCTATCCTTCCGGCAAATCCTGTTACTGAATGGTTAAGAGAGCTAGGATTGATGGGCAAGCTAGCAAAAGACACGTTCTTTCCTGCTTGCGTTTGGACATGGAGTCGACACTATCTCGCTGAATTTCTACGCGCACTCATGAGCTGTGATGGTTGTATCTATTCGTTTAAGGGAGTGCCAATCATTGAATTTACCACCGCATCACAGCAATTAGCCGCCGATGTACATCACGCCTTTACCCGTTTCGGCATCATCTCAAAATTTTGTCGTAAGGGAGACAATGCATGGCGTGTTGAGATCACGTCACCCGAAAGCGTACAGAAATATCAACGCGAGATCGGCTGGATTGGTGAGAAAACGACGCGCTTCGCTCAGTATGAGCATGCCATAACATCACAAGGGGGCAACCATGTCCATGCGTCCAAAGACGTATGGCAAATTATACGCGCTGGTGCTCAACAACAAGACTTATCACTATCAAAGCTTGCGTATGTAAGTGGCCAAACAACCAAGCAAGGTAGGTATGCAGGATATCACGCTCATACAAATCAGAGCAGCCCTCGTAACCGCCTTTCGGCATTCGCAGATGCGCTTGACAGCTCAACACTTCGCTTTATTGCCAGCCCTGATATTTATTGGGACGAGATTACCTCTATCGAAGCTATTGGAGAGCACCAAGTCTATGATTTGACGGTGCCCGATGGCGCAAACTTTATAGCGCAGGATGTATTTGTACACAACACATCGTTCGCGCTTAGCTTGGCTCATAATTCAGCCGTCAAACACAAACAATCTATCGCGGTATTCAGTCTCGAAATGAGCAAAGAGCAGCTCGTACAGCGCTTCCTCTCAATGGACGCAGGTATTGACCAGCAGCGATTGCGTACAGGGTGGATTGAGGACGACGAGTGGGAGCGCATCATCTACGCAATGGGCACGCTTTCAGAGGCAACTATTTGGATTGATGATACAGCAGGTATTTCCACAATGGAGATGCGCAGCAAGGCTCGTAGGTTGCAAGCAGAGCACGGTGTCGATTTGATTATCGTCGACTACCTCCAGCTTATGTCGTCAACATCCAGTGGTGCACGCAACAAGAACCGTGAACAAGAGATATCCGAAATAAGCCGCAACCTCAAGGGTTTGGCGCGTGAAATCAACGTGCCTGTGCTAGCACTTGCACAGTTGTCACGCGCAGTTGAGAGCAGGTCATCGAAGATTCCTCAGCTATCGGACTTAAGAGAAAGCGGTTCAATCGAACAAGACTCAGATATTGTGATGTTCATTTATCGCGACGATGTGTACAACCC
>CAXTCR010000178.1:0-8261 GCA_964242555.1 uncultured Ktedonobacteraceae bacterium
ATTGGGTAAAGGAGAGATGATTGATATGAATATTCCCATTGCCTACTATATAGTAGAGAGCCATTGAAAAAATCAGTCCACCCTCAACAAGCCGATCATGCCAGAACGAAGCGTATTGCGTTTTGACGTGTTGACGATCTATAGGTGGTTGGTTGTAGTTTCCTCCTGTCACAATCGTTTGTTTTTGTGTCTCAACAAGTGAGATGTCTCTTTTCATGGAATTTACTACTTCATATAAAAATTTGCTGCTTTGTATTGAGCATTGTGAAAGCCCTCATGGAACATACCGCAGCGGGAAAATATTCTCTTCTATACTATAACATAACGCTTGAATGGACAAATTCAATGCAACAGAGACTACCAAGAGTACTCCTGGTAGTCTCTGTTGCATGTTGGACAGCGTTAGCGTGTTAGCTCGGAGACGAACTGACGGAAGACATGCAGATGATGATCGATGTCCTCCTGTGTATGCTGAACCGAGATGGTCCACTGGTCATCGAGTCCGGGCGGGAAGAGTATGCCGCGATTGACCAGGAAGAGCCAGTAGGCATAGGAGAGTTCCATGTCAATATCCCACCACGCACGATAGTTGCGGGCGCGTTGATGACGGAACATCGCACATCCTTTAGCACCAATCTGTGCCACGTGCATCGGCAGATCGAATTCTTCGATAATGCCCAGATACCCATCAGCAAGTTGTTGCGAAAGTCCATTGGCATGGGCGTGTGCTTCCGGCGTGAAGATTTCTGTGAGTGTCACCAGACCCGCGCGCATCGACATCGGATTGCCGTTAAAGGTTCCAAGGTGGAGTACTTCACCGCTCGCAATGTGGTCCATAATCTCTTTACGTCCACCAAAGGCACCGATGGGCATGCCACCGCCAATTGACTTGGCGAGACAAATCAGGTCAGGCTCGACAGGATAAATTTCTGTGATCCCACCCGCGGCAACCGTAACGCCCGTCTTGACCTCGTCAAAAATCAGCAGTACGTCGTGTTTGCGTGTGATATCGCGTACATTCTGCAAGAAGCCTTCGTCCGGCAGCATGATACCCACGTTCATCAGCACTGCCTCGGTAATGACTGCGGCAACCTCGCCCTCATGCTCGGTCAAAATTCGGTCAAGGGCTTCAGCATCGTTATACGGAACGATGACGACATTTGTCTTTACATCTGTAGGAATGCCTTCGGAGGCCGGTACGGTGTTTGGATGGTCTGCCGGTCCTGCTTGTGCCTTTGATGGTTTGGTACTCATCATCACAACATCGTGGTGGCCGTGATAGGCTCCCTCAATCTTGACAATCTTGTCACGCTTTTTGTGGGCACGCGCAAGTCGCAAGGCATCCATCGTCGCCTCTGTACCAGAGTTTGAGAAGCGCACCTGCTCAATCGGCGCAAAACGGCGCACAAGCTCTTCGGCGAGATAGACAACTTCGGGACTGGGCAGGGAATAAAGGCTACCGTCGCCTAGTTGTTCGCGCAAAGCTTTGACAAGGACAGGATGGGAGTGGCCGACGAGCAGGCTACCAAAGGCAAGGTGGAAGTCGGCATATTCGTTGCCATCGTAGTCCCATATATGGCTTCCCTCGGCACGGCTAATAAATAACGGATACGGGGGCACCGCCTGGAACGAGCTAGCAACACCAAGTGGCAGCGATTTCAAACCACGCTGGTGAATTTCTGCAGAACGCGGTCTGCGCTTCCTGAACTCAGCATCTTCACGCTTCGTAATTTCCTGAATAAGTGTTGGACTAATAGTAATGGGGTCGCGAAGCATAAAAGCTCCTTTCGAGAGAAGAACGTACGGACATGGTGTGTTAATTTTCCGCTACACATGAAGTAGCTACATACGGGTAACGCATTGGGTGTATCACAACTTTCTATTAGTGTACCCAAAAAGAAGGAAAATAGCAAGCTAAGCACAAAATAAATACGAATTCATAATTCAAATCTGTTTAATCATACGAATATAGTATTTTTTTGAGAAAGCGCGAATGCTCATGAAGGGCTACCTAATTTATCAAAATCATACTAAGGTAACTCTTCATAAGCATTCAGTTTGCAAATCCACTCTAATGAGTGACGCCCCTCTTTTTGAGAGGGTTAGATCAGTTCGAGATAACGGCGGCGGTCCCAGTTTGTCACCGCTTTCTCGTATTCTTTGACCTCCCAGTGTCGTGTCGCGGCGAAGTGCTCGACAAAGTCTGTGCCCAGATACTCTTTTGCCACATCGCTGTTCTCAAATAAGCGGGTTGCATTGGTTAAGTTTCGTGCGAGTGCTTGAATACGTCCCTCAGCAAGCGCCTTTGTGACGGTTGCAGGATCATAGGCATTACCCTCAAGTCGTGCAGGAAGTTCGAGTTTGTGCTCTATACCGTATAGCCCGCTTGCCAGCATGCCAGAGAAGACAAGGTAAAAGTTTGCATCTGCACCCGGTACACGATTTTCGAGACGAATGGCACGCTTGCCGTTGTTGATAATACGGACTGAGCAGGTGCGGTTATCCATGCCCCACGTTGTGTTCAAGGGTGCCCATGTCCCCTCTATATAACGTTTGTAGGAGTTGATGACGGGCGCGTACAGCACCATGAACTCCGGCAGTTTGTTTAACACGCCAGCAAGAAACTGCCGCATGGTATTGGACATATGTCCTTCAGCATTTTCATCCCAGAAGACATTGCGCTCGAGGTTGCTATCCCACAGGCTCATGTGCGAGTGACCACTGCTGCCATCTTCGGTATCGTTCCACTTCGCCATAAAGGTGGCGGTATAGTCCGTCTGATGGCAGATTTCTTTGACACCCGTTTTGAAGAGCATTGTTCTATCAGCAGCGGTGAGCGCGTCCGAATAATGAATGTTCATCTCATACATGCCAGGACCATGCTCACGGTTATAGCCTTCGATCTCGACGCCAGCGTCACGCATCATACGGGCGATACGTCCAAGCAAGTGATCGTCAGCACTGGCCTGACTAATGGCGTAGCAGTTCATGCCGGGATTGAGGGGAGTCAGGTTTGGTCCAAAGTCCTTCTCGCGCAACGAAACCATGTTTTCGCGGAAGAAGCGGAACTCCAATTCAGAGGCTGCCATTGGCTCGAAACCGAGGGAGCGCGCACGTTCCATTAAATTGTTAAGAACGTAGCGTGGAGAAATCGTTACGCGTTCGCCATGCTCAGTCCATAGGTCGCAGATACAGGAATAGACATTATCCTCCCACGGCACGGGAGCGAATGTTGTGAGATCAGGCTTCATTACAATATCAGCAAAGCCATGCTCCCAGTTGCTAAACTTGAGGTTGGGGAGCACGTTTTCAGCAATGTCCCAACCAAAGAGCACGTCACATTGTGCAAAGCCATCAGACAACGAGTCAAGAAAAAATTTCGCGGCCACACGCTTACCCCGGTACACTCCCTCTATGTCAGCAGCACCAACCTTGACATACTCGATTCTGCCCTGCTCTATCAGTTGCTTAATAGCAGCAATATCCATTGTACATACATCCTTTCCAAACTATAGGAAATGGTGTATCCCGCCCTATAAAACAGGCGCAATACATTGATCCCATGCGAAGCGCCGCCTTAAAAGTCTACATCCTAGAAATAATTCGAGGTAATACCTCCATCAACTAGCAGCCACGCACCAGTGGTCCACGCTGACTCATCGGAGGCAAGGTATAACGCCATATACACAATGTCCTTCGCTTCGCCAAAGCGTCCTAATGGAATGCGATTAAGACGCAAGTTCCTGGCCTCCTCATTGACCCAGAGTGTACGCAACAAGGGCGTTTCAATGGGGCCAGGGCAGATTGCGTTACAGCGAATGTTGTGACGCCCGTATTGTACCGCAAGAGATTTGGTTAACGCGAGTAAGCCGCCTTTAGAGGTTGTATAGGCATCTTGTGGGACGGTGCTACCGAGAAATGCCACAAACGACGCGATGTTGATGATAGACCCTTGTCCCTGTTTGACCATATGTGGGAGCACATACTTAGAACAGAGAAAGGCACTTTTCAGGTTTACATCAAGGACGCGATCCCAAACCTCTTCGCTCGTATCAGTTACGCTACCGTCGTCGGTTGGCATAATACCGGCATTGTTGTAGAGAACATCAACCTGTCCAAATGTGTCCACGGCAGTTTGAACCAATGCTTTAACGTCCTCTTCAATCGCCACGTTTGCTTTGACAAAAATGGCCTTTCCGCCTCCATCGCGAATACTCCTGACAGTCTCCTCGCCGGCCTCCGCGTTTACATCAGTCACGACGACGCTTGCGCCCTCCTGTGAAAATAGCTCAGCAGCAACACGTCCCATACCACCCGCCGAACCTGTAATAAGGGCGACTTTGTTTGCTAGTCTCATGAGTTGTACCTTTTCCTTGTATGACACTTTTGATGTAGTTCGACCACACTAGTACATTCTCTCGTGAAGAAATTCTAAACGAGGGCATGTGAATGAGTGTATATGCTAATCCCTCAGAGAACCCGTTTGCTACACATGCCCTTTCTTTGCTCCTCTGGGCGAAATGGATTGACATCTTACCACTTTTGCGATAGTAACACCAATCCATCGCCTTGATGCATAAGCGAGCAACGAGCCTGTGCGTTGATCCCTACTGACCGCCCGCAGCGCCCTCTACATCAACATGTGTAGGTTCACCGAGACTGCGTTCGATCGCGGACAGTTCGCTTTCTGAACCCTGGATGTGGGGACCCTTAAACCAGTGTCGAACGCTCGCCATCCACCAGATAACCAGAATCACGAGCGTGCCAAGCACAACAACAGGTGTGTAGTTGAAGGTTACAGCCGTGATCGGATTGATGGTAGGCAACATAAAGAGGATTGAGATAAAAACGACCCATAGCACCGAGATAACGCCAATAGGACGGCTCCATGCACCAAGATGCCAGGGACCGCGTTGGAAATTTGGCGTCCTCAAGCGCAACAGAATGGGTATGACATAGGAGACGTACAGGGCAATGGTCGCGATAGATGTGATGGCTACATATGCCGCGAAGTTAAAGACAGAAGGAATGGCCAACACAAAGGCCCCCACTGCAGCCAGGATGATCGCATTGCGAGGCGTACGTCCACTGTCCAGTTTGTGCCACAGGTTTGAGAATGGTACTGCTCCATCACGCGAGAAGGCATAGATCATACGCGAGTTGGTGGTGATTGAAGACATGCCACAGAAGAACTGCGCACCAACGGCCACCGCGAAGAACAAGGTACCAAGCACAAAGCCTAGGCGACTTTCGAGGATGTAAAGCACAGGGTTAATGTAGCCCGCCGCTTTTACAAGATCGGGTGCCGCTGCAAGTAGGCCCATGAGGACAATATAACCAGCAAACGCCGAGACGACAACCGACATGACAACGCCCCATGGCGCCCTTGTTTCTGCACCAACGGTTTCCTCCGTCATATGAGCTGAGGCATCATAGCCGGTGTAGGTATACTGTGCCAGGAGCAGGCCAAGCAAGAAGGCATACCATATGGGAAAACCACTACCATTAAATTTCGGATCAACACTGTAAAGCGTTCCTGCACTATTGAGTGGTTGGGCAGCTATATGTGTGGCGAAGTTGTCGCCGCCGAATTGTTGTGCGGCCAATGCAGCAACGACGACACCTCCACCAATCAAGAGCACGCCTACAATATGCCACCACACGCTGACATCGTTTAGTCGCGCGACGATACGCACACCAAAGATATTGAGCAGGGCATGGAGCGCAAGTACAACGGCATAAATGCCAAGTGTTGTCCACTGCGTTGCAGGATCAATCGCAGAAACGGAGCCGAGTGTCGCGGGGAACTTGGGAAACCATGCATTCAGCAATACGTCAATTGAGACCGCCAGACCGTAGTCGATGCCAGCCGTAACCGCTACCTGTCCAATCAAGTTGAACCAGCCGGTAAACCAGCCCCAGCCGGGTCCACCCAACTTAGAGGCCCAGTAGTACAGGCCACCAGCAGTTGGATAGGCCGAGGCAAGTTCTGCCATGCCAAGGGCAACAATCACGACGAAAATAGTGACAAGTGGCCAACCGATTGAGCCGGCAGCGAAACCAGAGGTGGTGATACCCGTATAAAACAGCGTCAAGCAGCCGCTTAATACAGAGATGATGGTGAAGGAAATAGCGAAGTTCGAGAAACCACCCATAGTACGAAATAATTCTTGCGCATAGCCCATGCCATGCAAGCGCCTGATGTCCCGGGCGATGAGTTCCTCTTTGTCCGACCGATTAGATAATGCCATGCTATGCCTCCTAAAAACGTTACCCTGTACGGAAAGGAATACAAATGTTTAAACACTCTTCCCAATAAGTCGCGGAGTCTTGTTAGCATCGAAAACCTTTGATTTAAATCTCCTCTCAGTGATACTTCAGTACTTACGACAACGCACAATGGAGTTACTCATTGATATGTAACTCTATTGTGCGTTATGTTGAGCTTCTCGTCAAGTAGCAACCGTACAGAGAAGTACATATCCCGCTTACATTAAGCTTTTGAGTATGTATTTACTGTATATGCTCTGATGTAGAAAGCTAATATTTATAGAAGTGTTGTAGTGTCTCGGCCTCTGCTGATTTATCCTTAAAGAAATCAGACTCGGAGCGCTTGACCGCAATGTACGATGTTGAGAGCAGGGGACCCATCGCATCGCGCAACACGCTATCGTGCTCTAGTTCGTCTAGCGCCTCGTCAAGCGTTGTGGGCAAGCGGCGAATACCGCGTTTCTCTCGCTCTTCATCGGTGTAGTTACCTGGATCAATCTGCTCTGGTTCGCCTGGATCAATTTTGTTCTCAATGCCATCGAGTCCAGCAGCGATAAACGCTCCCATGGCGAGATAGGGATTGCCGCTGTGATCTGCCGCCTTCAATTCCAGATTCACCGACTCGGCTTCGCGCCCCTTGTACATAGAAGGTACACGGATCGCGCCTTCACGATTGTCGAAGCCGTAGGCACCATACGCCGAACTCCAGTAGTGTGGAAGTAGGCGACGGTAGGAATTAGGACTGCCACAGGTAATCGCCACAAGTGCTCGAATGTGGCGAAGCACACCACCGATAAAATATGTTCCTAGTTGGCTTAGGCCACCACGCCGATTGGCATCATAAAATAAATTGGTACGCTCTTGTTCACCTCCCTGCGCTCCCCACAAGCTTAGATGAATGTGCGCGCCGCTACCTGCTTGATCGAGGAATGGCTTAGGGGCAAAAGTGGCGAAGAGATTGTATTGACGCGCAACACCGCGGGCCGTTTCACGGATCAGGCAAACGTTATCGGCGGCACGCAACACATCGGCGTGACGCACTGAAAGCTCTTGCTGGGACGGACCAAGCTCGGTATGAAATAGCTCAACAGAGATGCCCTGAGCCTCAAGTGCCGCTAGGATGGCATCGATCACTTCTGCCTGCTCGTCTAGCCCAATGCTACTGTAGCAGAGACTACTGTCAGCAGGAACATAGCCACCAGTTGCGCTCTCACGTGCAAGATAAAACTCGTGCTCGACAGCGGCCTCCGCACGCATCCCCTGCTGTGCAAGACGCTCAACCATTCGCTTGAGAAAAGTGCGTGGACACGCTTGCCATGGGTTGCCATTGGTAAGAAGCATATCGCAGAACATACTGCCGGAGTGTGGCGCATATGGCAAAATAGTGAACGTTGCAGGGTCGGGAGTTAAACGAAATTCACCAATAGGTCCCATGCCTTCAACAGAGGCAAGCGTCTCAACACCTGTGAAGGCTTGCATTGCAAGTGTTTGACCAATACCTTCAGTAATGCGCGTTGCAAGCTTACTGGCATGCGTTGCTTTGCCTCGAATAATACCACCATTGTCGCAGTACAAAAAACGAACAAGGCGCAAGTTCTCTGCCTGTGCCTGTTTGACCACTTCCTGAGCATCCATCGCTGTAACACTCTCCTATCTGTTTCCTACTACGAGGAACTGGTTAGCTTGTCTAGTTTGAGAGTATATCAAAGAGGTTTAGAGAAAACAAGCACTATTCTATAGCCAACTTTACCTACTCATAGCTCATAGACATAACTAAAAAGTACTATATTTGACCTCTTCTACTAGACTTGATAATTAATAACACCGTATACTTTCTCTCATATAAATGTATAGAACTTCTTTATGATTGGAGGAGTATTTTCCAACTGTAAAAATACTCCTATTCTTAAACTACACATGTAAAAATTACGTATCGGCGAAGAAAAGGGGGTTGCGAATAACATGATTGGAATACCGGCACAGGAACCCAG
>CAXTCR010000179.1:0-8163 GCA_964242555.1 uncultured Ktedonobacteraceae bacterium
CCGTTCCCACTGCGCTCTCGTGGTCTGGGAGGGGCGTCCCCGAGCCGCATTCGGGGAATGATACAGGCAACGGGCGCCCTGGTCCCCATTCGAGCCTTACGTTAATTCTTATGGGGTCCCTCACGAGGGGCGATCGTTCTGTTTCCTGTCTACCCCGCTCTTTTCTTTGGTGAGAAGCGTAGCTAGATGCTATAATAATTCTCAGCCTCTCTAAATAGCAGGAACTGCATCAAATTGGCAGGGGTACAGCGAACACTGCTTCAAGCTTAAAATTCCGTCATGCGGTAGTGGTAGGAAGAGCAATATCGGTCAATAAGGAGATAGTACATGGTGACTCAACGTGGAGATCGTATACCCTTATGGGAACCGAGCGAATCTATGCGCCAACAGGCCAATATCACAAAGTATATGGGTTGGCTTGCCGACACGAAAGGCCTGCGCTTCACGACCCGCGACGAACTATGGCAGTGGTCCGTGAACTCGCTCGAAGATTTCTGGGCTTCCCTCTGGGAGTACTTTTCTATCCAATCCTCAAAAACGTATACTACCGTGCTGGTAGAGAGAAAAATGCCCGGCGCATCCTGGTTTCCGGGTGCCGAACTCAATTATGCCCAGCATGTCTTCAGAAACGCATCGACCGACTACCCTGCACTGCTCTTCCGTTCCGAACGTCATGGGCTACGAGAAGTGTCTTGGAATGAATTGACCACGACGGTAGAATCAATCGCGTCCGCTCTTCGCGACCTGGGTGTACAGCGCGGCGATAGAGTCGTTGCCTATATGCCTAACATACCAGAGACACTGATGGCGTTCCTCGCGTGTGCCAGCATCGGCGCGATCTGGTCAAGCTGCTCACCAGATTTTGGCGCGGGTACCGTCGTCGAGCGCTTCAAACAAATTGAGCCAAAGGTGCTCTTCGCCGTCGATGGCTACCAGTACAATGGGAAAACATTTGATCGACGTGCTGTCGTCGCTGATTTACAGCAGGCGTTGCCAACGGTCGAAAAAACTGTACTCTTCCCCTATCTGTTAGGCGAGTCGGAGCCTGTGACGTTGCCAAAGACCGTGGCGTGGAGTGAACTCCTGTCTAGCAACAGGGAGTCATTGACATTTGAGCAGGTGCCTTTCGATCATCCGCTCTGGGTCCTGTACTCTTCAGGCACAACAGGACTACCCAAGGCGATTGTGCAGGGGCACGGCGGCATACTGCTCGAACACCTGAAGAACCTCTCGCTAGAACTGGATGTAAAGCGTGGCGATAGAGTGTTCTGGTTTACAACCACGGGCTGGATGATGTGGAATTTGATCATCGGCGGTCTGCTCGTTGGCGCGACAGTGTTGATGTATGATGGCAACCCTGGCTATCCCGATATTGGCACACTATGGAAGTTCGCGGAGGATACAGGCATGACCCTCTTCGGCACAAGTGCGGCCTACATCACCTCATGTATGAAGGCAGGCATTACTCCGGGTAAGACCTATAACTTGAGTACGATACGCCAAATTGGTTCAACCGGCTCGCCCTTGCCTCCCGAAGGCTTCAAGTGGATCTACGAGGGGGTCAAGCCCGATGTGTGGCTGGCCTCGATGAGCGGTGGCACCGATGTCTGCTCCGGCTTCGTCGGCGGCTCCATCCTGCTGCCCGTCTATGAAGGTGAGATTCAGACGCGCGCGCTGGGCGCGAAGGTCGAGTCGTTCGATGAGGCCGGTAAACCCGTTATGAACGAGGTGGGTGAACTGGTGATTACAGAGCCGTTACCCTCCATGCCGCTCTTCTTCTGGAATGACGCCGGTAACAAACGCTACCTCGATAGCTATTTTGAGATGTACCCCGGCATCTGGCGCCATGGCGACTGGATACGCATTACGCCTCAGGGCAGCTCAGTCATCTATGGCCGCTCCGACTCCACAATCAACCGTATGGGTATTAGAATGGGCAGCAGCGAAATCTATCGCGTCGTGGAGGGCTTTCCAGAAGTGCTCGATAGCCTCATCGTCGGCGTCGAACTGCTAGGAGGAAAGTATTATATGCCGCTCTTCGTCGTGCTGCGTGAGGGAACGACTCTGGACGATAGCTTGAAGACACGTATCAAAGAACAATTGCGCCGCAACGTGTCGCCGCACCATGTGCCCGACGAGATACTCCAGATCGCCGAAGTCCCACGTACGCTCAGCGGGAAAAAGCTTGAGGTGCCAATAAAGAAACTATTCCTCGGGGTGCCCGTTGAGAAGGCGGTTAGCATGGACGCGCTGGCAAATCCGCAGTCTATTGCGTACTTTATTGATCTAGCACAGGAGAAAAATCTTCTGGGGGAGGCACGCTAACTATGGGGCTTGAAGAAACAATAGACATTCGTAGGGGCGAAAGTTTTGATGTGCCTACGGTGGAACGCTACCTGCGCAAACACATTGAGGGGCTGGGTGATGGCACACTGCAGGTACGCCAGTTTCCTTCAGGAGCCTCGAATCTAACCTACCTGCTGCAAATCGGCCCGTGGGAAGGCGTCTTGCGTCGTCCGCCCTTTGGTCCCGTTCCTCCAAAGGCACACGACATGGAGCGCGAGTCAACCCTGTTACAAAAGGTCCATCCCGTGTTTTCACTGGCACCAGAGCCACTTGTCTTTTGTAACGATTTGAGCATTATGGGCGTGCCATTTTATGTAATGGAGCGCAAACGTGGCGTTGTGCTTAACGACCGCTTTCCACCAGGAGTGACGCCAAGCGAGGCGATTGGGCACGGTATCTCAATGACAACCGTCGAGACGCTCGTGGCCATTCACGGCATCGATTGGCAAAAGGCCGGCTTAGATACGCTGGGGCATCCCGATGGCTTCCTCCCGCGACAGGTCAAGGGCTGGATCGAACGCTATATGCGTGCCAAAACGGATGAGATTGCGCAGGTCGAGCTGCTCACCCGATGGATAGTAGCGCACACGCCATCAAGTCCCGCGCCATCGCTCATTCACAATGATTTCAAACTCAACAATATGTTGTTCAGTCTCGACGACGTAACACAGGCCACCGCTGTGCTCGATTGGGAGATGGCTACAATTGGCGACCCCCTCTTCGATCTCGCGGCCTCACTTACCTATTGGGTGCAGCCGAACGATCCAGAGGATTTGAAAGTGGTCTTGCCGACGGTGACAACCTCCCCAGGCTTTATCACACGCGCACAATTTATCGAGGCATACACGCAGAAAAGTGGACGCGATGTTTCCTCAATGCAGTTCTATATGGTTTTTGCTTACTTTAAGCTGGCCGTGATTCTGCAACAAATTTACACGCGCTGGAAACGGGGGCAAACGCAGGACCCACGCTTCGAGACATTCATCAAGCGCGTCTACACGCTGGTCGAGCATGCAGCATATCTCACTGAACATGATGATGTATAACTGAGGTCAGGGCACCCGCAAAGGGAATGCCCCTCCCACGTCGCTGCGTCGTATGGGAGGGGCATTCCCCATAAGCGTTACCGTAAGGCTCGAATGGGGACCAGGGCGCCCGCAAGGGGACGCCCCTCCCATACCACGAGAGCGTAGTGGCAACGGGTGCCTGTCTGGCAGGGGCGTCCCCGAGCCGCATTCGGGGAATGATACAGGCAGCGGACGCCCTGGCTCAACCACAGACCTGCCTTCAGCTTCAAGTAACGCCTATGGGGGCATTCCCTTGCGAGTGCCTTGGTGAGTGTAATACATAAAGGAATATATATGGCTTTTCCCCCATACCCGACAACCGACCGTCAAAAACAACTAATCAACATCGCAAGCGAACTGGCAACAACCTTCGCCAAGCGTGCCAATGAGTACGATTGGGCGGGCAAGTTTCCGGTCGAAAACTATAAGGACTTGCATGCATCCGGCTATTTAACGCTGACCGTGCCACGCGACTTTGGCGGCTGGGGCGCGGACCTCCTCGAAGTCTCGCTGGCCCAGCAACAACTGGCGCAGGGCGATGCCTCGACCGCGTTGGTAATGAGCATGCACCTCGCCAACATCGCGAAACTGGCTGAGAACGTGACAGGACCCAACCCTTTCTTTGAGTGCCTGTGTCGTACCGTGGTTGCTGATGGCGCGATGATCAATACCGCCGCTAGCGAACCCGCGACAGGCAGTCCGAGTCGCGGCGGTAGACCAACCACAACTGCGAAACGGCAGGACGACGGTTCATGGCGTATCACAGGCCGCAAGTCCTTTACTACCGGCAGCCCTGTTCTCTCCTTCTTCATCGTTAGCTGTAGCATCGAGGACTCCACGAGCCTGACACCACTAAGCATCGACCGAGGCTCCTTCCTGATCCCTCGCACCGCTGAAGGCCTACAGGTGAAGGAGACATGGAATTCATTGGGTATGCGCGGCAGTGGTAGCAACGACCTGATCTTGGAAAACGTGCACATGGACGCCGAGGCGTTGGTGGATACCCAGATTCCGACCAATCCCGATGCGCAGATGCGACAGGCGGCGTGGTCATTCCCAACAACCGCTGTCTACCTCGGCATCGCAACAGCGGCACGCAACGAGGCACTTGCCTTCGCCCGTAAACGCAAGCCCACCTCGCTCGACAAACCAATTTCCAGCGTGCCCCATATCCAGGAGAAAGCGGCAAAGATCGAGCTAGCCCTGTTGCAGAGCCGCGCCGTATTCTACGGCATCGCCGACCAATTTAGCTCCGATCCGAACAGTATCCCTCCAAGCCAGTTTGCCGCCGCCAAATATCTTGTCAGCAACTACGCCATAGAGATTGTCGACACCGCCATGCGCCTCATGGGGGCCGCCAGCCTCTCCATGACCCTCCCTATGCAGCGTTACTACCGCGACGTACGCGCCGGTCTCCAACACCCCCCAATCGACGACGCCGCCCTCGCCATGATCGGCAAAACTGCTCTGGAGGAGAAATAATACAAAAAACAGGTGGCCCCAAATCTAGGGCCACCTGTTAATTATCCTTTTCTCTTACAACCCCTGTATACTATAATCGTCAATGACCATACATCGTTCCAATGGACAATGGTTTTTTAGCACGTCTAAGGCATGCTTACACTAACTTTCGCCGGGACCACGTTCACGGCGTCCGTTGTTGTGTAACTACCAACGTACTTTGTTAATACGCATCATTAGACATTATTTCCGCAGGAACAACCACCCCTCACACATTCCCGCTAGCGCCCCAACCAGCAAAAACAACGTCTCATGGTGCCCTCCCGTAGGAGTATCTACAGCCAGGAATACCCCGCTCGTGAGTAGCAAGTAGGCAAAGAGCGCCAAAATAGCGCCAACAAAGGGGCGTGCAAACCATGTGATGATGCTAAAGACCGGAATATCGTGCGTCTGGGTACTACGCCCTAGTGTGATAATGCTGCTGATACAGCCACCGAGCAGGCCGTAGACCAGGACAAGCCACGGCACATTGAGTAGCGTAAAAGAGTCGTTGAGCACATCGCTGAAGAAACCCAACCCCTGTATTACAGCCAGTGCAAGAACAATAAGCAGGAGGCAGAACAGGTACAGCGCGAAGGCCACAAACCCGCGCTGCGGGTATGCCTTGATAGGTACGCGTTGCACCTGACTTGGACGCGCGGGCGTCCCTTGCGGACGCGGGACTTTCTCTAGCTTTTCGATCGGAAGCACAAGCGGTTCTGTAGATTGTTCGCCCCTTTGTGTCACTGGAGGCAATATCGGCTCTCCTGTTGTGTGTTGTGCAGAAGGTGTGTGCGGTATGACGACAGGGGGAAGTAGTCGCGCCAACCGTTCTATATAGGTATCGGGCAAGCGCTGCTTTCTGGCAATGGAGGTAAGACGACGGACATAGGCCTCTTGAGTCTCATACGCTTGTGCTGACGATGCTTGTAGTAGTGTCGCATCCTGCCAGCCATAGGTAGTGCAGGGAACCGTACGCTTGCGGTACGTCTCCTGCACAAAGACGTGGATCGCCTGTATCTTGGCCTGTGGATGCTCATGTACAATATCTGCGAGCGCAGGCTCTTCTCCCTGCGTCTGCACGACATGCTGTGGCACACGATAAAGCACGCCCCATACCTCGGCATGAGGACGAGGATCGGAGAGAAGCGTTAATGCCGTCCGCTCTCCGCGTCCCGCGACCTCGTAGCTTCCCAGATGCAATCTATAACCTTTAAGCACAGCAGGACCATAGAGCAGTGCAAGACCATCAAGTCGTTCGGGCGTATTCAGTACACTGCTATCCATCTCCAGCCCATACTCGAATAGCCATGCAAATCCCTGTGCCTCAGGGCTAGGCAATGAACGCTTGCCCGCCAGCAAGTGCTCATCCTGCTCGCCAAAGTCGTCCGGCTCCTCTGGCAGTGGCGGCGCGGACGGTGGTTTTGCTGGAAATGTAGAGAGCGTTGAGCGTATCTCCTGCGTCTCTTGCACGATTGGCTCTGGCGGCAACTGGCTTTGGGGTAGTGTTGTAATCGCGCTATGCATAAATGGACGCGGTGTATTGCCGCGCACAATAGGAGTGCCGGGAATGACCTCCCGTTCTCTGGCCTTTTGTTCATCACTCTTTGGTGTATCCATAATCTCACCCTCCGTACGTAGCCCCTTTGTTCTCTCTATCACGAGAATATGTATACAGGATACTGAAAAGCTACCATTTCACCAAATATCTAGGACCGAACGCAACACTTGACCTTGACACCGCCTGTTTGTATGCCATACCGTAACGATAGAAAAAGAGGTATTGATGGAAGACATCTATAGGGATCACATTCATCACGTCCTTGTGGCAAACAAGAATGCTGGGAGACATATGAAACCGTAGGGAGTTTGCATTCCATCACACCCTCTTTAACCACATCAATAGCAAAATCATACGGCAGAAGGAGCAACACATAATGCAATATAGACATCTGGGCAGCGCCGGTGTACGGGTGAGCGCGATCAGCCTCGGTAGTTGGCTGACATACAGCGACTCGGTGGAAGAGAAAACGGCGATTGAGTGCATTCATACCGCGTACAATCTCGGCGTCAATTTCTTTGATACGGCAAATGCGTATAATCGTGGCAAGACTGAGGGTGTCGTTGGACGCGCATTGCAGGCATTTCCACGCGACTCGTATGTGCTGGCAACAAAGGTCTATTTCCCCATGGGCGATGGACCTAATGATCGCGGACTATCAAGAAAGCACATCATGGAACAATGTCATGCAAGCCTGCGCCGTCTGGGAACGGACTATATTGACCTATACCAGTGCCATCGTTATGATACTGAAACACCACTTGAGGAGACGCTCCGTGCCCTCGACGATCTTGTTGAGCAGGGAAAAATTCTCTATGCCGGAGTTTCGGAATGGTCAGCCGCGCAGATCGCCGATGCGGTTGGTATCGCGCGCGAACAACACCTGCACAAGCTTGTCTCCAATCAACCTGTGTACAACATGTTGACGCGCTACATCGAGAAGGAGATCGTGCCATTGTGTGAGCGCGAAGGCATCGGACAGGTTGTCTTCTCACCGCTGGCACAGGGCATACTCACGGGCAAATACAAACCGGGTCAGCAGCCTGAGCAGGGCACACGAGCCGCGAACGAGCAGCAGAATATGTTCATGAAGGATTTTATGAACAATAAGACGCTGACCGCTGTGCAAAACCTACAGGCACTGGCACAACAGCAGAACTACACCTTGTCACAACTTGCGCTCGCATGGATACTTCGCCAGGAGAATGTCAGTTCAGCAATCATCGGCGCCACCAAAGTTGAGCAGGTTGAGGAGAACGTCAAAGCCGCAGACATTACGCTCTCAGAAAATATGCTGACGCAGATCGATAGTATTCTAGGCGATACGGTGAGCTACGAAAGAGCGTAAAAGAGGCATCTTACGCTTTCTTGTTACACTATGCTTCCCTGCATACGTATAATGTAGTGAGGAACAAAATGTCCACATTTCGTATATGCATACAAGGAGCAAGCTACAATGGAATTTAGCGCACGAAATCAGTTGAAGGGAACCGTAAAATCGGTCAAGACAGCAGGCGTTATGGCGGAAGTCATTATCGAACTGCCCGATGGCCAGCAAGTAGTATCAGCCATTACTCGTGGCTCTGTCGAGTCAATGAACATCAAAGAGGGTGATACCGTCTATGCTGTCATTAAATCGACTGAGGTAATGATAGGTAAAGAAAACTAACATAGAACGCGCACAAGCCC
>CAXTCR010000180.1:0-8095 GCA_964242555.1 uncultured Ktedonobacteraceae bacterium
CCACCGCATGAGCAACCACTCATCATGGGTACTTCGTCGCTATACGATGTATCCTCACTGCCACCACGCGGCAGGGCGAATGTCGATAGTAGGCGTCGTACCCTGGCGCTGTGACACTTCGTGCACACAACATCGTCGGCGTTCTGATGCATCACAAGCAACTCAAACTTCGACTTACAATCCGAACACCGGTACTCGTATAATGGCATGACAACACCTCCGCAAAATACTGGGAACACACTTCTCTTCTTAAACCTATTGTAGTATCCCCATGTCACAGCGTCAAGAGAAGGGATCATGCGCTCAAAATATGGTATACTTGTATCGCTAGAAAACAACACCTAGTCCGATGGAGGTCACACAGTATGCGTGCAGACCGGCTCCTTTCAATACTCATGCTGCTCCAGACGCATGGACGTGTTACGGCTCACCAGTTGGCCGTGCAGCTTGAAGTATCGGAACGAACGATTTACCGCGATTTTGAAGCCCTGAGCATGGCCGGCATTCCGCTCTACACCGAGCGCGGTCCTGGCGGTGGATGCTCACTCGTAGACGGCTATCAGACGCGTCTAACGGGTTTAACCGAGACGGAGATACGCGCGCTCTTCCTCTCGACGGTTGCGGCACCCTCAGTCGACCTAGGCATGGGTCGGGCGCTTGAGGATGCCCTGCTCAAAGTCTCCGCCGCACTCCCCGCGTCTTCGCGTTACAACGTGGAGCACACGCGCCAACGTTTCTACGTCGACATGACAGAGTGGCAGGTAGATGAGCGTATCAGTACTTGCCTTGCAACAGTTCAAGCAGCGATTTGGCACGACCAAAAGCTGTGTATCTACTATGATGAGGGACACGGCTTACAACGGCAATACATAGTAGACCCATACGGCCTTGTGGTTAAGATGCGCTCATGGCACCTCGTAGCTATGCTCCATAACGAGACACGCATCTTCCGTGTTTCCCGCATAGCGAGCGTACAAGCCACTGGTGTCTTCTTTACCAGACTTCCAGACTTTCAAATCGCAACATTTTGGCGCGAACATCAAACAGTTCAAAAAAAACAAATTTTAATATCGCGTTCCGCGCAAAAACAAAAAAACCGCCTTCTGCCTACACAAAAAAAAGCAAATGGACCCGCTCAAAAAAAACGCTTTTCATCACCATATAAAAAAAACGACGCCCCCATCGTATACTCCTCTCCCGTTTTGTACCGTGCCGCGTAAAGCTCCAAACATTGCATAAATCCTCTACCATGTCACTTGTCTAAGTCACGTTTTGGTCTCTTGTACCACTTCGTAGGTCCTCGTGTATCATATTTCGTTCATGCAAAAAGTTATCCACATCGAATGTGGATAACTGGGTGGAAAAATGTGCAGAAGTAGCATAAAATATCTATTGACAAGGCTATTAGCAGTATTACAAGAGCCTATACGCTTAATAGCTACGAAAAATTATGTACCTCAGCCGCCAGCACGTTTTACCTTATAGCCCATTTCGGCCAGCTTTGCCTGGACCTTATCGCAATGATCTCCCTGTATCTCAATTGTGCCATCCTTGACGGTGCCGCCGGAACCACAGAGCTTCTTAAGTTGCTGTGCCAACCCTGTAAGTGTCTCGCTAGTTCCCGGGACGCCAGTAATAACTGTAACTGTTTTGCCACCGCGCTGTTTGCGATCTCGCATAATGCGTACAATACCATCACTCTTTTTCGTCCCTTCTCCTGATGAGGCTTTCTCGTCAGGTCGTGGACGTGTTCTGCCACCGTCGGTCGAGTACACAACGTTATCGGACATATGGGCCTCCTAAATAGCTAGCGAGAGGATTCCTCCCTCTCTTGCATTCTGTACTATGCATTCTGTATTATATGTAGGGCAGACCGTTAAAATCTTTTACCCTTCGCGATCTTCTTTTTTGCTTGGCCTACTTCAAAGTACTGTATCATTCTATATCACGGCACGAAATAGTTCACAGATTCGTATAATAAGTGAAAACGCAAGTCTAAGAACGGACCGTCATCATGATACAAGAGCCTGCGCCACCAACCACACTCTCACACTATCGTCTGCGTCACGAACTGGCCCGTGGAGGCATGTCGATTGTTTATATAACCGAGGATATTTACACAAATCATACCGTCGCTATAAAGCTAGTCCATAAAAGCAATGCGATGCACTACCAGCACTTTCAGCGCGAAGTGCAGATTCTCGCAATGTTGACGCACAACTCTATTCTCCCGGTGCTTGAGTATGGTGAGGCCGATGAGTGGTTTTACATGGTTACGCCCTACGTTGCCGCTGGCACCTTGAAACAGCACCTGATAGGAGGTGCGCTTTCACCCCGGGAGGCGGGTCATATTCTGAAGCAACTTGCTGGAGCAGTCTCTATGATGCATGAGCGCGGTATTGTGCATGGTGATATTAAGCTTTCAAACATCCTCTTGCGTGAGGGCAAGCACGTCTATCTTGCTGATTTTGGCCTTGCACGCCATCTTTCCGAGGAGAGTAACAACCCACGTGTTGTTGCGGTGGGAACACCCGAATATATGGCACCAGAACTGGGCACTGGACTTGCGACCCCGGCAAGTGATGTCTATGCGCTTGGTATAGTACTCTACCAGATGCTCACTGGACACCTGCCGTTTAAGAGTAGCACACCTATTGGCCTCTACTGGAAACACATGCGCGAACAGGCTGTGGCCCCCTCATTCTATAATTCACGGCTTTCGCATGCTACCGATAGAGTTGTTTTGCGGGCACTGGCCAAAGATCCTGCGCAGCGCTTTCCTACAGCACTGGAATTTGCTCATGCCTATACCACATCGTTGAGAAAGGGCGGAACCACTTTTAGCGTACACGCTGGCACGCCAGCAGTGGCGGCAGCACTGCTGCTCTGCGTCCTGCCTACACTATTAGGCTTTTCTTTCTCGTATTTGACAAGTCACGCCTCCTCACCTACACGTGTCAACGTCAGCGAGTTGCTCACTCATAGGGATACTGTGCTTACGTCGCCAGCTGCTCCACAAAATACATCCTTCTCGTCCATCACACCACCCTTTTTACATTCCGCACCTACAGTGTTGATGACGGAACGTGTGGTAAAGCCAATCATACATCCTGTAACGCGTAGTAAAGACAAGAGAGATAGTGGAGTACAGGGGCAAAAACATACGACAAGCGTCGCGTTTGAGGCGCTCGCGGTCTAAAGGCGTTGACATAAGCACTCATCGGCTCTATACTTGCATCTGTCAAGCTATCTTTATACGTGTTACATATGAAGCAATATTTATATAACAATCGATTATACTGAGGAACACAAACGCACATGCCCGGTTTAGAGGGAACATCTTTAGGGCGCTATCAACTCCTGGGACGGTTGGGGCGCGGTGGAATGTCAGAGGTCTATCTTGCATATGATGAAGATAAGGATCGCAACGTCGCGGTCAAGGTTGTAAGCGGCGGCCAATCGGACTATCTTGAACGCTTCCATCGGGAAGCGGATGCAATCCGGAATCTGCATCATCCTCATATTCTCCCAGCGTATGACTACGGTACACAGGAGCCGTGGCACTATCTTGTGATGCCTAATATCGACCACGGTACACTGCGTCATCGCCTGGAACGCGGCGCACTTTCATTGGAAGATGCCGACGAGATGCTGCATCAGATCGCGGGTGCGCTCCAAGATGCCCATGACAACGGCATCATTCATCGCGACATCAAACCCTCCAATATTCTGTTGCGTGACGATCACTATGCCTATCTCGCGGATTTTGGTCTTGCGAAAGCAATGGAGGGCGGTAGTGAACTCACGCAGACCGGGGCGCTGCTCGGCACCCCTGAATATATGGCTCCTGATCTAGCTGATGGACCGGCAACAACGAGCAGCGACATTTATGCGCTCGGTGTGCTCCTCTATCAAATGATCACAGGACGGGTACCCTTCACAGGTGAGACCCCCGTCTCGGTATATATGAAGCATGTGCGTGAACAGCCCTTGCCGCCCTCATTCTACAACTCTAGCATTCCACACTCTATAGATCAGGTGGTCTTACGTGCACTCGAAAAAGACCCGCGTCGCCGCTATCAATCGCCTCAGGAATTGGCTGATGCATTCACGCAGGCGCGACTAACACCATCTATTCACGAGACGCAGGAGATGCCACCATATAAGACGATTCAGGAGACAATACGCCAGAATGTCGGTGACACACCGATACCAGCAACCCGCCGATATGGAAGGCAGGCACGCCAAGCACGCCAGGCACGGCAGAGCCGTAATCCCGCATCGAATGGTCGCAAACTTATTCTGCCCGGCAATCCAATGGCTGCACCTACCTCTGTCTTCTCCCGTCGCCGCCGTGTTACCGCGCCTATTGTCGAAAACAGAGGAGCTGGAACACAGCAGGCCGTGGCAACCCAGACTCACGTTGATCCTGTAACCCCTGCGGCGACACCCCGCCGCACTACAGAAAGTATTCATACAACGCCTCACCTGCCACGACGCAGGGCCGGTATGCTCACGTTCTCTATCATTGCTATTGGTTTGCTGCTCTTCGTGGTGCTGCCAATCGGGGCAATTTCCTACTATGCCAGTACACACAATGCCTCGCCTTCACCTACTCCGACGCAGCCGACGCAAATCGTGCCAACCGCGACGCCACAAGCAAGTGCAACTGCGACGACTTCTCCGGGTGCACAGGCGCAGGGAACTGCCACCGCCCTGCTCACTTCAGCAACGAGCGGTACTCCGTTGACGTATAGCCTTGCTAGCAATAGTGGTGGACTTTGGACGGAGGATGCCGTACATTGTGTCTTCGCGGGCGGTAGCTACCACGTCAAGGCTCTGCAGACAAACTACCTGCAGTACTGCCCCTTGACACAACGCGTGCAGGATAACGCTACCATACAGGTCGATGTCACCCTGCTGACTGGTAATCATGCTGGGCTGCTCTTCCGCGTGAATAGCGATCAGTTCTACGACTTCGAAATCACTAGTGATGGTCAGTGCTTTTTGCGCCGTCACGCGCCAGGAGATGGCAATAACTACGCCAACATTCTCCCACCTACAAAGAGCAGCGCCATCGCACCAGTAGGTCAGAAAAACACGCTTACAGTTATTGCCAATGGCAATACATTCTGGCTCTACGTGAACGGCACAGCCATTGGTAGCCCCCTTCAGGACAGCAGCTACAGTGTTGGTGGCCTCGCCCTTGTTACCGGCACACTTGCCCCCGCCAACTACGGTGAGGCAAGCTTCTCAAACGTAAGGATATATAAGATATGAGATTGCGCAACTGAAAACTTCGTTTATCCCGCTTTTTGTTGCGCTATCACAAGTTTCCTTTTCGCACCTCTTTGCGCCTCGTAAAACTCGTACCAGTGGTCGTCGATCCATGTATTACAGCCATTGAGGGTCTCGCCCAATCCGCGTCGCTTTAGCTCTTTGTCGACAACGTTGTGCGCGTGTGGGTGCTCAAACAACTGGGGAAGCGGCGAACCAAAGCCGTGAGTGTAATGAACAAGTTCATGTGCGATCGTTGTTACGAGCACACACTCTGGCACATCTCTGTGCTGAAGGAGTGAGTTGATGCCAATAAACGAGCGCGCATTATCAAGCGACATACGAATAAGGCCCAACCGGGTCTTCCACGGACGACTATACGCGATCAGCACCTCATTTGCATGTGGAACATCAGAAAAATAACGCTGCCAGATAGAAGAGAGATAAATAGAGAGGTCTCGTGTAGCACAAAAAGAAAGCGGCTCAGACATAGACATATATATGCAGGACTCCTTATCACACAGTAGTATGAGTTCAGTATAGCGGGAGGCACCTAATTGAAGCCTCAATCATCCGCCTAACGGACGCGATCAATGCGGTCTCATCTAGTAGAGAATACTTAAGTAGGCCCAACAGATGATGCCTCGTGGGTAGAAGTGACCACCCCAATCGCTATTGTCCTCATGGAAGCCATCGCCAAAGGTTCTGGCGGAACTGATGTTGTAGGTGTAGGCCGCCTCTACCATATTCAGTTGTGCGCACTGGGTGCAGCCATATTTTGTGTAGACAAGGTCGGCAACAATACCCGAGAGCATGACCTTGCTGAACCATTCGTAGCGTAGACAATGTCCCGTGCTGCATTGTGCACCATTCGCTGCTGTTGAGGTCATAGCAATCATATGTGGGGATGAAGGGAGCGTGTCAGCAGACAGATCCTCGGGATACTGCCGGGCGAGATCGCGCAACAACGTTGAATTCATTGCGCCGTCCTGCCCGATCAGGTGCAGATAGAGCAGTCCTTCACCTAGCGTGATAGTGCGACCGCTGCAATTGCTGAACGCGGTGCTATCAGCAACGGGCAAGTAACCATGTTTATCGTACGCCTGTACCATCGCGCTTTCTATCTTTGTGGCAGCAGCATTCCAGGTAGCCGCGTTTGTATTACCCCGTACCAGACTATCGAGGTACACCGTAGCCCGGTAGCCTGTTGCCTCCTTCAGACCTTGATAATACTGGTTGCCCGCCCCAGCACCATAATTGTGCAGGCAGTCGCTGGCGGCATCAAAGGTTGTCGTTGTGTCCCGCCCATTGGAAGCAATACCAGTTGTAGGGTCCCCTACATGCAGGTTATGCTCCATCGCACTATCGATCAGCCCGATCGAACTATGCAGCAGGTCGCTGTCATGGGTGATGTACTCGTAGTACGCCAACAACAACGCGACATTATCGTTCTCCTCTGTGGGCATTGGAATCCCGTTAGGAATAGTGGGAGCTGCATAACACGTCGTACGTACTGTCGGCGTCCCCTGTCCCACCGCCACACACTGACCATTGATGCCCACATCACCACCTTGATCGTGCTGGAAATAGGTGCCGAACCTGTTGCTGGCCGCGTTCTTGAGCACCGTCTCCAACGCGGACTTGAAAAACCACGGCACGCGCGTAATCTCAAAATAACCATATTCATGCATCACGTCGACCGTGCTTAAAAAGCCAAATGTGCCCTCGTACACCGCCGCATCGTACCCACCTCCCGCGCATGTCGGTCGCGCCATCAGCCACGTACTCGCTTTGTAACTGCGTAAGGCATTCCCCAGCAGCCAGCGTTGCGCCCCCGTTAAGCTGTTATTGTTAATCAGATAATTTTCCATCGACTGCGCCTGCGCCAGCAAGTTGTCGTGCGTCGACAGATTGTCGATTGCGAAGTCGACTACATCCCCCTCCGAAGACCATTCATTGACTGTGTATAGACGTTCATTCTGGCACCCCGCTGGCAGCATGCTGTTGGCGAATAGTCGCTCGCTCACGTTCCAGCCACCCAGGATAAGATAAGCGGTTTTGCTCTGCCCTGCCGCAAGATTGTACGCCCATGACAGCCCTGCACGGTCACTTCTTTCGGTGTTGCAAGACCAATGCCGCGTGTCTCCTGCAAGAAACAGCGTTCCCCCCGTTGCATCAGCTTTAGGATCATAGGAGAGCAGCGAGACAGGTGTGCTAGCAGGAGTGGTGTGGGTGATACATGCATTGCTGGGTGGCAGCATCCGGTTACTGCCAAAGACAAAGGCGCCAGTCTGCCCCTTTGTGTCTGTGTTCTGCAGGTGTACACCGATGATGAACACTGGGACGATGTCGTCGCGTATCGCGTGTTCGCACTGGGCCAACGCGGTACAGCCAGGTTCGCCGCGAAATGTATCTATGAAATCAACGCCGACATGCATCCCTGTGTCAGCAGCATCGCCTTCCCAGCGTGTTGTATTCAATCCCTGCACCCATTGTTCGTTGCGTAAATACCCGTCTCCATGTGCCGTATCCGGCGTCCCCATGTGAAACATGTAGGTCTTGTGCTGCTGTGCAGGTGCAATCCCCACAACGTAACTCGCACTATTATCATGAAAGATACCATCAGTTCCGCTCGAAACCGAGGACCGGGCGGGATTGATGGAGAAATCCAAGCGGGACCCGAACTTCGCATTGACGTTGGTAAACTGCCCCTGATCCTTGACGGTTTGTACAGGAATGCGGCTATCGAGCCGAAGCGTAGGGGACTCAGAAGAGGTTGTCTGCATCGTGGTATGGAGATACGCCAATCCATACGTCG
>CAXTCR010000181.1:0-8076 GCA_964242555.1 uncultured Ktedonobacteraceae bacterium
TGGCGATGGAAGAGGGCGTCAAGTTTGCCATTCGAGAGGGTGGACGAACCGTAGGCGCAGGCATTTGCACCAAGATCGAAGCGTAAAATTGCACATTCGCGTGGGCGCAATAGCTATTGCGCCCATTGTGCTGTTTGTTTCTTCTCCCAGTCAAACTTCTTTTGCCCTTTGTCATAAGTGAGCAAGTAGCAGAAGAAGTTTGATTGGATACAGGCTTGAAACGACGGTAAATATTTGGTAATATAAGCGTTCATAATGATATGCCATACATAGCTGGATGAAGACATCGAAGCTTATTGTTATAATTACTGTATAGTAGTGGCGTGGCAAGCCAGAACCTGAATGGAGGAAGATATGGCAAGCAAAGGCAAAGAGAATCGCATTGTGGTTACACTGGCTTGCACAACATGTAAGAGTCGTAACTACACCACCTCAAAGAACAAGAAGAATAATCCAGAGCGTCTCGAACTGAGAAAGTTTTGTACCACTTGTCGGGTTCATGCCCCTCACCGAGAAACCAAGTAAACCGTAGATACCGTACGTCATCTTAGAGTACACACTCGCTACTGATTACTGGTCAAGAAAGGTCGAACGTGGCAAATAAAATGGCTGACAAGAAAAAGAACACGAGCCGTCCCACTTCGCAAGCCGCGACACGAGTAACGCCTAAGCCTAAAGAACAGGATGCTTCTGTAAAGAGCATTAGTGCTATGGCGCGTGATGAAGTAGAGAAAGCAAAAGAGCAGACGAAGGCCGATAGCCTCACTTCTGCAAAAAGCATTAGCGCTATGGCGCGTGACGAGCGTAAGGGCAACAAAGAGCAGGCGAAGGTTGAAAGTAGACCAGATGCTAAAGCTAGTACAGCAACACTTCGCAATGAGCCAAAGAGGGACCGAACAGTGCAGGAAAGCAAAGCACGGCGCGTAAGCAAGGAACCTGCGTGGCTTACCCGTTTCCGTAACAGCCGCATTGGTCGTTTTGTGTTTGAGGCTTACTACGAACTTCGTCATAAAGTGACATGGCCCACCTTTGAGGAAGCGCGCAACATGACGCTCATCGTTATTGTGCTTTCGGGCATTATCGGCGCAGCAATCGCGCTCTTGGACTACGGGTTATACTATCTCTTCATACTCATTAGCGGCGGTAAGTAAAAGCGTATATTGGGCAGAGAAAACATGGCAAGTATAAAGTTTTCTCACCAGCAACATTAAGAGGGAAAACGCCGTGGTAACTGAACCTAAGAACGAGGATGGGCAAGCAGAGCAGGCCAGTCCAGTAGCAAATATATCAACGACGAATCCAGAGGGCATTGATCGCGCGTGGTATGCCATTCATACCTATTCTGGTTACGAGAACAAGGTTAAGACCCACCTTGAGGCACGCATTCAATCGATGGACATGCGAAACAAAATCTTTCGCGTCGTCGTGCCAATGGAGGAAGAGGTTGAGATCAAGCAGGGACAACGGCGCACGGTACAGCGTAAGACCTTTCCTGGCTATGTGCTTGTGGAGATGGTGATGAGTGATGAGGCATGGTATGTCGTGCGCAACACGCCGGGCGTCACAAGCTTTGTTGGCTCTGGTACACGTCCCATTCCCCTGCAAGAGCACGAGATAAAGTCCATACTGAAACAGGTCACAGAGGAAACAGAAAAGCCAAAAGCGAAAGTCAGTTTCACAAAGGGCCAGAGCGTGCGTGTTATTGACGGCCCATTCACAGAATTTATCGGCACAGTTAGCGAAATCAACCAGGATAAGAATAAGGTGACTGTTTTGGTCTCCTTCTTCGGTCGAGAAACACCCGTTGTGCTTGACTTCTTGCAGGTTGAGAAGATTTAGAACGTTTCTAGGAGTTTTGAAAGAACATGGCAAAGCGTATCAAAGCTGTAGTCCGCCTACAGATTCCCGCGGGTAAGGCTAATCCAGCCCCCCCAATTGGTACCGCGCTTGGTCCACAGGGCGTCAACATTATGATGTTCTGTAAGGAATACAATGCGCGTACCGCCGAACAAGCTGGCATGATTATTCCAGCTGAAATTACCATCTACGAGGATCGCTCGTTTACCTTTATCACAAAAACACCACCAGTACCTGACTTGCTGAAAAAGGCAGTCAACATTGAAAAGGGTTCAGCAACACCAAATAAGGCAAAGGTTGGCTCGATCAGTCGGGCAAAGCTGCGCGAAATCGCTGAACTCAAGATGAAAGATCTCAACGCAATTGATGTTGAGGGTGCCGAGGGCATGATCGCGGGTACGGCACGCAGCATGGGTATCACCATCGAGTAATTCCGCCCGAAAGTTACTGCGGTTGTTTAGCCTCAAGGAGGGCTTGAAGATATGACAGACAAACACGGCAAAAAGTATAACGATGCTCAAAAGCTCGTTGATAGCGCAAAACTGTACCAGCCACGAGAAGCGGTCGAACTGCTTAAGCAAATGAACTATGTCAAGTTCGACCCAACGGTTGAAATACATATGAAATTGGGTGTGGACCCACGCCACGCGGACCAGATGGTTCGCGGAGTCGCGATGCTGCCAGCAGGAACCGGAAAAGAAGTTAAGGTGCTGGTCTTCGCACAGGGCGAAAAGGTTGCGGAAGCTGAGGCTGCCGGAGCAGACTTCGTTGGCCTTGATGACCTCATCAAGCAGATTGAAGGCGACTGGACAGGCTTCGATGTCGCGATTGCCACACCCGATGTGATGGGTAAAGTTGGTCGTCTCGGTAAGAAGCTAGGACCACGAGGCCTCATGCCCAGCCCAAAGGCCGGCACCATCACCGCCGATGTCGCCAAGACTATTCGAGAAGTCAAAGCTGGTCGCGTCGAGTTTAAGATTGATAAAACAGCGCTGCTCCACGTTCCCGCTGGCAAGCTCTCATTCAGCGAAGATGCCCTCATGACGAACATCACCTCGATCGTTGACTCAGTGATGCGCGCCAAGCCATCCGGTGCTAAGGGTACGTATGTTAAGAGCGTGGTCCTCTCATCCACGATGTCGCCAAGCATACGTTTAGATGTTGCAGCCGCAACAGCCTTGAAGCCATAAAGAAGGAACACTTCTGAGACAAAAAATGATGAGCACACTCTCGTGTGTGCTCATCATTTTTTGTCTCAGATACATGTAAATACACAGGGGTTGCATTTCTTCGAGTCTTCCTGTATAATAGCGGAAATCTCAGTCAACCGAAGACAGCAAGTATGCCAAATATGCATTGAAATGACCAAGGTCGGCTTGCCGAGGATGTAGACTATTTACACGTGGACGCATCTTGTGTCTGCCGCCAATAGCATATGCACTCGCCTTCGGTTAGGGAAAGAACCGAAGGTTTTTTTGTATACATTTTGTGGAAGGAGGAAGCATTCGTGCCAACAAAAGAGAAGCAAGAGAAGATCGAGGAATTAACCGAGAAGCTTGGACGTGCTACCGTTGCGATTCTTGTACAAACGCAGGGTCTCAACGTGAAAGATATGAACGATTTGCGTAGTAAGATGCGCGATGCAAAGCTAGAATTCCAGATCGCGAAAAACACCTTCTTACGCATTGCTGCCGAGCGCAACAACATGACCAATGTTGACAACAGCATCTTTAATGGTCAGACCGCCGTTGCGTGGGGTTATGACGACGAGGTGAACGCGGCGAAGGTTGTATCTGACTACATCCGCACGTCGAAAATCCTGGTTCTCAAATCGGCTATCTTGGGTGGTCGCTCATTGACCGCTGACGAAGTCGAGAATCTGGGTAAGTTGCCCGGCGGCAAGCTGCAATCAAAGGCCGATGTTTTCGGTACTATTCAGGGACCACTGGCTACAACCTATGGTCTAGTAACAGCCCCATTACGCGATCTCTGTTATGTGCTGCAAGCGCACGCAGAGCAGTTAAACGGTGGACCAGCCGAGAGTAACTAAACATTCATAAAAGGAGATTAGATCCATGTCTGTAGACACAATCATTGACGAAATTGAGAAGTTGAACGTCCTTGAACTCGTACAGTTGAGCAAGACCCTGCAAGAGAAGTGGGGCGTGAGCGCAGCCGCAGCCGTTGCAGCCGCACCTGCCGCCGCAGGTGCCGCCACTAGTGGCGCAACAGATGCCCCCGCTGCTGTCGAAGAGAAGACCGAATTTGATGCCGTCCTGACCGAGGTTGGTCCAAACAAGATCAACGTTATCAAGATTGTGCGCGAGTTGACCGGACTTGGCCTGAAAGAGGCAAAGGCTGTTGTCGACGAGGCACCAAAGCCCATCAAGGAAGGCGTTTCTAAGGAAGAGGCCGAGTCCATCGCGAAGAAGATGGAAGAGGCTGGCGCCAAGGTACAAGTTAAGTAATAAAAGGTTTTGGGGCGGGCCTACCTGCCCCAAAACCTTGCCAACGAAGGAAACGAATTGCGTCTGTAAGGCATCCATGCTATAATGCAGAAGTTAGATCGTTGTCTTTCCTATCCTGGATCCAGGAGGTGATTTAAAAGCGTGGCATTAAGTACAGAAGAAAAATTAGAGATTATTGAGGATTCTCGTGTACACGAGACAGATACGGGATCGCCAGAGGTACAGATTTCGATCCTGACACGGCGCATCAATCAGATGACAGAGCACTTGAAGGTGCACAAGCATGATCTTCATTCACGGCGTGGCCTACTCATGATGGTTGGACAACGCCGGCGTTTGCTTGCCTACCTCAGCAAGAAAAGCCCGGAGCGCTATCGCGCATTGATTGCAAAGCTCGGTTTGCGCCGCTAATCCTAGGGTTATGCGGTCGGCGCACAAAACGCCCAGACACGATGAGATGGCATACGCCGACCTGCTGCTCCCCAAGTTTTCCCCTATACAAAGTTTATTGTGTTGAAAAGAGACGAGAGACCAACGCTAACGATAGGTACAGAGAGACATCCCCAGATTTATGTATGCTTGAGGAGCGGGTACAACTGAGCGAGACACGAGTTGTCTAGTAACCGCGAAGTTAGAGAAGAACATATTTCCCCAGCGTCTGTGAACGAGGAAGAAAATACGCTGGGCGGAAATGAGACACAATACGTTTGAGGTGCCAAAAGTCGGAGGAACTATGAGTATTCATCGTCAAGAAGCTACCGTCGGCGGTCGGGTAATGAGCATTGAGACCGGACGAGTAGCTGAGCAGGCCAGTGGCGCGGTGTTAGTGCGCTATGGCGACACAGTCATTCTGGCAACCGTCGTTGGTAGTAATGAGCCTCGTGAAGGTATAGATTTTTTCCCATTAACCGTTGATGTAGAAGAGCGCATGTATGCCGCAGGTAAAATTCCTGGCGGCTTTATCAAGCGCGAAGGCCGAGCAAGTGAACACGCTATCCTCGCGGCTCGCCTTACAGATCGTCCTCTCCGTCCCCTCTTCCCCAAAGGATATCGCAACGATGTACAGGTAGTCATCACCGTTCTGTCTGTAGACGAAGAAAATGATCCCGATATCCTGGGTATCGTCGGAGCTTCAGCCGCGCTATCCGTATCGAACATTCCTTTCTCTGGCCCCGTCGGTGCGGTGCGTGTTGGCTATATTGACGACAAACTCGTCATCAATCCAACAGAGTCGCAGATGGCAAGTAGCCGGCTAGACCTTGCTATTGCGGGTACGTCAGATGCGGTTATGATGGTTGAGGCGGGCGCGAAAGAGTTGCCCGAGGATGTGATGCTGGAGGCCGTCCGCTACGGACATCAGGCCATTCAAGACATTGTCGCGTTACAAGAGAAATTGGCGCAGGCCGTCAATGTACAAAAGCTGCCATTCACAGCCCCAGCCGTTGATGAAGACCTACGCCAGAAGGTTGCGTCGTTTGTCGTACCGCGCTTTGAAGAGGCACTGAGCACACGCGATAAGGCTTCACGCTCGACCGCATTGAACGGCGTGCAGGATGCGCTGATCGTAGAGCTGGGCACACAGTATCCTGACCGCTTGAAGGATATCATCACCTTCTATGAGAAGGAGCTGAAGTCCTATGTACGCAACAACATTCTGGATAACGGTTTGCGCCCCGATGGACGCGACCTGAAAACCATTCGACCTATCAGTTGTGAAGTGGGCCTTCTGCCACGTACACACGGCTCAGCGATCTTCACACGCGGTCAAACACAAGTGTTGAGCGTTGTAACACTCGGCTCTCCAGGCGAAGAGCAGGTCCTGGATGGTTTGGGCTTTGGTGGCAACAAGCGTTTCATGCACCACTACAACTTCCCACCATATTCTACCGGTGAGAACAAGGCGATGCGTGGTCCCGGTCGCCGCGAAATTGGACACGGTGCGCTGGCGGAGCGCGCAATTGCCGCGGTTATCCCTTTGCAGGAAGAGTTTCCCTACACCATTCGCGCCGTTTCAGACATTCTTTCCTCAAACGGCTCTAGCTCGATGGGATCCATCTGTGGCACAACGCTCGCGCTAATGGATGCAGGCGTACCTATTCACGCGCCAGTTTCGGGCGTCGCGATGGGTCTTGTAACGGGCGAGGGTGAACGCGCCGGTAAGTGGGCAGTGTTGACCGATATTCAGGGCATCGAAGACGCACTGGGCGATATGGACTTCAAGGTCGCGGGTACGGCTGACGGTATTACTGCACTACAGATGGATATCAAGGTCAAGGGCATCACCTACGAGATCATGGCCAAGGCACTTGAGCAGGCGCATGAAGGCCGCATGTTCATCATGGAAAAGATGCTCGACACGATTGACGCTCCACGCGAAGACCTGTCGGAGTACGCTCCACGTATTCAGACGATCAAGATCAATCCCGACAAGATTGGTGCCGTTATCGGACCAGGCGGCAAGATGATCCGCAAGATCCAGGAGGAGAGCGGCGCGAAGATCGACATCGAGGACGATGGCTCGGTCAACATTTCCGCAACCTCTGGTGAGGCGATGCAATCAGCACTGGATGCCGTACGCGGCCTGACCGAAGAGGTCGAGGTTGGACGCATCTATACAGGTACGGTACGCCGTATCGTCGACTTTGGCTGCTTCGTTGAAATCCTTCCCGGTAAAGAGGGATTGGTGCGCACGTCGCAGTTGGCTGATTATCAGGTGATGCGCCCAGAGGATGTTGTGTCCATTGGCGATGAGATCACGGTTATGGTCATCGAGGTCGATGGTCAAGGACGCGTCAATCTCTCGCGTCGCGCAGCACTAAGCGGTGAAATGCCATCAGCTGCCGAGCTTGAGAGTGAGCGTGGTCCAAGCCGTGGTGGTCCAAATCGTGGTGGCCCACCAAACCGTGGCGGCTATGGCGATCGCGGTGGTAGCCGTGAGCGCGATAGTGGTCCGCCAAACCGCGGCGGCTATGGCGATCGTGGTGGCTATGGCGATCGCGGCGGAAACCGTGACCGTGGTGGTTACAATGATCGCAATAGTGGTGGCTACAATGACCGGGGCAACAGTGGCTTTGGCGGACAGCGCCGCCCAATGGGTCCCGGAGGCAACAACCGGGATGCTGGCCCACGCCGCGATGGTGGCGGCTATGGACGACCTGATCGTCGCTGGTAGTAAGTTATACTACGTATTCTGTCATCTACAACCCTTTGTTGTAGACGACAGAATACATAGAGCATTTTTTTAAGAAGAGGGAAGAATGGCGATGTCGTCAGAGGAGATACTACAGGAGGTTGCCGTCGAAGTTTCTACGTGCACCAAGTGTAATCTCTGTAAAGGGCGCACTAAAGCAGTACCCGGCGAAGGCGCAAACAATGCCAAGATACTCTTTATCGGCGAAGGTCCGGGCTTTCACGAAGACAAGCAAGGGCGTCCATTCGTTGGACCCGCAGGACAGTTTCTCGATGAACTGCTTAACAGCATCGCATTGAAGCGCAGCGATGTATTCATTACGAATGTTGTCAAATGTCGTCCTCCCAACAACCGCGATCCGCTCCCCGAAGAAATCAAGGCTTGTGATAACTACCTGGATAGGCAGATAGAGGCAATTCAGCCGCAGGTGATTGTGACATTGGGACGCTACTCAATGACCAAGTTCTTTGGCAATGAGAAGATCAGCTCGGTTCATGGACGTGCGCGTAAAGTGGATGGGCATATCTGCATTGCGATGTATCATCCTGCTGCTGGTCTACA
>CAXTCR010000182.1:0-8066 GCA_964242555.1 uncultured Ktedonobacteraceae bacterium
TTTAAACCGCAGCAATTCGGGCAGGTCAGGAACCGGAACGATAGGAGAAGCGTTGAGCACCTCCGGCACAGGAGTATCTCTAGTGAGCATAAGTGTCTTACGCGTGGCAACATCCGTATCCGGTTCATTCAGTCCCTGGTTCTCTGCTGGCATAGCGATACTCCTTAAGGCCTAGCCCTGTACATCAGCTTTCAATACACCATACCATAAGGATGTGTAACTTGACAATAAGCAAAATGGGAAAAGAGTACATATCCTACATAGATAAACGCTATACAGAGGAAATAATCTCTTCTTGTATTCTCGCCTATGAAAATGCCTATCATCCTTGCTCAGAGCAAGGATGATAGGCATTTTCACGGATTAATAAGCCTTTTGCGCGGCCTCGATTAATGCGGGCAGTATTTCGTTAGTGATGGTTTGAATTTGATTGAGGCTTTCAAGCCACGGAATATCTTGCTGTTCGCGCATGCCACGAACCTCGGCAAGTTGCAGCACGCTTTCGTCAACCAGCGTACGAAAGTAGAGGAAGGCACGTACAGCATCGGCAACGGGTACGTGCGAACGCTGCGTAATCGAACCATATTCGGTCCCTAGCTCAATGGCCTCGCGCCGCAACTGATCTTTATGTGTGTTATCGGTGATGGCGCGTAACAGCAATTCAAGCACACGTCGCCCAAGCGAACGATACGCCTCACGCGCTTGCTCGTCAAAATGCTCGTACCATGGCAATGTGTTGAGCGTGCCATCGGTAAAGGCAAAGCGCACTCGTCCCAGCACGCTTTGAATAAGCAACTGCGCCGCCGGATTGTTCTTCGGCTCTGTATCCTGCCGCAGGCGTGCCTCGATATCCGCACGTCGAAAACGCCGGTGCCCCCCATGTGTACGGCGGGATGGCAATTCGTTGCGGTCCGCCCATAAGCGCACCGTTGCGGGATGAATACCCAGTAAATCCGCCGCCTCGCTCAGACTTATCCACTCCTCCCCCGCCTGTGATGTAGACATGTTTCCTCCTGCGAATAGTGGCAGACTTCATACAAATGTGCGCTTTGATTGTATGTAATTTCAACAAGCGCGTCAAGTCATCGCGTACTGGATCAAGCCACGCATCAACACATCACATTGACATAATACATTAATACACACGATGTTTAAACAAACGTGTTGAATTGGAGTTAATTTGTATGTACAGAGCGTAACAAATAGGCATAAAATGCTGTTTTTCGAAAACAAGTATGCTACACTAAGGAATAGCTATACGCATTGTCGCGTTATCGCCTGTACTATATATCCCACACTGAGGGGTTTGGAGGGTCTACGATGCCCATTACACTAGACCGTAGTATCTGCTGCAATCTTCACGAGACCATCACGCGCGAATGGCTCATCACCAATGGCACAGGAGCATACGCCTCGGGCACCGTTGCGGGCATGCTCACCCGTATGGAGCAGGGCTTACTGGTAGCTTACCCGCCAGAGAGCAACACGCTGCACCTTTTCCTGGCAAAGATCGACGAAGAGATCGTTTTTGACCAGCGCACCTATTATCTCGGCACCAACGAGTATCGCGATGGCACGCTTAATCCATCCGGCTTTGTACATCTTGAAACATTTTGTCTTGAAGAAGGCTCTCCCGTCTTCACCTATCGTCTGGGCGGCATCGACGGCATCATGCTGGAAAAACGCATCTGGATGCAGCAGGGTCAGGACACAACCTTTATCAGTTACCGGCTCGTTCGTACCACAACCCACGAAGAGAACGGGCACAGCAGAAGCGGCATTACTGGTGTAATCAGCAATAGTCCTACGAATCCTGCAGGGTCTGAGGCCGCACTCCAACCGCTTACCCTCACACTTCTGCCATTTACCGCCTATCGTCCTTCAGATCAACCGCAGCATGGCAATAACGATTGGCACTTCCACGTTCAACCATACCAGCGCGACGCACTCGAAGGGAATAGCACACTCACTTCGAGTATTGCCGGTTGCACAATCCGCGCATGGGATACTGCGACACCCTACTCGCTGCTCGCGGTGAGTCAACCGGAAAGCGACGTTTCCTTTATCCCCACCAATGTGTGGTACTGGAACTTCCTGAAACGCCAGGATGCCGCGGCAGGCAAGCCCGCACTCGATGACCTGTACCTGCCGGGCGTTATTCGTGCGACACTCTGGCCCACCGACAACTCGACGCTAACCATAATGGTAAGCACTGAGCGTCTCGCGCCACAAATGCTGCACTTGGACAGGCTCGTCTATTCTTATCGTACCAGTGTCGACGCCCAGAAACAACCCATATACAGCACATCCTCACAGCGTTACTTCGGTGAAGGTGGCGAGGCCGCACGCCCACAACGTCTCTCCGTGTTGCCCCTGAGCACAAACACCATCTATCCAACAGCAGAAGATGAGAACTTCCTGCGCTCACTCTCACAAGGGTGGAAACACTTTTTAATCCATCGCAAGTCTTCCCATCAGGGTGAGGGTGAAACCTCTAAACTCCAGTCAAACGGAAGTAACTCCACTCCCGACCTGCTCTCCGAGTTCTATAGTATGGAACGCCGCACACGCGATACCCTCGTCGCTCTCCCCGGCTTGCTACTCCTTACAGATGGCTATAGAGACGTTGCATATATCCTACGCAGGCTCGCGCACACATTGAAGCAAGGTATGCTGCCAGAGATACTTCCCTTGTCAGAGGAAGAAAACGAAGAGCTGGTCTACCGCAGCGCCGACTTGCTGCTCTGGTACTGCAACGCCCTCGACGCCTATCTCCAGACGACCCAGGACTACGAACTCCTCGTCGAACTGTACCCACACCTCGCCGAGGGCATCTCCTGGCTCATACATGGTAACGAACATGGCGTGAAGGTCGATGAGAGCGACGGCCTTCTGGTGCTTTCACACGATGCCGCCACTTGGATGAACGCATTCCGTGATGGCAGAGCTGTAACGCCTCGCCGGGGTAAACCAGTCGAAGTAAACGCCCTGTGGTACAACGGCCTCTCGTTGCTGCAAGAATGGGCGCAGCGCCTGACGTACATGGGCCGCTCCCCTCGCATCACGTTACCGTACGCCGAACTACTCACAAAATGCCAGGCGAACTTCAGGCAAAAATTCTGGGATGCCGATGGAGAGTACCTCTTCGATGTTATCGAGGGTCCTGAAGGCAATGACGTTTCGTTGCGCCCCAATCAGTTACTTGCCTGCTCACTTCGCTATCCTGTAGCTACAAGCGAGCAGCACAAGGCAATCCTCAAAGCTGTAACAAGATCCTTGCTCACTCCATATGGTCTGCGCACCCTTGACCCTGATGCTGAAGCGTATCACGGTACACTGGGCCAGAGGCGAGAAGAGCAGCAGGACGCCCTGCATCAAGGCACTGTCTGGACATGGTTGCTCGGCCCATACATCGACGCCCTGTACAATAGGAAGTACACCCCACAATATGACGAAACGCTCTGGAAAAGAGGTCTACGCCAGCTCGCTCCATTTCGCGCCCAGCTTTCACAGGGCATGCTCGACATGATCGGCGGCGTATTCGACGGCGACTACCCACACAATTGGGGTCACACTCTTGCATCCCTGCAAGGGTACGCCGAACTCCTCCGCGCTTACCATACTCTGACACAGGTGCATGTAAGGCAACCCCACTTAGCGCATTCACGCTAAGCCGATACAGGCCAAAACGCCCCATGCGTACAGTGCACATGGGGCGTTTTGTCCTGTATCGGCTTATGAAATACTGGGCGACTGCAACGACAACTTAAACTGCGGATTATAACTCTTATCACAACTACTACATGAAACCGAGTGCGTATAACGGCGCACACGCGGGTACTGTTTGCCACAGTTGGGACACTGGTAGAGATACCGGATTGGCCGCCGTTCTCGCCGCACCTCTTCCCGCCTCTTGCTCTCCTCGTGCAACAATACCCGCAAATCCTCCACCGCATACCCCGTAATCGCCGCCTCGTCGTCAGCTATCGAGTCATAGCCATGGTGCGTATGGCGTCGAGGTGTACCACTTACACGGTCTGCGAGATGAATGAGTTCATGCGCCACCGTAACCTCTATTGACTGCGGCCTCATCTCTGGCTCAATAAATATCAGGTGCCGGTGAGTTGTGCAGCGTTCGTCAGCATGAACAGCGCGAACACGACGCGTCGACACTGGCAACGCCGGAATATAACAATAACATCCAAGCGCCATTACGTTGAGCCGCTTCCCCGTCCATAGCCTGTATTCATGACGATCTTGGGTAATTGCCAGGAGGGGGAGTTCAGATGAGGGGAGTTGCAATTTGTGCCAGTAGTGGGTAAGCCAGTGCTGAAGAACTACTCCATTTCCATGAATAATTGGGCCAGCCTGTAACGATGGCGGCATCGGCACGGCTCTGCTCTGTGCTATAGCCATGAACGGCTCACTTACTCCTAGCGAAAGACGCTTCTCGCGTTACTTGTAAACACAACTAGCGACCTCTTTCGAGAGTCGCACCAATAGTATATCAGGCAAAAGCTGCATGTGCAAGATAGGAATTTTACTGTTCTTCCTCATCAAGTTCCTTCATAATCTTCATATCCCCCTTACTACTTACATCTACTCGCGCGAATAGGTCTGGTCGTCTTGCCCTTGTCTTCCTCAATGCCTCCTTACGCCTCCATCGCTCGATCTGCGCGTGATTACCTGACAGCAGCACGTCGGGCACACGCCACCCACGAAACTCCGCTGGTCGTGTGTATTGTGGATATTCCAGCAGATTATTGCTGTGCGACTCATCGTCCGTCGAGCCTTCCGTAAGTACCCCCGGCAGCAAACGGCTCACGGCATCAACAATAATCATCGCCCCAAGCTCGCCGCCCGTCAGCACATAATCTCCAATTGATATCTCGTCCGTCACCAGATGCTGGTTTACTCTATCATCAATCCCCTCATAATGCCCACACAGCAGCGTAATCCTCGGCTCCTGTGCAAGCTCATGCGCTATGCCCTGATTAAACACTCGTCCCTGCGGCGTCAGAAGGATAATCGGCCCTCCTTGATGCACCGTCTCAATCGCCGCGAAGATCGGCTCCGGCTTCATGACCATACCCGCCCCACCCCCATACGGATAATCATCCACCATATGATGCTTATCCGTCGTGACCGCCCGGATATCGTGAAGCGCGATCTCCAGCAGTCCACGCTCCTGTGCCCGCTTCAAAATACTCTCGCTAAATGGTCCCTGGAACATCCCTGGAAACAATGTAAAAATATCAAAATGCATCTCTATCTATCAACCTCAGCGCTTCGTAAAAACGTGCACCCGTATATGGTTGAGCCAGGGCGCCCGCTGCCTGTATCATTGCCCGAATGCGGCTCGGAGACGCCCCTCCCATACCACGAGAGCGCAGTGGCAACGGGTGTCTGTTTGGCAGGGTGCCTGCAAGGGGACGCCCTGGTCCCCATTTGAGCCTTACGGTAACGCTTATGGGGCTAGCCCCTTGTGGGCGTCCGTTTTGTATCACTCGTGACCATCCTGTAACCACCTGTGACCATCATGTACCATCATGTGTCCGTCCTGTATCAGCACTTTCCCTCCTGTTACCATGTTTTACAGAAATACCTTCTTCATTAGTCTCTACAGAAATCCTTTTTTGTGTTACAATAGCACCGTTAACAAAACCTGTCTAGTGGAGCCTCTTTTCTATGTTCCTGTCCCAGATACAACAGTCCGAAGACGTGTATGACTCAATGACCATCCTTGTCGGTAGCGCAGTCCGCTTATTACATGGTGAGTCCGGTGTCTTCGTTGTCTCAAACGAGGCGTTCGACCCACAAAGCAGCACAGAGTACACGCGCTACCATTTAAGCGATGACGCCCTGCCCTTGCTGCTCAATCTCGCTGAGCGCAGTATGCAGCCCGCTTCAAGCCAGCCACTTGTCATCGAGCGGATTGCGCCTGACGTTGCGCTGGGGATGGGCGTCGAGCAGGAGCATATACAGGATGTAGAGCGTTGCTCTCTGTTCCTGCACGACGGAGCAGGCTCACTCGGCCTCCTCCACCTTATACGACCCGCACATGCCAGCTCCTGCTTCGAGAAGCATGGAGGTGATAACAACTCCCTACACCTCTTCGTGGCACAGGTCGCCGCGGGTCTGCGTTTCGCCTTAAAGTCCCAATCGCTGGTAAAAGAACAGGGTCGCCTTGCAGCTATCTTTCACTACAGTACCGAGGGCATTCTAACCGTCGATAATGCCTTACGTATCATCGATTTTAATCCCGCGATGGAACGCCTCACGGGTTGGCGCGAGAGTGAGGTGCTGGGACGTTTCTACTTTGAGGTGCTCCGCCCAAAAGACCGTTATGGCAATGAACTTGGCCTTGAGGACTCACCAATTCTCCAAGCATTCGCCGGTCACATTGTGGTCAACAGAGAAATGGGCATCACGACGCGCGACGGGCAATGTATTGATGTGAGCATCACCGCCTCCTGCGTACGCTCAACTCGCGGCGAACCAACCAATGGCATCTTGAATGTGCGCGACATCACACGCGAGCGCCAGCAAGAAGAGCAACGCTCAACCTTTATCTCCGTGATCTCGCACGAGCTTCAGACACCCATCGCCATTATCAAAGGCTATGCCTCAACCCTGTCCCGTCCCGATACCACCTTCGAGCCACAGACGCTCCGCACACGCCTGCACGCGATCGAAGACGAGGCAGACCGCTTGCATAAGCTTGTCGCGAACCTGCTCTACGCCTCGCGCATTCAAGCTGGTGGCATTCTCATGGAAATCGCGCCACTGGACCTACCGCCTCTCATCGAGAGCAGGGCGCGCCGCCTGCAAGCAAAAAGTCCAGATGTCCAGGTGACGCTCGACATTCCTGAACACCTGCCGCCTGTCATGGCCGATCGAGACCGTATCGAAGAGGTACTCCAAAACCTGCTGGATAACGCCGTCAAATATTCGCCCAGACAGCGTGCACTCACTGTAACATGTCGCGCCACCGGCGAAGAGGTGATTATCAGTATCAGCGATGCCGGCATGGGCATCTCCTTGCACGACCAGGAGCATATCTTTGATCGCTTTCAGCGTGCCGGCGACTCGAATTCAAAGGCTCTCCCCGGTGCTGGACTTGGCCTTTATATCTGCCGTGCAATCGTCGAGGCACACGGTGGCCATATCTGGGTCGAAAGTACCCTCCGACAAGGATCAACATTTTCGTTTAGTTTACCGCGTGAAGAAAAGGCGCGTTTACCAATGGTGGTGTTTTGATGGAAAAGGATGTATTGAATCAGCGCGATATGACGATCCTCATTGTGGACGATGAGGCTCGCATTCGCGACTTTGTACGTATGAATCTGGAACTGGAGCACTATAATGTACTTGAAGCGTCCAATGGCTTAGAGGCGCTCGACGTGTTGCGCGAACACCTGCCCGACCTCGTGGTGCTCGATGTGATGATGCCCGAACTGGACGGTTTTGAAACCCTCAAAGCTATTCGCGAGGTGTCAACCGTGCCCGTAATCATGCTCACTGTGCGCCAGGACGAACAGGACCGCATTCGCGGCCTCGACCTCGGTGCCGATGACTATATCGCGAAACCCTTTAACCCGCGCGAACTCCTCTCGCGCATTCGCGCACTCCTACGTCGCTCGTTCATGCCCCCACCCGCCCGCAAGACCGAAATCATCGTTGATCCCGATCTGAGAATTGACTTCGCACGTCGCGAGGTGATTGTGCGCGGCGAAAAAGTCGTACTGCGTCCTACCGAGTATCGTCTCTTATATCATCTCGTCAATAATGCTGGCCATCTGTTAACCCACGAAACACTGCTTTCTAAAGTCTGGGGCCGGGAATACCGCGATGAGGCCCACTACCTGCGCCTCTACATCACCTACCTGCGTCAGAAAATCGAGAAAGACCCTGCGCATCCAAAATACATTCTTACCGAACGCGGCGTCGGCTACCGCTTTAAAGAATTAGAATAATAAAGTATTGATTTCACATGCTGCTTGCTGCCTCTGGCAGCAAGCAGCATGTGAAATCAATACGTAGAAGGGATGAACATCATGAATAAA
>CAXTCR010000183.1:0-7985 GCA_964242555.1 uncultured Ktedonobacteraceae bacterium
TAAGCTGCTGTCAAATGCGTTTTTTCCTGTCCTAATGAACAGTTGACAAGTCGCATGCCGGGGACGATACTACATAGCAGGACCCATCTATCATAAAGGATTTATATTCGCATGGCAATTGAAAAAGATTTCTTCCGACAGGTCTTGGGGCAATTCGCAACCGGCGTAACGGTCGTTACGACAAACAATAGGGGTACACTTAGCGGCTTAACCGTGAATGCATTCTGTTCTGTCTCACTCGATCCACCACTCGTTCTTGTTTGCGTAGACCTGACCAGCAACACCCTGCCACTCATCCGCGAGAGCAAAAATTTCGCGGTCAATATATTAACGAAAGAACAAGAGCATCTCTCACGCTGCTTCTCCACTCCCTCAATCGAGCGGTACGAGAATTTCTGTCACGCCGAATATGTGACAGCCGCGACAGGCGCACCCATTCTTACAAACTCACTTGCATTCATTGACACGCGTGTTGTCGCGGAGTATCCTGGCGGCGACCACGTCATCTTTCTTGGTCAAGTTGAGGCGCTCGGCACACCAGACAAATTCGAGTTCGCGCAGGACACAACACCAGCGCAAAGTACGCTTGTTACACACGAACACAATGCAGAAGATATGCAACCGCTTGGCTACTACCAAGGCCAATATCGTCACTTCAACTCATATTCTGAGCCTAGCCTAGATCGTTCAAAGCAGTATGAAAGAGTTCCCGACTAGCCCCTCTAAAGGCGACAGAGAGAATGCAATACTCGCGCTTCAACAGCGCATTCGCTCCTGTCGCCTCTGCCAGGACCATGGCTATATCCCCGTTGCGCACCCTATCGTCAGTGGACGCTCCTCCGATCGCATTCTGGTTATCGGACAAGCTCCTGGCCATCGCTCCATCACCAAGGACAAACCCTTCAGCGGACCTGGTGGACGTGTGCTCCAAAAGTGGCTTGAGCTAGCTGGCTTTCCCCCCGGCTACCTCCACGACCACACCTATCTCAGTTCGCTCACCCGCTGCGATCCGGGCAAAAACCCACGCGGCGACGGCGACCGGCGACCATCTCCACCCGAAATCGCCCTCTGTCGCCCCTATCTCGAAGCCGAATTTCGTCTCATCAATCCAAAAGTCGTCCTACTCGTGGGCACGATGGCCATCGAAGCCTTCCTAGGCAAAATAAAGCTAGAGAATGTCATTGGCACATACAGAGAACGCGATGGCATGTTGCTTTTGCCTTTGCCACACCCATCGGGCGTCAGTCGCTGGCTCAATGACCCTGCACATCAGGCATTGCATCGAAAAGCATTAGCACTCCTTAATGAGTGGAGGGTAGTGTATGATTTGTAGTAATGACAAGAATGATATACTACTTACTAGAAATTCACGGTGAGGATTTTCTTTGAGAGGCAGGTAGCTTTATGCCAGCTAATCAAGAGAAAAAATACTACAGCTTCGAGCAATATATGCTATTGCTACAGAATAGTGATAAACGGATTGAATACGATTCCGGATACATCTATGCATTAGCGGGTAGCACTGCTAATCATACTAAGATATCAATGAACATGGGCAACGCGTTAGATGATGCATTAGGTGAAGATACACCATGTGAGACGTACGTGGTAGACCGCGTGGTACGGCTTGCACCGGATGTTACGGTAATGCCAGATGTTGTCGTAACGTGTGACCCGGAAGATCAAGGAGAAGCTTTTTTCCTAAACTCACCACGTGTTGTCGTTGAGGTGCTTTCAAAGAGCACAGCAGCAAGAGATCGGACCCACAAATTGCTACGCTATCAAGCTAAGCAAACTATTCAGGAGATTGTGTTCATAAGCCAATATGTGCAGCATGTTGAGGTCATCACTCGCACTGCTTCGGGATGGGGATATTCTGAGTATGGGCATGCAGACAGTTTTCCTCTTGCTAGCCTGAACGTAACGATTAACGTCGCTGACATCTACAGGCGTTTATCTATCCCCTTCCAGAAACGTACGATTCTTCCCATTGAGGTTGTCGAGCCAGTCGATGAGGGAGAAGATGTATGACCTTATCTAGGATAAGGTCAACTACTTAGCACTATCCTTTTTCACAGAATAATCCGCCTCATCCGCCCGTTTGTGCATATCGTACTCATGCACACCCTTCTTCAATGTGCCAAGGGCCAGCGTTGCACACGTTGGGCGCGTCATCACAAGCTCACGTCCAAGCTCCTCGATCAAGTCCTGGAAGCTCGTATTCTCAATCTCCTCCGCCGTCATGCCCTCAACCATCTCCGTTACATAGGAAGCAGCCGCACGACTGATCGTACAACCCTCACCTTCCCAACTCACCGCCTCAGCCTTGCCATCTTTTCCAAAACGGACGTGCATCGTAATCACATCGGCACACCCAGGATTGCCACCACTCAAGCTCACATCCGCATGCTCCAAAGGCCCATTGTTGCGTGGATGCTCATAATGATCCATCAAAAAATCAATTGCTTCTTGTCGATTCATCTCTTGTTCAACCTCTCATCTTGCTATGAAAAGACCCTATGATAGGGGCAAGCCCTGTCACCACTCTATACGATACGAAAACGTCACCAAGTCGCAAAGTGACAATCAGTATAGTAGTGATAGGCTTGCCCCTGTCATGCCCTAAGCCAGTTTTGCTCTTGAGCTACTTCTCAATAGGCGCACGCACAACATTGCCCCACTCGGTCCACGAACCATCATAGTTACGTACACGTGGGAAGCCAAGCAGTTGGGTCAACACAAACCATGTGTGCGCGGAACGCTCACCAATGCGGCAGTATGAAATCACTTCCTTGTCAGGTGTGATATCTTTGCCACCGTAAATCTGGCGCAACTCCTCAGCCGTCTTAAACGTTCCGTCAGCATTCGCCGCCGTTGCCCACGGAATATTCTTCGCACCGGGGATGTGTCCGCCACGCTGTGCACCCTCTTGTGGATAATTGACCATGTGCAGCAACTCGCCTGTAAACTCCGCGGGTGAGCGTACATCAATCAAACGACGCGCAGGGTTCTTTAAGCCGGTCAACACATCGTCGCGGAATGCACGGATAGACTCATCAATGGGTTGCGCATGATAGCTTGTATGCTCGAAGTGTGGAATCTCCTTCGTGTACTCGCGCTTCTCGGCTTCCCACTTGGCACGACCACCATTCATAACCTTAACATTTTTGTGACCGTACATCGTGAACAGCCAGAACGCGTACGCCGCATACCAGTTATTGCGGTCCCCATAGAGCACAATGGTCGTGTCATTGCTCACGCCATAGGTACTCATAAGCTTCTCAAAGCCTTGCTGATCAATGAAGTCTCTATCAGTAGGGTCCTGTACATCCACATGCCAGTCAAGCTTTACCGCACCTGGAATATGCCCGACCTCGTACAATAGTACATCCTCGTCGGCCTCGATCAAACGCACATTGCTGTCATGCAGGTGCTCAGCCACCCATGTGGTCTCTACAAGTGACTCTGGATGGGCATATCCTGTCGCCGCATTCTGGCCCGATGTCGCTGTTTCTGTTCCAGACATTGCTACATTCCTCTCGCATAGATATAGATGTTACCATAGTGCTCAACAAGCATCTCTGGTAAATATTGTCAACCGTTTGTGCTGTACCATTCTATTAGATACAACAAGTTATACCTGTTTTATATTCTACCTCAGAGGTCGGAATTAGACAAGTTAAGCAATAGGGATACAAAGACTTAAATACATTCTTCTATGTTATGGAACCAACGTCTTATGCCTGCCCTTGCTCAGGGCCAACAAGCGTTCGGCAAGACCAGTGTTGCGTAATGCGACACGATCATTATAAACAGCCATCTCCAGCGCATGTGGTTGCCCTACCAGCACACAGAACCGTTTCGCACGCGTAATCGCTGTATACAAGAGGTTGCGCTGTAACAACATGCGATGCTGTACGACAAGCGGCACAATAATCGCTGGATACTCGCTTCCCTGACTTTTGTGTATAGTGGTTGCATACGCCAGCGTCAGTTCATCCAACTCGTGAAACTCATAGCTCACGTAGAGCGGTCCCGCCTCCTCCACGAACTCGACTTTAACCGTAGCGTTCTCTCTATTGATGGCGCGTATCCAACCAACGTCGCCATTGAACACGCCCTTGTCGTAGTTATTGCGTATCTGCATCACCTTGTCGCCCACTCGCAAGATGCTCCCGCCCCACTCAACTTGCGCGAGGGCAGAGGGATTGAGCCGCGTCTGCAACTCCTCGTTCAGACTTGTTACCCCAACCGGTCCCTTATACATCGGCGCCAACACCTGTATATCGGTTACAGGATTAAAGCGATAGCGCGCCGGTAAGCGCCGCTGCACGAGGTCAAGAATGAGCTTTTGCGCACGCAGCGGGTCTTCCTCCGACATGAAAAAGAAATCGCTCGTCACCTCGATCTTCGTGTTTGGCATTTGTCCTGCGTTGATACGGTGCGCGTTGACAATAATCTTGCTCTGCTGCGCCTGCCGAAATAGCTCCGTCAAACGCACCGTGGGTATCGCATCGCTTCGCAAGAGGTCTCGTAATACATTCCCCGGTCCCACAGATGGCAACTGGTCCGCGTCTCCCACGAGCAGCAGGTGAGCATCCTTCGGCAACGCCTTCAAGAGATTGTAGAAGAGCAGGACATCGACCATCGAAAACTCATCGACAATCACAAACTGGTACGGCAACGGATTAGCCTCGTTGCGCTGGTAGGTATTGTCGTGCGGCGCATATTCAAGCAAACGATGCAGCGTCTTCGTCTCAAATCCGGTTGCCTCCGCCAATCGCTTCGCAGCCCGTCCCGTGGGAGCCGCCATCGCCACCTCGACCTTCCGCTGCCGCAGCAACATGAGTAATGCCCGGATAGAGGTTGACTTGCCCGTTCCTGGACCACCCGTTAGAATGCTCACCTTTTGCGCGTACGACATCTGCACCGCCTCGCGTTGTCGCTCGGTCAAATGCATATTGCGCTTCTCCTTGAGCAATGAAAAAACTCTCTCCCATTGCTGTTGTGTTGTCAACGGCAGGGTGCTCGGCTCGCGCATCAATTGCCGTAGGATGCGCACGCTTCCATTCTCCGCATGCCAGAAGGGACCAAAATAAATTCGTGACTGTTCCTCTTGCTCCTCAGGCACATCCCCTTCCTGTAGCGGTCTTGACGCCTCCTGCGATGTAGCGGCAACAGGCAAAGAGAGGGCAGGCTTTTCGATAAATATCTCTCCCTCGCTCCGTAGTTGCTCGATACCATCGGGCAGCGCCAACTGTGGCACCTTCAGTATTTCCGACGCTCGATGTAGCAAATCGTCCTCGAACAGGAAGCAATGTCCATCATCGTTCGCCGCCTGCGCCAGTACATACTTGATGCCAGTCGCCAGACGCGGCACACTGTCAAACGGTAGGCCGAGCTTTACCGCGATCTCATCAGCGGTTCGAAAGCCAATGCCCTGTACGTCGCGCTCTAACTGATACGGATTTTCGCGAATAACCTTGATCGACTCTTTGCCATACTGCTTGTAGACACGTGTCGCGACATTAATTGAAACCTCGTGCGTCTGCAAGAACAGGTGCAACTCCTTGATCTCACTCTGTTCAGACCACGCTTTGATAATCTCGTCGCGGTCTTTCGCGCCAATCCCCTTGACCTCGCTCAATCGCTCCGGTTGCTGCTCGATAATCGCCAGCGTCTGCTCACCAAAGTGGTCAACAATCAATTTCGCCTTTTTCGGACCAATTCCCTTAATCAGGCCAGAGCTAAGATAGCGCGTCATGCCCTCAATAGAGGCTGGCAGACGCTGCACATACGTAGCCACATGCAGTTGACGCCCATACTTGGGGTCATTCTCCCACTCACCCTCAACCGACAATAATTCACCGACATGTATACCCGGAAGAATACCGACAATGGTCGTCAAATCATCGCGAAAGAGGCGGCCAGCGTCATTCATGCGAAAGCGCGCCACCACGTATTGATTTTCCTCGTTACGAAAAACGATATTTTCTACAGAACCCTCAAGTTTTGGCATATAACCCTAATTCTGCACACAGCTTTCCAATACTCTTTCCTCTATTTTACATCACACTGTCATTAGCTTGACAAACTCGTAAACGCATAATCCTTCGCTTTCCACTCCATACACCCTTCTGTGCTCACTCTCGACTGTATTCAACTAGACTAAGAAGATATCAAGAGGGATTGACATGGAGCGCACTCCATGTTTTATCCTAAATATATGCAAAAGACATATACCATAAGTGAAGTTGCTGGGTTCACTAGCGTAAGCATCGATACCCTTCGCTACTACGAGCGTATCGGGCTGATTCATAGAGTAGATCGGCTCTCAAACACGCATCGACGCTACACAGAGTCCGACATTCTATGGATTCAGTTTCTTCTTAAGCTACGCGCCACAGGCATGGCCATTCAACAAATGCTACTCTATGCCCGTTTACAGCACTTAGGCGAATCAACACTAGGTGAGCGCATTGCTATGCTCAAGGGACACCACGAGCATGTTAAGGCTTCCATTCAACAGATGCAAGAGTGTCTCGCGATCCTTGATTACAAAATCACGTTGTATGAAAGCACTCTGCTGACGCGTGAAGCTGAGAAAGGAGAAGGGATAGGGTCTTAAAGCAGAGTATGCAAGTCCTTAGTAGCCAAACCAGCAGACTCCGTTTGACGCAAGGGGCAGAGTCTTTAAACCAAGAAAAGAGTGAAAGAAGAGAGCTTTCTTTTCTTGCTCATATTTACATGAAAGGAACATTCATGCCAATTACATCATCATTCAACACACACTCCACCGCTCTTGAAGTCGTCACTGGACACGATCTTAGTGGAAAAACCGTCCTTATTACAGGTGCCAACTCTGGCATCGGGTTCGAGACAGCTCGCGCTCTACTTTCAGCACATGCCGAGGTGATCATGGCCGTACGCGACAGAGTAAAGGGAGAGAGTGCAGCGAAGGCTCTACAGGCGACCAATCCTGATACGCAGATACATATCCTTGCACTGAATCTTAGCTCACTCGCCTCAGTGCGTCATGCAGCGGATCAGTTTCTCGCACAATGGACAAAGCTGGACCTGCTTATCAATAATGCGGGCATTATGGCAACACCACTAGGCTACACCGTCGATGGGTTCGAGCAACAGTTCGCGACGAACTATCTTGGTCATTATCTGCTCACACGCCTCCTCCTTCCTGCCCTGCAAAAAGCCGCACCAGCTCGCATCGTCTCACTCACATCCAGAGTCCATCAGGTTTCGGATATCCACTTCGACGACATCCAGTATCACCATCGTCCGTACGAAAAGTGGGAAGCCTATGCTCAATCGAAAACTGCCGATGCGCTCCTTGCGGTTGCTCTAACACGTCATTGTAACGGCCAGGGCATCACGGCAAACGCCGTGAGTCCCGGCAGCATTCGCACCGGACTTCAGCAGCATATGACATACGAGGAGATGCGCTCTCTGGGATGGTATGACGAAGCGGGCAACCTCATCTCGCTCTTTAAAACGCCTGAGCAGGGTGCAGCAACAACCGCATGGGCCAGTGTTGGACATGAACTAGAGGGAATCGGTGGTCTCTACTTGGCGGATTGCAACGAGGCCCTCCCACTTGAGCCAGGAGCACAAGACAACAAAGGCTATATGCCCTACGCGCTGAACCCAGACCATGCCGAGCAACTCTGGACGCTCTCACAAAACCTTGTCGAGTGGTAAAGAGAGAAGCCATCTTGACAAATGTATTTTTATAATGCATACTTTCCATATAATAAAATAAATTCCAATATATGGAATACCAGATAGAGACGAGCAAGGTATGACAGATGAGCGAAAAACAGACGTTGGTGTGCTTGACAAGCTCATGGCAATCCTGCACACCTTCACACAGGGGAGTACAGTGCTATCACCTCAAGATATTTCTAAACGCACACACCTTCCCTTGCCCACGGTCTATCGCCTCTGTCAAGCTATGAGCGAGCAGGGCA
>CAXTCR010000184.1:0-7965 GCA_964242555.1 uncultured Ktedonobacteraceae bacterium
GGGGAGGGATCGACGATGTGCGCGAACTTGCCATTGTCCCACGGAAATTTGCCGTTTTCGATCAGAACGCCGCCAATGGAGTTGCCGTGTCCACCGATAAACTTCGTGGCGGAATGCACGACGATATCGGCACCGTGCTCGAATGGGCGAATGAGATAAGGTGTTGTGAATGTGCTATCGACCACGAGCGGAACACCGGCTTCGTGGGCAATGTCGGCAACGGCGCGAATGTCGAGGACATTGCCTTGAGGGTTGCCGATGGTTTCGCCGTAGAGCATACGGGTACGTGGCGTAATGGCTTTGCGATAATTTTCGGGATCGGTGCTATCGACGAAGATCGTATTGATGCCCCATGTGCGTAGGGTGAGATCGAACTGCGTGTAGGTGCCACCGTAGAGACTTCGTGCAGACACCACTTCGTCGCCGGGGCGTAGCAGTGTAGTCATGACGGCCATTTGTGCGGCCATACCTGATGCGGTCGCGACAGCACCTGTGCCGCCTTCGAGGGCTGCGACGCGCTCTTCGAATGCGGCGGTAGTCGGGTTCATGATGCGGGTATAGATATTGCCGAAGCGTTGCAGGGCAAAGAGATGGGCGGCATGATCAGTATCTTCAAAGACGTACGACGTGGTTTGATAAATAGGCACCGCACGAGCACCGGTTGCTGAATCTGGACGCTGACCGGCGTGAACCGATAGGGTGTCGAAGCCGAAGACGTGATCTCCATCTATTTCTGGCATGTTGAGTATCCTCTCGTAAGAATGGCTGGATAATTTCGATTATCTTTTATAGTACCACATGCATTTTTGTGCTTCGTATAATCTGAGGTTATAACAACTCTTTTAAGGGATGGAATAGAATATGCACATATACATGTTCTACATTATAGATACTTTATCTATTGCGGTTCTGTTAGGCTATGTCATAGCCTAAAGGTAGAGAGTACGAGCTACGTATAAGAAGCGTTGCTTTACTTGTATTGTTTAGGGGCAGAGACAAGGATGTTTCTGTCCCCTTCTCGTTTCTTCCATATCTTTGGTTCTTCATCCAGTGCTGTGTGAACAACTTCTTCTCCGTTACACCTCCTTGATATGGTTTGAATCTAGCAAGGTTAACTTTAGTATGTCTTTTTCTATCTCATTAAAAAATAGTTCTCGATCAATAAGGACTACGTTACATCCATTAGCACAAAAAAACTTTAGCATTTTCTGGATTGGCTCTTTTTTATCTAGCGTTGGTTTCTGGATTCAATCGGTTGGGCAAGGGTGGCAAGTGTTACAGCTGACGCAATCTGCTCTTTTACTTGGACTGGTTACGCTAGCGGCGACGGTGCCCAATCTTGTGTTTTCACTCTTCGGTGGTGTTTTGGTCGATCGCTGGGACCGGCGCACGATGCTGTTTTGTACGCAATCGATCTATATGACAACGGCGCTGTCGCTAGGAATTTTGACGACGCTGCACATGATAGCTGTATGGGAAATCCTGGCGGCGGCACTCATCAACGGTATTGTGAGTGCGCTTGGTCTTCCAGCGTGGCAGACGTTTGTGACTGATCTGGTGCCGGCGAAAGAACTAAAGCAGGGTGTGGCTTTAGACTTTATGCAGTTTAACCTTTCGCGGGCTATCGGTCCTGCATTAGGTGGTATCCTCGTTGGGATTGTGGGTATTGCGGGTTCGTACTATCTGAATAGTGTGAGCTATATAGCGGTCCTACTTTCATTGTTGTTTGTGCGTGCAGATCACAAACAGCTTAAGGCGAAGGGGCAGAGTGTGTGGAGAGGGCTACGAGAAGGTGTTGCCTATGTGCGTAAGCACCGGGCGCTACAACTCGCTCTCTTGCTACAGTTCCTGCTGGCATTTTTGGTGTTTCCTTTCTCGACTCTATTACCCATATTCGCGGGGAACATTTTTCGTATCGGCGCGCAGGGACTGGGCTTCTTGAATGCCGTTACGGGCGCAGGGGCACTTGCGGGAGCGTTGCTGTTCTTGTTAATGAGCACACGTTTGCGGCGTACGCTGAGGCTCATGATTATCCTGTGTGTAATTGGTGGTAGTGCGTGTGTGGCTTTTGCGTTTGCGTATAATGTGCTCATTGCATTGCCTGCTCTTTTAGTGCTAGGTGTCTGTTCAGTGCTACCGCTTGTCGTGACCAATACGGCGATACAGTCGATGACACCAGAGCATATGCGTGGACGAATTTTGAGCTTCAGGATTTTGATTACATTTGGGTTGGCTCCTTTTGGCAACCTGCTTATTGGGTGGGTTGCACAAAATATCGGGGCACAGATGACGTTAGGGCTGAGTGGCGCGCTGTGTTTGGTAGTTACAGCGGTGGTCGCGGTTGTGCATGTGCGGCAGCGGATTGAGCTTGCGTAAGAGCGGATTTTGTAGGGAGCGATGTATTACGTCCTCGTTGGTAATCGTAATACCAAGAGGGTGTGATACATCGTTCCCTACAAATTTGTCGGATTATCTATTGACTTTAGCTATTTGGGCTAATCACGAATTCTCCTGATGAGACTGTCCAATCGAGGGCATTTTTTTAATGAGCCGGGGACACCGTAAGCATATTCTGGTGTGCAGACAAGCACTCCGTCAGCATGGTGTAGTTGCTGACGGAGCGCAGTTACGGGTGAAGGCCCATGGATACTCCTTGATATTAAAAAGTGGGTGTTAGCTCCATGTGTTTGGGCGGGAGACCTACTCTTTGTAGTTCGAACGCTTCGGCCAGGAGTTCGTAGGACCGGGCGCGGTTCTCGTAGCCGTACATCATGGAGGTTATCATGAGTTCGTCGGCTTGCGTTTGCGCAATAAGGTCAAGTAGACGCTGATGAATTGTGGCAGGTGTGCCGATACACTGCTTGGCAAGATGATCGTTGACAATGGCTTGCTCGGCTTCAGTATAGGTGTGTGCTTTGGCTTCTTCCGGACTTGGGATTGGACCAGAGCGACCGCCAACGAGACGGACCCATGCGAGACCCATTGAGCGGGCAAGTTCTTCGGCGCGCTGGTCTGTATCGGCACAGACGACGGATACGGTAAGAATAACATGTGGTTTTTCGAGACGGCCCGATGGTTTAAAGTTTGTCCGGTAGAACTCGATGGCGGGAATGGCGAGCGAGGGATTGATATGATGGGCAAAGGAAAAGCCGAGTCCCATTACAGCTGCGACCTGTGCGCTATAGTCGCTTGATCCCAATAGCCAGATGGGGGGCAGCGATACGTCGCTGGGGATGGCTTGCACTGTTTTGAAGGGATGCATGGGAGGAAATCCGCCGTGTTCTCCAACAAAGGCGAAAAGTTCCATGAGCTGACCTGGAAAGTCGTCGGCTCCAAGTGCCTCACGGAAGCGACGCAGGGCGAGGGCAGTTTTGGGATCGGTGCCGGGGGCGCGACCGATGCCAAGATCGATGCGTCCAGGGTGCATCGTTTCCAGGAAGCGAAAGACTTCAGCGACCTTTAAGGCTGAGTGATTAGGAAGCATCATACCGCCAGAGCCGACGCGAATATGTTTCGTGGCTTGCGCGATATAGCCAATCAGCAGTTCGGGTGTAGAACTGGCGGTCATAGTTGAGTTATGATGCTCTGCTACCCAATAGCGTGTGTAGCCCAACGAGTCTGCTAATTGTGCGAGGCGCAGTGTGTTTTGCAATGCTTCTCTGCTATTTGAGCCTTTGTCAACCGGTGAGAGATCAAGTACGGAAAGGGGAATATCCATATGCCCATCCTTTTTGGGAGAACCGAGAGTGTTTGTACGACGTTATTTCTTATTATAGGATAACAGCGATTCATGTAGAAATGTTCCAAGAATTTTTCGAAGAAGACTCCGGGGTCTTCTTTATCCGTATTTTTTCTAGGGGGAAAGATGTCACGAGAGGTTGAAAAGCAGGTATACAACAATGCCCTCCTTTCAGGGACTGAGGCTGAGGCGCTTGGGAATGTAGAGAAGTGTTTGCAAGAGCATGGGGTACTTTCTACTAATGAGCACATTCCTCTTGTAACGAGAGAGGTGATTGAGCGGCGTGAGGTGCATATAGGCTTTTCGGTCGAACATGAGCATGTTGTCGCTCTGTCATTTCGCTATTATGGACTAACATCGCTACCCGAGTCACTTCGCGGGTTGGTGCATTTGCGGTTTTTGGACGCGACTGGAAATGCTCTAACATCACTACCTGAGTCACTCAGGGAAATGACGCGGCTTGAGAAGCTTTACCTGGATGGGAATGAGTTAACCTCGCTCCCTCAATCTATAGGAGATTTACAGTGGCTCGAAGAACTTTATGTCGATAGGAATGCGCTTGTAGCACTTCCTGAAAGTCTGTATAAGCTCCTGAGGCTTAGAGTGCTCAATGCTTATGGGAACAGGCTTGTCTCACTTTCTAAAGGAATAGGCTCTTTGCAAGGGTTAAGGGAGATGAGTGTGGGCAACAATGCGCTTACTGTCCTTCCTGAAGAACTATGGGCTTTACAAGATTTGCGACTACTAAATGTTGCTGAGAACCGGTTGACGACGCTATCTGAGGGGATCGGAGGACTTAAGCACCTGCATACGCTTGATATAGCGCATAATTGTTTGACCGCATTACCTGAGTCGATTGGTGAATTACGGGAGTTGACATATTTCTTGTATATCGGCGACAACGCTTTGGCGGAGTTTCCTGATACGCTGGCACAGCTTGTCAACCTGCGGTATCTAAATGTGACCGATAGTCGTTTGACCTCTCTTCCTGATACTATCGATAGGCTTGTTGAGTTGAGGGAACTGCGGCTGTATAACAACGCACTGACGGTGCTGCCAGAGACGATTGGGGGGTTGAGTAAGTTGCGAGAATTATATGTTATGAATAATGCATTGGCGGCATTGCCGGAGACGATTGGTGGATTGACACAACTGAAGGAGTTGTATCTGACCAATAACGCGTTAACAGCTTTACCAGAGGCGTTGGGCAACATGACACAGCTTACTCGCCTTGACCTGAGAAACAATTGTTTGATGACTTTGCCCCGGTCGCTTGGGTACTTGAAGAGACTCACGCATCTTGACTTGAGGGGAAACAGGCTGGTGGCGTTGCCGGAGAGCATTAGAGACCTCCCTACATTGGAGAAGATTGATATGCGTTGGAATAAGTTAGCGGTGGTACCGGAGTGGATTTCGGAGCTTGAGCAACGTGGATGCACTCTCTACATGTAGATAGGGACGAGGAAAGAGAGAATATAAAAAAGATTGTCGTATTCTATAGGAATTGCATAGCAATAGATGTACGCCTTATAATAAGAAGAGCAGGTTAAGCGTTGGAGCGTGAGGAGTTTTGCACATGCGAGAAATTGTTGGGTCTATACACATCTTAAATCCGATTGGGCTTGTCCTTTTGGCGGTTCTCTGGATAGTGCTGTTTAGATGTGCGCATATATTGTTGCCGCTCTTACGGCAAGATCAGCTGATTGGTTGGGCGGTTGGGCCGCTGGGTGTTTCTGTGATGTCGTTGCGCGAACCGTCGCTGCTGTATATCTGGCTCGATGTGTTATTCCCAGCGTGTGTGTCTGGTGGAGTGCTCTATCTTGGACTCTTTACACGTATTGCTCCTGTCTCACTTTCATTTCCTCCTCTCTGGCAAATCCTTACGATTGTGTGCGGCGTATTGCTGACCAGTACGCTTGATATTGTCAATGCCTTCCGTGATGTACGACATCCGCTATGGGGTGAAGCGCGTATCCTGCGGACGATCCTGCTGTTTCGTGTGACGTGGACAAAGATACATTTTACAGCGTTTGGGCAGACGTATTTGAGCGATCATTTTGGGTTTAGCGCAGGCGATTTGATGCAGGTTTTGTAACATCATACATAGACAATGGATTGTCAGACTTTCGGACGCGATACATCTGGTCCCTACGAAAACCTTCAGATTTTTGTAGGAACCAGATGTATCGCATCTGAAGGTGATTAGGTAAGTGCTGGTGTTTTGGGTAGGGTGACGTAGAAGATGGTGCCGCCGATGTCTTTGTTGGCGGAGAGCCAGATGTTGCCGCCGTGTTTAAGGACGATGGCTTTCGCGACGTAGAGGCCAAGGCCAACGCCAGAGTATTGGCGGGTGGTGGCATTGCTGACACGGTAGAAGCGCTCGAAGATGTGTTCGTAGTGCTCGGGATTGACGCCAATACCCTGATCGATAACGCTGATAAGGTACATGCCATCCTGTTCCTGGAGGTGCACCACGACTTGTCCTCCTTGAGGCGAGTATTTGACGGCGTTATCGAGCAGGTTGCCGACGACCTGAGAGATACGTTCTTCGTCGGCGATAATTCGGGTGTTGGTTACGTCGATGTCCAGAGAGAGTATGTGCTGCTCGGCGCTGGCCTGTGCCGAGTTGATGCATTCGGAGAGCATGTTGGCGAGAAAGAATTCTTTGTAGGTGAGGTTAAGCTGGCCCCACTGGATGCGCGAACGGTCGAGCAGGTCGTTGACGAGTCGTTCGAGGCGACCAACCTGACTCTGGACAATAAGGACGCTGCGCAGATCGACGCTTTCGGGCAGGTCGAGTGCGGCTATGTCCTGCGGCGGCAAGGTGTCTTGGGCTTTGCGAATGCGGCGTTCTATGCGGCGCACCAGATGTTGTGTGTAGCCTTTAATGTTGGTGAGCGGTGTGCGCAGTTCGTGCGAGACGGCGGAGACGAATTCGTCTTTTAGGCGCTCAACCTGTTTGTTGGCGGTGATGTCGTTGAGAACGAGAACAACGCCGTTTAGATGATCAGTATCGCTGAAACTGTTATCGAGTGGGGCGGCGCTTATACCTAACGTCAGGGGCACCTGTTCGCTACTGTCGCCCGCGACTATCTCTTTACTCACGATAGAGTTGCTTTGCAGAGCTTTTTCGACGCAGGCGGCTAAGGTGGAGAGCCATAGTTTTTGACCTTCGCGCGCAAGTTGTTGCAGCGGAATATGGAGTGGGAGGTCTTCGATAACTTGTGAGAGCATACGCTCTGCTGATTGATTAATGGAGACAATGGCACCCTGCTCATCGGTAATCAGCAGACCTTCGGCCATGCTGCGAATAATAAGTTCGAGACGGCGGCGCTCGTATTCGGCCTGTCGCCACATTGCGTGTTCGAGTTCGCGCAGGCGGACATTCTCCAGCGCAAATGCGGCGTAGTCGGCAATCATCGTGGTGAGTCTGAGCAGGTTGCTATCGAAACTCCCGACCAGTTCGTCGAACAGGCTCAAGACGCCGATGATGCGATTTTCAATGGTGAGGGGAATGTTGAGGTTGGAAAGCAGCTCGGTCCCCTCAATAGCTTCCTGTGTGCGAAACTGGGCGACCTCGTCGGGTGCGTCAAAGTAGGCGGTTTGGGCGAGTGCTTCGTCGTCGATGGGGGTGAAGTCCAGGACGCGAGCGGCATTGATGGTGCGTTCAATCATGTCTTTGATACATGCGGCACTGAGCGGCTGGCAGGGAATGATGAAGAGTTGGTGCGGGGTGCCATTGAGCAGGATGCAGCAGGCGGAGAACGTGTACAGGTCTTTCAGGGTGGATATGAGGGCACGGTGGACATCGAAGCGGTCGAGGGCCGCAACGAAGCGTTTGCCGATAGTGTTGAGGAACTCTAGCTCAGAACTGATTGTCGGGAGGCGGCGTTCGATGTCGTCCATAGTTCCTACTGTTAGGTTTTGTTCGTCTGAGAGGTAGGTCTCTGTGATGAAGGACCTATCTCGTGTTCCTGAATACTGTGACTGCACATTGCTCTCCGAATTCATTACCTTATTACGGATATTACCATATTACTGACATTACTGTATTCACTACATTACTAGATTACTATTATTACCGCAATTTGTAGGGTGTGATAATTGGTGCATTCGATATATTTGGGACGCGCGCATCCCTTCGCTCATGCGCGGACGCAATACATTTGGTCCCTACGAATTCGCCCATCTTCGTAGGAACCGTTTTCGCAGGACCCACGTTGGAG
>CAXTCR010000185.1:0-7944 GCA_964242555.1 uncultured Ktedonobacteraceae bacterium
ACAACATTGAGAACAGGGGATGCACTGTTAGCGTTCCCTCTCCTCATCTAAAAGCCGTGAGTGCTTTTCTGTGTGGTAACGATGCCGCAAGTGTTGACATGCTTTTTTAAGACACAGGAAGGGACTACTACATGGCTGCTAACGCATCCTCCGAAGTCAAAATGGTGCCAACTCTTGGCCTTACCGGTGTAACGATTAACGCGATGGCGTTGATTGCGCCGGGAGCGTTCCTCTGGACCACGTATCAATTGCAAGCGCCATCAAGCTCGGCAATGAATATGTGGTTCTCTGTTTTTATCGCGACCGCTATTGCTTTGTTGACGGCGATTGCGTACGCGGCACTCGCCCAGCGTTACCCTGAAGCGGGTGCAGGCAGTTCGTACTACTTCGCGGAAGCTGCTATTCTGCACAAAGAAGAGCACAAACACTTCAAGTTCGCACGACTGGCTAAATTTATTATTGGTTGGGCCTCGCATCTCTACTATTGGGTGTACCCGGGTATTATGGTCGCGTTCATGGGTCTGGTTATTACGTACATCATTCAGACGTTTAATCCAGACTTTGGTGCTCCATGGCAAGAAGTTATTGTATGCGTCTTATTTGCGGCACTCGTTGGTGCGATTGCTTATATCGGCGTATCTGGTGCAACGCTTGCTAACATCATTATCAACGTCATTCAGATTCTAGCCCTTGTCACATTTTCCGTACTCGCAATCGTGTATCGCGCCACACATCCCAATGTGCACTATGTCCATCCCACTGCATTGAGCGTAGTGACGCCTCACGACTTGAGTGGCCTCATCTTCCAGGTGAGTATCGCAATCCTGCTTGTCGTAGGCTTCGAGTCCGCGACGGCGCTTGCTGCCGAGACGAAGAATCCAGGTCGGGATATCCCTCGCGGCGTCCTTCTCTCGCTGATCATCCAGGCCGTCATTTTCTACTTCTTCGAGTACTTTGCCGCGAATTTCTTCATGAACAGTGGCTACACCACGACTGTCGGCAAAACGGTGTACACTGGTCTGGACGCGGCCACCAATTCAGCTGCTCCAATTGGTGACATGGCAAAAATTATTGGTGATGCGCTCCTTGGTGGAAACGGTATTGCCTTCGCGGTTATCCTGGCGACAACGGTGGTCATCGCCCTTATTGGTACCTCACTCTCCTGTCTAAACACAGGTGTGCGTGTCACCTATGCAATGGGCAAAGATACCGAGCTGCCGGTTATCTTTGGCTTTTTGCACGGTCGGTATCGCACGCCACATGTTGGTGTTATCGTGCTAACGGTTCTTTCTGCGATACTTGGCGCGTACGGCGTATTGAATGTCAACAACCTGACGCAGATCACGCTGATCTCTAACATCGGCACCTTCGTCCTCTACGGCATGACCTGTATCATCTGTGTGATTGCCTTCGCCGGTGTCGCTAAGCGCAACGTCTTTACCACGCTCATCGCGCCTATTGGTGGAGCGATACTCAACATCGGTATGTTATTCGCCGTACTCTACTACGCGATCACCGCAGGTGGAGCCTCTCAGGTGGATACGATTATCGCTGGCGTTGTTAGCCTTGGATGGCTTGTCGGTGGCTTCGCTTATCTGTATATCAAGCAAGCGGTTACAGGAGTACAGGTGTTGCATCCGGAAGATCACAAAGAGAGAAACGATATCTCTGTCAGTGTAAGTGGTGGAAGGTAGTCTCCTCTTATTGAAGAGGTAGACGTAGACAGGCGCGGCACATGCTAACTAATTCCCCTTAGCATGTGCCGCGCCTGTCTATGTTTGTATTTATAAGAAACTGGCGGCCTGTGTCGCCAGTGCGGCAAGAAATCCTCTGCCTGCTTTTCTTTTTGTTGGCTTCGGTTGTGCGTACAGCACGTGAATTGGGTGGGTCTTTGTCTCGCGAAGGCACAATGCCTCATGAGGCTGTAAGAAGTGCGCTCTTTCACCCTCGTAAGAGATGAGGACGCGTTGGCAACCCAATTGTTTCCTGTAGTAGGAAATACTTTCGGAGATATCGTAGGTATAGTCGGTGTGCAGTTCTACCGGGACAGCTTGGATTGCGGCCTGTGTTTCGAGGACGCTTAGAAAATCCTGTGCTTGCTGAAGATGCTCAAGTCGAACATTGTCCGGGCTTTGTTGCTGCGAAAGTGGGAGCAGAACGAGTGCAACGAGCTTTGCATTATGTACTTTTGCCAATACTAGTGCAGAGCGAATGGCCTGTATATCCACATCACATGTAAATGGCAAGAGATAGCGATTTTGTTCCATTACACTGTTCCTCTTAAACACTAAACTGGTAAGCAGTAAAACTCTTTCACTGCTTTTAGTGTAAGGCAAAAACGCTCAAGAAGTCGTAAGGCCTATAAGGAAAAGCCTAAAAATATTCTAAATAACCGATGAGCTTACCATTTTGCAACAAGATGAGCTACTTTTCCACCGGAGAGGGTTTCATAACGGATACGATTGGGGCTAATGCTACTTAACATCGGTACGTCGTCTGCCGCGATCAGAATTTCGTGTGGACGCATTGTCTGCCAGATACGTGTCACAATTTCGGCCTCTTGCTCCTCGGAAAGCTGTTGTACTGGTCGATAAAGAAATTGTGGGTCCGCATTCGCATTTTTAGCAAGCATCATGGTTTCAGCGGTTCTCAACGTTTGAATAGCCGACTCATCATACAGATAGGGTTCGTAGTACTCAAACGGTTGCACCGACGGGGCATTTTGGGGTTCTCCTACGTACAGGAATGCGAGTGGCTTTCCATTTGCATGATTGGTTGCCGCTTGCACCACAAGATCATTGTGTTTCTCTTTTCCTGCAAGGAGAACGGCAAGTGTTGCATGAGACAGGTGTTCGACACTGCTCAAAGAAACAACATGAATAGGCGTATTGCCCTGAGACTCCTGGTGTTTGTAGTTGAAGTATGCGATAGCCATGCCAATGATTGTGACTGAACCCCCAAAGAGCGTGGCCAGCGGCTTTGCAACAAGATTGGTAGACCATGCGACCATGACAAGGAGCGTGGTAAGGATGCCGAGGCCAAAGTCCAGCGAACTCCATGCGTTACGTATGCGATCGCGTACCGTAATCCCTGCAGCAGTCTTGTAAATGCCATTTGCCCCATTTGCCCCATTTGCCCCATTACTTTCATGTGTAGAATGGCCATTATGCTGTAACTCGTTTTCGTGCGATACGTCCAGTGGTACTAGAGCTGTCGTTATTTTCTTGCCATCCTCTTCGAGTGGGCGTGTGTGTAGAGGCCGACGTGCTCTGACAGTACGCCGGTCTCTATATCGTACGATGTCCAGTCCAAGGCATGTCAATGTAAAGGCGCCAAGCAAGCCAAATGCATACATATCGCCCAGCACGTTGATATTGCCAAGCACCAGCAAAAGCACCACAATTGGAATACCAGTTGCCAGCATAATGGAGTAGTGTGGAGTACCACGGAGTTTGTTGCGTTTGAGTATAAAGGCCGGAAAGAAGCCCAAACGCGAGAGGGCCATAAACACATGGTACGCGCCAATGATAGCGGTATTGCTGGCGAAAACCAATAGTGCACTGGCACTAATTGCAACCTCCGTTTGGAGTATGCCGTTGCCCCAATGACCCGCAAGGAGAGATATAAGTTGACTGCTCAATATAGGATTCTTGGCGGCTGCCGGTAGTAGTAGTGTTGAAAACATTGTGAGCAATGGGCTAGTAATACCAATAGTAAGTACGACCAGGAGGAGTGCGATCCCAGATACGCGTTTACGTGGTGTGCGCATCACAGGTGACAACTGTGAGATGCTCTCCAAGCCAGAAAAAGCGAGGAAGGAACCAGCGAAGCCCACCAGTAGTTCTTGTGGAGTAAGCGCGTGGGATGCGAATATTTCAGCGACGAGTTTTAAAAATGCTGGGAAAGAAAGCTGTGTAAAGACTGTAATGAGAATGGCAATATCGCTGCCGAACGCAATAATCGCACCGACGAGGCTTACCTTGGCGCTTTCGCTGATACCCACCCAGTTAAGAATGCCAAGTAGGATAAGCACTCCGATAGTTATAAAAAGGAGGGGGAGTTGAATTGGCCCGAAGAATGGTACCGCGAGACTCACTCCAAGGGTTGGTAGAACAACGCTCAAATATTGCATTCCTGATAGACAGCTAATTGCCGCTGTGAGGAAGTAATCGACAAGAATGAACATGCCACCCAACGCGCCCACCCACTTGTTTATGGCCGAAGCCGCGACCGTTACCACGCCTCCACCCTGTGGAAAGCGATGTGTCACCTCGGCATATTTGAGTGTGAGCAAGACAAAGACGGACATGGTGAGCAAGACAAAGAAGCCAGCAAGGTTTCCAACGTTGCCGTAAAGAATGCCCGGCACATAGTACACCGAGGTCCCTATATCCGCAAAAACAACGGCCCAGCAGAGTAATGGTCCTAATAAGGTTCCACCATGACTATGCTCATCCCCCTGTGTTGCAACGGTGGCATTCTGTACAAGAGCGTCCTGTGACAAGTGACAAAGTCCTTTCGCACACCATGTATGAATCTCTTGCTACACTGTAGCATAGATAGGGTGGAACGGCAAATAGTCGCTATTTTTAGGTATATTTTTTGCTTGGTGTTCCATTTTAGGTATGCTATACTGGAGCCATGTAGCGATGCACTGAGAAAAAGAGAAGAGATAGCGCTGCCTATGACGTACACTGCCGGCACGCACGTTGACCACTATGAAATTATGCGCATGCTTGGTCATGGTGGCATGAACCGCGTCTACCTTGCTAAAGACATACATAACGGGCGAGAGGTCGTGTTGAAGATTCCCAACGATGATATCCTTGGGAACATTGCTGTGTTCGAACGCTACAAACGCGAGGCAGAGATCGGCAACCGCATCAATCACCCCAATGTGCAGCATCTCTTTAATGTGGATGAGGAGCGGAGTCAGGAATATCTCGTGGTTGAGTACATCAAGGGGCGCACCCTGCGTGTTTTACTTGAAGAACGTGCACCTCACCCCCTACCGCTTGAAGGGGCACTTCCAATTACGATACAGATTTGTGATGCATTAGCCTATTGTCATGAGCATGGTGTGTTTCATCGCGATATTAAGCCAGAGAATATCATGATTGAAGAGAACGGCAATGTGAAGATCATTGACTTTGGCATTGCGTTGCTTGAAGGTGCAAGGCGTGTGACGTGGCGTGGGCTATCTGGCACCGTTGGCACCCCTGACTATATGGCGCCAGAGCAGTTAAAAGGAGAGCGTGGCACCGCCGCTTCCGACATTTATGCTGTCGGCATTATATTATACGAGATGCTTTGTGGGCGTACACCATTCGATGGTGAGAATGTGTTTGCCGTAATGAACCAGCACGTCTCGCAGGACCCACCCTCGATCCTCGACTATAATCCGAACATCCAACCTTCGTTAGCAACAGTCGTTATGAAAGCTATCCGCCGTGACCCTGAGAAGCGCTACTCTTCGATGCGCGAAATGCTGCACGACTTGCAATATCTTTCTGAGGTGAAACCGGTGCACTACATACCTGAGAAGCAACAGGAAAACAACTGGACACGCCAGTTGAAATGGGCGGCCCTCATCATCATCTGCCTCTCTTTAGTAGTGATTGCATTTGGTATTCTTGCACAATTCGCGCACCACGCTGTTCGGTAGCCATTTTCTCTTGACAATAATTACACCTTCATAAGGTACTTGTGGACAATTTGCATATACCAACTCCTTGTGGTACTTATAAGAATATGTTATATTTCTTTTCACAGGTGATGATGCTTGTTTGACTTGAGCTACGCCGCTCCCCAGGACTCAATGCCGCATCTCTAGGCGCTCCCCACGCGCTACATACCCGCGAATGGTTTAGCTATATTCGATACAACAAACCCTTGTTTGTATCATTTGCACACATCCATAGACACTGATACAAAATCATCAAATCCTCCGGCCCCAGCGCAGGTGCCCATTGGATGAGAGCAGACGAGTATGTTTTCTGGAGGGCTATTCATGCATTCTTCCTTTTCCTACCCCTTGTACGAAGACCGTTGGGAGCACGATGCCTGCGGTGCGGGCTTTCTTGCTCAAGTATCCGGTGAGCCTAGTCATGCTTTAGTACAAACCGCACTCGAAGCTCTTGCCCGCCTCATACATCGTGGGGCACAGGATGCAGACGCGGAGACAAGCGATGGCGCAGGTATTCTCACGCAGGTTCCAGTTGCGCTCTTGCAAGCGGAACTGCAGGCTACTGCCGACGATCTCGCGGTAGGTATGGTCTTTCTTCCATCACAAAAACATGCTCCTGAAGCTTACGCAAAGAGCCGGGAGATTATCGAACAGGTCCTGAATGAGGTTTCTCTGCCATTATTACAATGGCGCATACCGCCGGTTAATTATGCAGTGCTGGGGATACGTGCGCGCGAAACAGCACCGTCAATTGAGCAATTTCTAGTGACGCGGCCCACCGGTCTTGATGAGCATGCCTTTGAGCGCGAACTTTACTATGCGCGCCGCCTCATAGAGAAGCGTCTGCGTGCCGCCACGATTGCCGAGTGTTACATCGTTTCGTTCTCTCATCGTACAATCATTTACAAAGGACTGCTCGCGCCGCATGAATTGGCACAATTCTATCTTGATCTTGCCAATCCACTGTATGAGAGTGCAATTGCAGTATTTCACCAGCGTTACAGCACAAACACCTTCCCTTCCTGGCCTCTTGCGCAACCCTTGCGTATGCTTGCACACAATGGAGAAGTCAATACCGTGCAGGGCAACCGCAATTGGATGGCCGCAAGTGAAGGCTCTTTAAGTTCACCACTCTGGGGTGAGCGTGTGTGGGACCTTGTGCCAGTAATACAGCCAGGAACGGTAAGCGACTCTGCACAACTTGACAATGTGCTAGAATTGCTCACGTGCTCGGGGCGTGATCTCTTACAGGCGATGCAGATGCTTGTACCACCGGCATGGGAGCAGGACGAGACGCAGGACGAGGCACAACGCTCGTGGTGTGCGTATCATGCAGGCCTGATTGAGCCATGGGACGGGCCTGCTGCCCTTGTCTTTAGCGATGGACGCTTTGTAGGAGCCGCACTTGACCGCAACGGGCTGCGTCCCTCACGCTATACGCTCAGCAAGCAGGGCTTGTTAATTGTCGCTTCCGAGACGGGAGTGGTCTCGCTGGATGAGCAAGATGTGGTCGAAAAGGGTCGGCTTGGCCCGGGGGAAATGATTGCCGTAGATGTCGAGCGGCATGTTGTATTGCACAATGCACAAATCAAGGAGATGCTCGCGCAGAAACAACCATATGGAGCATGGGTGGCGGGCCAGCGTCTGAAATCTCTACCACACGATGCATCGCTTAATGAGGGAGATGTGTTGCGCGATGACGCCCTGTTCACACGACAACAACTTTTTGGCTACACACATGAAGATGTTGAGATGGTCCTGAAACCCATGCTGATGGACAACAAAGAGCCGGTATGGAGCATGGGTGATGACGCGCCTCTCGCGGTACTCTCGGGTCAGGTTCGCTCTTTCTACGATCACTTCCACCAGCGTTTCGCGCAGGTGACAAATCCACCCATTGACCCATTGCGAGAGCGCATTGTGATGTCGCTTGGCTCGTACCTTGGCTATCGTCAGAGTTTGCTGACTGAAACACCACTCCATGCGCGTTTGCTCCATATTAACACCCCGCTGCTGACCGAGGCGCAACTGGCACTGTTACGGACCAGTCCAAACTTTAGCACGACAACGTTGAACACGACGCTTGATGTGCACGCAGAACCAGGAGCGTTAGAGGGTGCTCTGGACACGTTACAACAACAAGCCATTACTGCTATTGAGCAAGGGACGACGCTGCTTGTTTTGAGTGATCGTAATGCCTCGGCTTCGCAAGCACCGATACCTATGCTTATCGCTGTGGGTACTATCCATCATGCCCT